>NZ_CP067113.1:332311-664622 GCF_016615955.1 Luteimonas sp. MC1750
GCGCCTACGCCGGCTGCACCATGGGCGAGTACTTCATGGACCGCGGCGAAGACGCGCTGATCGTCTACGACGACCTGTCCAAGCAGGCCGTGGCCTACCGCCAGATCTCGCTGCTGCTGCGCCGCCCGCCGGGCCGCGAGGCGTATCCGGGTGACGTGTTCTACCTGCACAGCCGCCTGCTCGAGCGCGCCGCGCGCGTGTCCGAGGACTACGTCGAGAAGTTCACCGAGGGCAAGGTCACCGGCAAGACCGGTTCGCTGACCGCGCTGCCGATCATCGAGACCCAGGCCGGCGACGTGTCGGCGTTCGTGCCGACCAACGTGATCTCGATCACCGACGGCCAGATCTTCCTCGAGACCGACCTGTTCAACGCCGGCATCCGCCCGGCCGTGAACGCCGGCATCTCGGTGTCGCGCGTGGGTGGTTCGGCGCAGACCAAGATCATCAAGAAGCTGTCGGGCGGCATCCGCATCTCGCTGGCGCAGTACCGTGAGCTGGCTGCGTTCGCGCAGTTCGCCTCGGACCTCGACGACGCCACCCGCAAGCAGCTCGAGCGTGGCCAGCGCGTCACCGAGCTGATGAAGCAGAAGCAGTACCAGCCGATGTCGATCGCCCACCAGGCCGTGTCGATCTACGCGGTCAACGAGGGCTACCTCGACGACGTGCCGGTGAGCAAGATCGGCGCCTTCGAGGATGGCCTGCACGCGCACTTCGACAACACCGCCGGCGAGCTGGTCTCGAAGATCAACGCCAGCGGCGGCTGGAACGACGAGATCGAAGCCGCGTTCCGCAAGGGCATCGAAGACTTCAAGGCGACCGGCTCCTGGTGACGGGACCGGGCACCGGGGTCGCCTGACCCCGGTCGCCGGATCCCCTGACCAGAACCCCGAAGCAAGCAGAGCGAGCGAAGACATGGCCGGCGGCAGAGAAATCAAAACCAAGATCAAGAGCGTGCAGAACACCCGCAAGGTGACGCGCGCGCTCGAGATGGTCTCGGCCTCGAAGATCCGCAAGGCGCAGGAGCGGATGAAGGCCTCGCGCCCCTACGCCCGCGCGATGAAGCAGATGATCGGCCACCTCGCGCAGGCGAACACCGATTTCCAGCATCCGTTCCTGGTGGAGCGGGCCGAGGTCAAGCGCGTCGGCTACGTGATCGTGTCGTCCGACCGCGGCCTGGCCGGCGGCCTCAACAACAACCTGTTCCGCAAGCTGCTGGGCGAGATCCGCCAGTGGCAGGAGAAGGGCGTCGAGGTCGACGTGGTCACCATCGGCCAGAAGGCGACGGTGTTCTTCCGCCGCCTCAAGGTCGGGATGCTGGCGAGCGTCACCCACCTGGGTGACACCCCCGAGGTCGACCAGCTGGTCGGCATCGTCAAGGTGATGCTGGACGGCTACACCGAGGGTCGCCTGGACCGCGTGTTCATGGTCTACAACGACTTCGTGAACACGATGACCCAGCGGGCCGCCTTCGACCAGCTGCTGCCGCTGCCGCCGTCGGACGAGAAGCTGGTGACCCATGACTGGGACTACCTGTACGAGCCCGACGCGCAGACCGTGCTCGAGCACGTGCTGACCCGCTACATCGAGTCGCTGGTGTACCAGGCGGTGATGGAGAACATCGCCTCCGAGCACGCCGCGCGCATGGTCGCGATGAAGGCCGCGAGCGACAACGCGAACAAGCTGATCGACACGCTGAACCTGGTCTACAACAAGGCCCGGCAGGCGGCGATCACCCAGGAAATCTCCGAGATCGTCGGCGGCGCGGCGGCGGTCTGATCCAGACAGCATGTGGGAGGGGCCCGACGGCCCGGTCCCGAAGAATCGCGGCCATGGCCGCTCCCACAACGAAAGAACACAGCAAGTTTCAGAGGACCAGGCAATGAGCAACCAGGGCAAGATCGTTCAGATCATCGGCGCGGTCGTCGACGTGGAATTCCCGCGCAGCGAAGTGCCGAAGGTGTACGACGCACTGAAGGTCGAAGGCACCGAGATCACCCTCGAAGTGCAGCAGCAGCTCGGCGACGGCATCGTGCGCGCGATTGCGCTCGGTTCGACCGACGGCCTGAAGCGGAACCTGATCGCCACGAACACCGGCACCGGCATCGTGGTGCCCGTGGGCGCCGGTACGCTCGGTCGCATCATGGACGTGCTGGGCCGCCCGATCGACGAGGCCGGTCCGGTCGACGCCTCGGCGCACTGGGAAATCCACCGCGCGGCGCCGTCGTACGAGGACCAGTCGTCCTCCGCCGAGCTGCTGGAAACCGGTATCAAGGTCATCGACCTGATGTGCCCGTTCGCGAAGGGCGGCAAGGTCGGCCTGTTCGGCGGCGCCGGCGTCGGCAAGACCGTGAACATGATGGAACTCATCAACAACATCGCCAAGGCGCACGAAGGCCTGTCGGTGTTCGCAGGCGTCGGTGAGCGGACCCGCGAGGGCAACGACTTCTACCACGAGATGAAGGACTCCAACGTCCTCGACAAGGTGGCGATGGTCTACGGCCAGATGAACGAGCCGCCGGGTAATCGTCTCCGTGTGGCGCTGACCGGCCTGACCATGGCCGAGTACTTCCGCGACGAGAAGGACGCGTCGGGCAAGGGCAAGGACGTGCTGCTGTTCGTCGACAACATCTACCGCTACACGCTGGCCGGTACCGAAGTGTCGGCGCTGCTGGGCCGCATGCCGTCGGCAGTGGGCTACCAGCCGACCCTGGCCGAGGAAATGGGCGTGCTGCAGGAGCGCATCACCTCGACGAAGTCCGGCTCGATCACCTCCGTGCAGGCCGTGTACGTGCCCGCGGACGACCTGACCGACCCGTCGCCGGCGACCACCTTCGCCCACCTCGACGCCACCGTCGTGCTGAGCCGCAACATCGCTTCGCTGGGCATCTACCCGGCGGTCGATCCGCTGGACTCCACCAGCCGCCTGCTCGACCCGAACGTGATCGGTGCCGAGCACTACGACACCGCGCGCAAGGTCCAGTCGACGCTGCAGAAGTACAAGGAGCTCAAGGACATCATCGCGATCCTGGGCATGGACGAGCTGTCGGAAGAGGACAAGCAGGCCGTGTCGCGCGCGCGCAAGATCGAGCGCTTCTTCTCGCAGCCCTTCCACGTGGCCGAGGTGTTCACCGGCTCGCCGGGCAAGTACGTGCCGCTGAAGGAAACCATCCGCGGCTTCAAGGGCATCGTGGACGGCGAGTACGACCACCTGCCGGAGCAGGCGTTCTACATGGTCGGCGGCATCGACGAGGCGGTCGAGAAGGCCGCGAAGATGGCCGAGAAGGCTTGAGAAAGGCAGGGACATGACCACCATCCGTTGCGACATCGTCAGCGCCGAGGCCGAGATCTTCCGCGGCGAGGCCACCCTGGTGGTCGTCACCGGTGAAGTCGGCGAACTCGGCATCGCGCCGCGCCACGCGCCGCTGATCACGCGGCTCAAGCCCGGCAAGGTCGTCGTGACGCAGGCCAACGGCGAGAAGCTCGACTTCGCCATCAGCGGCGGCATCCTCGAGGTGCAGCCGCAGGTGGTGACGATCCTGGCCGACACCGCGATCCGCGCCGACGAGATCGACGAGGAAAAGGTGCGCAAGGCCAAGGAAGAGGCCGAGCGCGTGCTCGCCGGCCGCGGCGAGGCGATGGACATCGCCGAGGCGCAGCAGAAGATGGCCGAAGTCGCGGCGCAGCTGCAGGCGCTGGAGCGCCTGCGCAAGAACCTCAAGCACTGAGCGGCATCACCAGCGGTCTCCGGAAAGCCCCGCCATCGCGCGGGGCTTTTCTTTTGGTTCTTCTCCGGCGTGGGGGCAAAGCTTTGTGCAGCGCTGCGGCGCTTTGACGCATGGCCTGCTGCCGCTCATGTCCCCCGATGCCGGCCCACCGGGCCGGCATCTCCTCCTTGACTTCCCGTCAGCAGGCCACGCGCCAAAGCGATGCAGGGCTGCGGGCGCTCCGCGGAAGAGCCAAAGCGATGCAGGGCCGCGGGTGCGCCGCACAATAGCCAAAGCCGCGTGCCTCGCCGATCATCTGCCCTGCGCCCTGCGCCCTGCGCCCTGCGCCCTGCGCCCAGCGCCCAGCGCCCAGCGACCAGCGACCAGCGGCCAGCGGCCAGCGGCCGAACCGATCCGGACTGCGGTGCGATGCCTGCTGACGGGAAGTCAAGGAGGAGGCTCCGGCCGCAGGTCGGAGACGGGGGACATGAGCGGCAGCAGGCATCGCATCGCAGCACCGCCAAACGTCCCGCCAAGCGCCCCGCCAAGCGCCGCGCCGCACGGCGTTCCGCAACCTGCCGACGTGCAGGCGCAGGCCAGAACCGGCGCCGGCCCGGCCCGGCCGAGGCTCAGCGCCGGTAGATCCAGTGCCGCGAGGCGATGAAGCCGAGCACGCCGAGACCCACTTCCACGAGGGGCTTCGCGAGCCAGGCCCACTTGCGGCCGAGGATGTCGTCGATGGCTTCGATCGCGACCGTGCTCAGCAGGGTCAGCACCAGCCAGATGACCACGAAGCGCAGCAGCTGCCGGCGCCCGAGCCCGCGCCCGTCGCCGGCGAAGGTGATCTTGCCGTTGGCCCAGAAGCCGAGAAGCGCCCCGCAGATGCGGCCGGCGACGTTGGCTAGGCCGATGCGCAGGCCGAGGTGGCTGAGCAGCACCATGACGCCCCAGTCGAGCAGCCACTGCACGCAGCCGATCAGCACGTAGCTCGATCCCTGGCGGCCGAGGCTCACGGCGCGATGGCTCCGGGCGCCGGCGCGTCGGGCCGCGGCAGGCGCCACCATTCGATGCCCTCGACCGTGGCTTCGTGGCGCGCACCCGCCAGCCGCAGGGCGGCGCGACGTGGCGCAGGCAGGCGCTCCGCGTGCAGCACAAGCTCGGCGATGCCTTCGCGCTGCCAGAGCGCCACCCAGGCCGCGCCGCTGGCGTCGGCATCGGCGATGTTTGCCGCGGCGGCGAGCGAGGGGTCGTACCAGGAGGGGGCGCGTGCGCGCGAGGCCATCTCGGCGAGCATCGGCGTGTCGAGGTCGAGGACGAGCAGGTTGCCCGATGGTCCGCCTTCCGCACTCCAGCGCTCGCGCACCGCCTGGGCGAGCAGCCGCTCGGGCGCGTATTCCGCCAGCAGCGGCGCGTCGCGGCCCAGGGCGACGAGGCTTTCCTTTACCGCGCCGGTGCGCAGCATCCAGTGCCCATTGGCCTGGAACAGCAGGTTGGCGATGCAGGTGGCGACGACCACCACATGGCCGCTGCGGGGCGCGGACGCGAACGCCGCGACCACCAGCGGCGGAAGCGCCAGCACCATCGCGGGATAGGCGTAGCGCAGGTACTGGGTCGCCAGCAGCGGCAGCGCCAGCATCAGCAGCGCGAGCGCGGCCAGCGCACGCGTCCGGCGCCGCGCCAGCGCGAGCAGCCACGCCCCGCCGAGCGCCACCAGCACGAAGCCGCCGCCGCCGGCATGGGCTTCGAGGTAGTCGGGCGTCTGGAAGGTCATGCGCCACGGCAGCGTCGGACCGAAGCCCTTGTGCCAGCGTTCGTCGACGAAGTCGCCGCCGAACCAGGGCGAGCCGAAGAGGTCGTTCATCAGCGGCAGCACCGGGTTGCCCGCGATCGCCCAGGCGTACGCATAGCTGCTGCCGCCGATGGCGAGCAGCAGGCCCAGGCCCGCGGCCACGCTGCGCGCGTCGAGCACGCTGCGATGGCGCCAGGCCAGCCACGGCAGCAGCAGCATCGCGAAGCCGAACGCGACCAGCTTGGTGGCCGCAAGCATTCCCGTCAGCGCGCACGCGGCCAGCAGGGTCCTGCGCGACGGGGCCGTGCATCCCGGCAGCGCCGCCCAGCACAGCAGCGCGGCGGTGGGCAGCTCGGTCTGCATGCCCATGGCGAGCACCGCGGTCAGCGGCAGGCTGCCGAACAGCGCCACCGTCCACGCGCGGGCGCGCCGGTCGCCGCCAAGCGCGCCGGCCAGGCGCCACAGCGCACATGCGCACAGCAGCAGCCAGAGTGCGTTGAGCGCGCCGCGTGCTTCCGCGCCGGCGATCAGCTGCGGGATTGCCTGCAGCACGTCGGCGGCCCAGGGCGCCAGCGCCCAGACGTGGACGTCGGGATCCATGGCCAGGCGGCCGTCGAGCTGCAGCGACCACGGCAGCAGCAGGTGGTAGGCGACGTCGTCCTGCTGCGCGGTGGGAACCCAGCAGCCGGTGGCGGCCAGTCCCAGCAGCATGACCGCCAGCGTGGCGGGCCGCGGCGCCGCGGCAACCGTGTCGCGCCACTGCGCCAGCGCGGTGCGCAGCGACGCCTGCAGGGCGCGGTGCCGCCAGACGACCAGCACCAACGCGACGGCCAGCCAGCTCCCGCGCGTGTGCACCGGCAGCGGCAGCAGCCAGCCCGCCAGTCCTGCGACCAGCGCCAGGCCGGTCACGCACTGGGCGGCGGCGTCCGCGCGCGGCAACAGCAGGCTGCCCGTGGCGATCGCGGCGAGGGCGACGAGTGCCACCGCCAGCATCGGCAGCGGCCCCCCCAGCCACGCCAGCGCCAGCAGCCAGGCGATGGCCAGCCCATGCGCGGGCGCGAGTCCGCGGACGCGGTGGAGGATCCGGGCGATCCCGGCTGCGCCAAGCGCGATGACCAGCAGGGCGACGCTGCGCGCAGGCACCCATTCGGCGGGCAGTCCATGGCCGAGGATGCCGGCAAGACAGGCGACGCCGCCCGCCCACAGCACCACGGCCGGCCAGCGGGCATCGGCTCTGAACGTGGGCGTGGCGACGGACACGGGCTGCGGATGAGGGCCCTGCGACATCGCGCGCATGCTAGCAGAGGGTCGCACTAGAATGGCCGCGATCAAGCAACAGGACAGGCCATGCCCGCGACCCCCGAAACCGCTTCCGCCACCGCCGCGCCCGGCGACCTGCACGTCGTCATCCTCGCCGCCGGCGAAGGCAAGCGGATGAAGTCCGCGATGCCCAAGGTGCTGCAGAAGATCGCCGGCAAGCCGATGCTGTCGCACGTGCTCGCCGCCGCCCGCGAGCTCTCGCCGGCGGCGATCCACGTGGTCTACGGCCACGGCGGCGACCAGGTGCGCGAGGCCTACCGGCACCGCTCCGACATTAACTGGGTCGAGCAGGCGAGCCAGCTTGGCACCGGCCATGCGGTGCGCGAGGCGATGCCCGACGTGCCCGATGGCGCGCAGGTGCTGGTGCTCTACGGCGACGTGCCGCTGATCACCGCGGCGACGCTGCGCCGCCTGCTCGCGGCCGGCGGGCGGATCGCGGTGCTGGTGGCCGAACTCGAGAACCCGCGCGGCTACGGGCGCGTGGTGCGCGACCCGCAGGGCAACGTCGGCGCGATCGTCGAGGAAAAGGACGCCGACGCCGAGCAGCGCCGGATCAACATCGTCAACACCGGCGTGCTGGCGGTCGAGTCCACGGCGCTGAAGAACTGGCTGCAGCGCCTGTCCAGCGACAACGCGCAGGGCGAGTACTACCTGACCGACATCTTCTCGATGGCCGCGGCCGAGTACAGCGCGGCCGAGATGGTGCTGGTCGACGACCCGGTGGAAACCGAGGGCGCGAACGATCCCTGGCAGCTCTCCCAGCTCGAACGCGCGATGCAGCAGCGGCGCGTGCGCGCGCTCTGCGCCGACGGCGCGCGCTTCGCCGATCCGGCGCGGGTCGACATCCGCGGCGAGGTGGTGGTGGGCCGCGACGTCGAGATCGACGTCGACGTCGTGCTGGAAGGTCGCGTCGTGCTGGGCGACGGCGTGCGCATCGGGCCCTTCTGCCGGATCCGCGACGCCGAGCTGGGTGCCGGGACCGTCGTGCGCGCGCACTGCGACATCGAAGGGGCCACCATCGAGGGCGCCGCGCAGGTGGGGCCGTTCGCGCGCCTGCGCCCGGGCACGGTGCTCGCCGACGGCGTGCATATCGGCAACTTCGTCGAGACCAAGAACGCCGCGCTCGGCGTCGGCAGCAAGGCCAACCACCTGAGCTATCTCGGCGACGCCGACATCGGTGCCGGGGTGAACATCGGCGCCGGCACCATCACCTGCAACTACGATGGCGCCAACAAGTCGACCACGACGATCGCCGATGGCGCCTTCATCGGCTCGAACGCTTCGCTGGTGGCGCCGGTGACCATCGGGCGCGATGCCACGATCGGCGCAGGTTCGGTGATCACCAGCGACGCGCCGGACGGCAGGCTGACGATCGCCCGCGGACGGCAGCTGAGCATCGATGGCTGGCAGCGCCCGACAAAGCAGCCGAAGCAGCCGGCCTGATCCCGGGGCCGCGGGACCGGGGCCGCGGCACCGGGGCCACTGTAGGAGCGGCTATAGCCGCGATGGCGGGACACCGGATCGCGGCTATAGCCGCTCCTACAGGGCGCAGCCCGCGCAGTCCGCGCGGCGCGCGCGGAGCGCCGGAGCGCCGGAGCGCCGCTGGTGCGGTGCGTGTGTGGGGAGTGCGCGCCTCAGGCGGGCAACACCAGCGTCACGCACAGCCCGCCGTCTTCGCGGTTCGCCAGCGCGATGCGGCCGCCGTGGGCCTCGGCGATCTCGCGGCTGAGCGCCAGCCCCAGGCCGGTGCCGTGGCGCTTGGTGGAATAGAACGGCAGCAGCGCGTTGGCCAGCACCGGCTCGTTCATGCCGCTGCCGCGGTCCAGCACGTCGACGCGCCAGGCATCCGGCAGCCGGCGCAGGCCCAGGCGCACGTCGCCCGCGGCGGAGCCCGACTCGTGCGCGTTCTTCAACAGGTTCAGCAGCGCCTGCTCCAGCTGCGCGGCGTCGGCGCGCACGTGGCCCTCGACGTGGCCTTCGATGCCGAAGTCGACCTGGCTGCGCAGCCGCTCGAGGAAGCTGCGCCATTCCAGCGCCTCGAGCCGCGGCGAGGGCAGCTTGGCGAAGCGCGCGTAGTCGCGGATGAAGCCCTCGAGGTGGCGCGCGCGCTCCTCGATCGTGGCCAGCGCGGCCGGCAGCCGTTCGTACTGGCCGCGCCGCAGCAGTTCGCCGCCCGAATGCGCCAGCGAGGCGATCGGCGCCAGCGAGTTGTTGAGCTCGTGGCTGATCACCCGGATCACCTTCTTCCAGACCTGCACTTCCTGGCGGCGCAGTTCGGCGGTGAGCTGGCGCAGCAGCAGCAGCTCGTGGCGGCGGCCGTTGAGCCGGAACAGCCGGCGCGACAGGTGGTAGATGTCCTCGTCGTCGTCGCTGCCGACGGTGAACATGCCGTCGCCGCCGCGGGCGAAGGCCTCGCGCATCGCTTCGGGCACGCGCTCGAGGAGTTCCGGGAACGAGACCCCCTCCAGCCTGTGGCCGTCACCGAGCAGCTTGCGCGCCGCCAGGTTGCCGAGCACCACGTGGCCGCCGGGATCGACCAGCAGCATCGCCACCGGCGTGTTCTGCACCATGGTGTCGAGCAGGAGCTCGCGCTGCACCAGGCGCAGGCGCTGCTCGCGCAGGGTGTCGCCCAGGGCGCGATGGCTGGCGACCAGGTTGCCGAGCTCGCCGCCGCCTTCCCACGACAGGCCGAAGCTGTAGTCGCCGTCGCGGTAGCTCGCGACGCTGCCGGCCAGCGCGCGGAACAGCGAATGGGCCGGCGCGAGTAGCCGCCTGACGTGGTACAGCAGCAGTGGCAGGGGCAGGGCGATGGCGATCGGCAGCGCAAGCCAGCGCGAGGCCAGCCAGGATTCCAGCATCAGCCCCAGCGCGGTGGCGATCGCCATGTAGGCCAGCGCGAGCGCCGTGAACGAGACGCTCAGCGGCAGCCTCGGCCGGCGCGGCATCAGTCGCGCCGGATCCCGAGGCGGTCGAGGCGCCGGTACAGCGCCTGCCGCGACAGTCCGAGCTCCTGCGCCGCCTGCGCCAGCACGCCGCCGTGGCGCGCGAGCGCGGCTTCGATCGCGGCGCGGTCGGGTTCGTCGGCCGCGGGCACCGTCGTCGACGGCGCCGCGGGCGACGCTGGCAGGCCAAGCGCATCGCCTGCGATCACGTCGCCGGCCGACAGCAGCGCCGCGCGCTGCACGACGTTGCGCAGTTCGCGCACGTTGCCGGGCCAGCCATGGCGGAGCAGGGCGCGCCCGGCGTCGGCCGACAGCTGCTTCCCGGCCGGGAGAAAGTGGCGCGCCAGCGGCAGGATGTCGTCCGGCCGGTCGGCCAACGGCAGGAGCTTCAGCTCCACCGCGTTGAGGCGGTAGTACAGGTCTTCGCGGAAGCGGCCGTCGCGGATCATCACCGCGAGATCGGCATTGGTCGCGCTGACCACGCGCACGCGCACCTGGCGCTCGCGGTTGCCGCCCAGTCGCGCGAAGCGCCCGGTCTCGAGCACGCGCAGCAGCTTCATCTGCCCGGCCGCCGGCAGGTTGCCGATCTCGTCGAGGAACAGCGTTCCGCCGTCGGCGGCTTCGAACTTGCCCTCGCGCGCCTTGCCCGCGCCGGTATAGGCGCCGGCCTCCGCGCCGAACAGCTCGGCCTCGATCAGCTCACCGGGCAGCGCGCCGCAGTTGAGCGCCACGAACGGCCCGTCCTTGGCCATCGAATTCGCGTGCACGATCTCGGCCACCTTCTCCTTGCCCGATCCGTTCGGCCCGGTCACCAGCACCGGCAGCTCGGAGCGCGCGACCTGGCAGGCCAGCGACAGCAGTCGCTCGCTGGCGGGATCGGCATAGACCACGCCGCGCAGGTCGTGGCCGCGCGACAGCGCGTCGCGCCGCCGCCGCTCGCCGCTGCGGTGCCGCGCCAGTTCGCGCCGCGCCTCGGACAGCTCCAGCAGGTTGTTGACCGTCGCCAGCAGCCTGCGGTCGTCCCAGGGCTTGCCGAGGTAGTCGGCGGCCCCGGCCTTGACCAGGTCCACCGCCGACTCGAGGTGGGTCCACGCGGTGAGCAGGATCACCGGCAGGTCGGGCTCCTGCGCGCGGATGGCGTGGAAGAGCGCGATGCCTTCCTCGCCCGACGTGGTGTCGACGTGGAAGTTCATGTCCTGTACCACCAGGTCGATGCCGCCCCCGCGCAGCCGCGCCAGTCCCTGTTCCGGCGACTGCGCGGCCACCGCGTCGATGTCATGCAGCGAGAACAGCAGCTCCAGCGCGGTCGCGACGGCGGGGTTGTCGTCGATGATCAGGACGGTAGGCATCGGTCCGGGATCATACGCTCCGGGTCGCCACCGCCGGCGGCACCGCGGCCGCGCGCCGCGCCGGCCCCAGCACCGCCAGCTGGCCCAGCAGCCACAGCGCCAGCGCGCCCACCGGCAGGTACACCAGGGGCAGCCTGGGCAGCTCGTAGCGTCCCATCAGCAGCTGGTTGATGCCGAAGGCCAGCAGCATGCCGATCACGATGCCGATCGTCGCCAGGATGAAGTTCTCGGTCTGGAAATAGCGCAGGATCTGGCCGCGGGTCGCGCCCAGCGCCCGGCGGATGCCGATCTGCTTGCTGCGCTGCTGCACCCAGAAGCTGGCCAGGCCGACGATGCCGAGCGCGGTGATCAGCAGCAGCGCCACGCAGACGATGCCCAGCAGCCAGACCATCGAGCGCTGCTGCTGGTAGTACGCGTCGCGCAGCTCGCGGAAGGTCTTGGTGTTGTCCTCGATGATGATCCGCTTGGGGCCGTTGGCGCGCAGGGCCTTGCTGGCGCTCTCGAGGATCTCCTGGCGCCGCTCGGGCGCGGTGCGGACGATGTACTGGCCGCCGAGGTCGTAGTTGGCGCGCACCGGCATGACCAGCGAGTACTGGCTGCCTTCCGGACCGCCCATGCTGCCGGGCCGGATCAGGTGCGCGACGACGCCGATGATGCTGACCGGCTTGTCGCCCCAGACGTAGATCGGCTTGCCCAGCGGGTCCTGGCCGGGGAACAGCCGTTCGGCCAGGGTCCGGGTGACCACGACGCCGGGGATGGTGACCTCCTGCTCCGGATCGCTCAGGGCATCGTTGGGGATGAGTTCGTCAGGGGTGAAGTAGCGGCCCGCCACCAGCTCGATGCCGAAAGTGTCGAGGAAGTGGTCGTCGCCCATGTAGGTCGTCGCCACGACGGTCGGCTGCTGCTGTTCCGGCTGCAGGTTCACGCCCGAGTTCCAGGACGAGTTCACGAACGGCACCTGGTTGGTGGTGGTCGCACCCTGCACGCCGGGCAGGCTGCGCAGCATCTGCAGGTCGGAGCGCGTCTGGGCCGCCGCGTCGGCGTCGTTGCCCACGGGGATGATCTGGATGCGCACCAGCTCGTCGACCGCGATCCCGCTGGGCTGGCGCATCTGGGTCAGGCGCTCGCCGACCATGAACAGCGCGTTGCAGATGATGGCGCAGGTCAGCGCGATCTCGAGGACGATCAGCGCGGCGGCGGTCTTGTGCCGCAGCAGGGTGGAAAGGATCGGTCGGATGTCCATCAGGCGTTCCTCGGGGTCACTGCGACTTGAGCTGGATCGCGGGCGTCACTTCCATGGCGCGCCACGCGGGGAGGAGGCCGGCGATGATGCTGGCGGCCACGGCAAGCACGAAGGTCAACAGCAGCATCGGCAGGTCCAGGTGCGCGAGCTCGGCATAGCTCGACGGCTGCTGCCGCACCGCCCACAGCCCCAGCAGGGCCATGCCCAGGCCGAGGATGCCGCCGGCCAGGCCGACGGCGCCGGCCTCGACCAGGCACTGCTTGAAGATCTCGGTGCGCGAGGCGCCGAGCGCGCGGCGCACGCCGATCTCGCCGCTGCGGCGCAGGAACTTGGCCAGCAGCAGGCCCACGGTGTTGAGCAGGCAGACCAGCAGGAAGCCGAAGCCGAGCCAGAGCTGCATCATCACGTCGCGCGGCACCACGCGGTTGAACTCCAGCCACTCCATGACGCTGCGCAGGCGCACGTTGGGCGCGCGCTCGAAACGGCCGGCGGCCTTCTGCTGCGCCGAGTAGTTGTCGAGGTAGGCCTTGTAGTCGGCGGCCTGCGACGCGTCCTCGAGTTCGACCCAGTACTGGATCCAGACGCAGGGTGCGTTGAGCGCGGTCTCGTCGGCGGAGTCGCCCCAGCAGTCCATGCTGCCGCTGCGCCCGAAGTCGAGCTGGCGCGAGGTGGAGAACGGCAGGAAGACGTCCTCGAGCTCGCCGTAGCGGTCGGTGTTCATGTCGTAGAAGCGAGGCGTCGGCCGCCAG
Organism: Luteimonas sp. MC1750; assembly: GCF_016615955.1. Lineage (NCBI taxonomy): Bacteria > Pseudomonadati > Pseudomonadota > Gammaproteobacteria > Lysobacterales > Lysobacteraceae > Luteimonas > Luteimonas sp. MC1750. Next base: position 345,408 of record NZ_CP067113.1, read on the forward strand.
TCCTCGAGCACGCCGGCGATGCGGAACTCTCCGCCGCCGATCACCAGCGAGCGGCCGACGCTGTTGGCGCCGCCGAACACGCGGTCGTTGAGCGACTTCGAGATCACCGCCACGCGCGCGTTGGCCACGTCGTCGGCCGCGCTCCAGCCGGTGCCGTGGAGGAAGGGCGCGGCGAACATCGGAAAGAAGTCCGCGGTGGCGTAGCGCGCATCCGAATAGAACGGCGGCAGGTCGGCCTTGTCGGGCGTGATCGACACCGCGCCGCCGGTCATCATCGCCTGGCGCAGGCCGCGCTTCTCCTGCAGCAGGGTCTCGGCGTCGAAGCGCGTCACCTGCGCCGACGGCTCCTCGCCCGGCGTGAACCCACGCAGCGAGGCGGGGTCGAGCTGCACGTAGAACAGGCGGTCGCTCTTCTCCGGGATCGGATCCCCGGACAGCACCCGGAACACGGTGAGCGTGGTCATGCAGGCACCGATGCCGAGCGCGATCGCCAGCACCATCAGCGCGGTCAGCACCTTGTTGCGGCGGAAGCTGCGCAGGGCGAGCCTGGAGTAGTAGGCGAGCATGGGATGCTCCTCAGGCGCCGGAGGCGGCGCGGGTGCGGGATTCGGCCTCGATGCGGCCCGCGCGCGACGCCCGGGTCAGGCTCGGCTCGACCGACAGGTCGGTGGCCATGCCATCGACGATGTGGACGTTGCGGTGCGCGCGCGCGGCCAGCTCGGGGTCGTGGGTGACCATCACGATGGTCGTGCCCTGCTGGTTGATGTCCTCGAGCAGCTCGAGGACGCTGCGCGCCATCTGCGTGTCGAGGTTGCCGGTGGGTTCGTCGGCGAGCAGCAGGCGCGGGCTGCCGGCGATGGCGCGCGCGATCGCGGCGCGCTGCTGCTGGCCGCCCGAGAGCTCGGCCGGGAAGTGCTTCATGCGCGAGCCCAGGCCGACCATGCCCAGCGCGTCCTCGATGCGCAGCTTGCGCTCGTTGGCGGGCATGCCGCGATAGCGCAACGGCACGTCGACGTTGTCGAACAGGTTGAGGTCCGGGATCAGGTTGAAGCCCTGGAAGATGAAGCCGATCTTCTGGTTGCGCAGGCGGCTGCGCTGGTTGTCGGACAGCCCGCGCACGTCCTCGCCGTCGAGGTGGAACTCGCCGCCGGTGAAGGTCTCCAGCAGGCCCGCGATGTTGAGGAAGGTCGTCTTGCCCGAGCCCGACGGCCCGGTGACGGCGACGAACTCGCCTTCGCCGACGCGGAGGTCGAGCGAACGCAGCGCGTGCGTCTCGACCAGTTCGGTGCGGTAGACCTTGGTGACCTGGCGCATGTCCAGCATGGCGTTGCTTCCCTGTGCGGTGGTGGCGGTGGCGTCCATCAGTCGACCTGGAACCGGGCGGGCAGGGACGAGGACGGGAGGTAGGGGCGCGGCGCGCGCGCGCGGTGCGCGTCGCCGTTGGCGGGGGACGCGATCGAGGCGTCGTTGCGGTCGAGCTCGAAGTGGTAGAGCTCGCTCAGGCGTCGCGGGACCGCGTCGGCCAGCTGGAAGGAATCCCAGTGGACGACGTGGGGGAATCCGTGGGTGGCTTGCATGGTCATTCTCCGGAGATGCGGACGCGGTCCGCCTGCTGGAACTGGTCGCTGCCCGACACGACGATGCGTTCGCCGGCCTGCAGCCCCGACACGATCTCGACCGCGGACAGGCTCGAGGCACCGGCCTGGATCGGCCGCCGCTGGGCACTGCCGCCGGCGACGACGTAGGCGAAGTTGCCGCCCTCCTGCTCGAGGAAGGGGCCACGCTCGACCATCAGCACGTCCTGGCGGGTGTCCAGTACGATGCGCGCCGACAGCCGCTGGTTCTGCCGCAGTCCCGGCGGCTGGTTGCCGTCGGCGAAGCGCAAGCGGGCGTTGACCTCGCCGTTGACGACTTCCGGCGACACCGCCGAGATCTCGGCCGGCCACTGCTTGCCGACGCTGGCCACCTGGGCCGGCATGCCGATGCCGAGGTCGCGGGCGAAGCTCTCGGGCACCTTGATCTCGACCTCGAACTGCGACAGGTCGACCACGCCCAGCACCGGCGCGTTGGCCGCGACGTTGGTGCCCTGGGCGATCTGCACCTGGCCGACCTGGCCGTCGAAGGGCGCGCGCAGGGTCAACGCGTCGACCTGGCGGCGCAGCTCCTCGACCACCGCCGCCTGGCGTTCGGCCAGGAGGCGCTTGTTGCTGGCGTCGATGCCGGCGCCCTGGCCCTGGAGGGCGAAATCCTGGCGTGCCGAGGCGACGCCGATCTCGGCCTTCTTCAATCCGTCGAGCGCGCGGTCGTAGTCGTTGCGCGAGACCGCGCCGCCCTCGAAGGCGCGCTTGTAGCGCTCCACGTCGCGCCCGGCGGCCACTTCGTCGATCAGAGCCTGGTCGAGCAGCTTCTGCGCGTCGGAGCGGGTGAGGCGCGCGTCGAGCATGGCGCGGTTGGCCTCGCCCTGCAGGCTGGCCAGGGTCGACTCCTCCTGCACCAGGCGGCTGCGCAGCTCGGGGCTGTCGATCACCGCCAGCTCCTGGCCCTTCTCCACCGCGTCGCCGGCCACCACCTTCAGGGTCACCGTGCCGCCGGCGATGGCGTACAGGGTCGGGCTGTTGGCGGCGATCACGCGGCCGTCGGCGGAAATGTCCCGGACCAGGTCGCCGCGGACCACTTCGGCGATGCGGATGCGCGAATCGTCGTAGGACCGGCCACCGCTGCTCCAGCCCACCGCGACCCAGGCCGCGAGCCCGAGCACCACGGCCGCACCGAGGCCGGCCACGATCCGCGGATCGCGCAGGCGGCGGCGCGCGGGCGGCGCCGAAGCCGGGGAGCGGTCCTGGGCGGAGGTGTCGCGGATGCGGGCGCGGCTTGTTTCCATGGGGTGTCCGGATGCGGTCGGGTCAAGGGTTCCGACCTGTAGTACGCAAGCCGCGTGCCAACCACAAGCCATTGAAATGAAAGGTTTTGGTGGGAGTGTCCGGGTGTCCGCCCGGACACCGCGCCTGTCCGCCCGGACGGCCCCGCGGGCTTTCGCCGTTACACTGTGTCGTCCCCAACCAAGGCGTCCTATAGACATGTGCGGCATCGTCGGTGCGATCGCGGATCGCGATGTGGTTCCGGTCCTGATCGAAGGACTCAAGCGTCTCGAATACCGCGGCTACGATTCCGCCGGCATCGCCGTCATCGACGGCACGGACATCCGCCGCGTGCGCCGCACCGGGCGCGTGGCCGAGATGGAGGGCGCGGCCGGCAGCGAGGGCTTCGCGGCCACGCTGGGCATCGGCCACACGCGCTGGGCGACCCATGGCGGCGTCACCGAGTCCAACGCGCACCCGCACGTCAGCCACGGCGTCGCGCTGGTGCACAACGGCATCATCGAAAACCACGAGGAGCAGCGCGAGCGCCTGAAGGGACTCGGCTACGCCTTCGAGTCGCAGACCGACACCGAGGTCATCGCGCACCTGATCCACCACTACCTGCAGGACGGCGACGACCTGCTGGCCGCGCTGCAGCGCACGGTCAAGGAACTGCACGGCGCCTATGCGCTGGCGGTGGTGAGCCGCAAGGAGCCCGACCGCATGGTGGTGGCGCGCATGGGCTGCCCGCTGCTGGTTGGCCTGGGCGAGGGCGAGAACTTCGTCGCCTCCGACGTGTCGGCGATCCTGCAGGCCACGCGCCGGGTGATCTTCCTCGAAGAAGGCGACACCGCCGAGATCACCCGCGGCGCGGTGCGCATCTTCGGCGCCGACGACCAGCCGGTGCTGCGCGAGGAGCACCTGTCCGACGTCTCGCTGTCGTCGCTGGAGCTGGGGCCCTACCGCCACTTCATGCAGAAGGAGATCCACGAGCAGCCGCGCGCGCTGGGCGACACGATGGAAGCGATCATCGACGCCGGCGGCTTCGAGCCGACCCTGTTCGGGGCGGACGGCGACGCGGTGCTGGGCCAGGTCGAAGGCGTGCAGATCCTCGCCTGCGGCACCAGTTTCTATGCGGGCTCCGTGGCCCGCTACTGGATCGAGGCGATCAGCGGGCTGCCCTGCAGCGTCGAGATCGCCAGCGAATACCGTTACCGCACCGCGGTGGCCAACCCGAAGCACCTGATCGTGACGATCTCGCAGTCGGGCGAAACCCTCGACACGATGGAGGCGCTGAAGTACGCCAAGTCACTGGGCCACGACCTCACGCTCTCGATCTGCAACGTGCTGGAAAGCGCGATCCCGCGCGCCAGCCGGCTGGTGTTCTACACCCGCGCCGGCGCCGAGATCGGCGTCGCCTCGACCAAGGCCTTCACCACCCAGCTGGTCGGCCTGTTCGCGCTCGCGGCGACGCTGGCCAAGCTCAATGGCCGCCTGCCGGAAGCGCAGGAAGCCGAATACATCGAGGCCCTGCGCCACCTGCCGGGCAGCGTGCAGCACGCGCTGAACCTCGAGCCGCAGATCGCGATGTGGGCCGAGCACTTCACGCCCAAGGAACACGCGCTGTTCCTGGGCCGCGGCGTGCACTACCCGATCGCGCTGGAAGGCGCGCTCAAGCTCAAGGAAATCTCCTACATCCACGCCGAGGCCTATCCGGCCGGCGAGCTCAAGCACGGCCCGCTGGCCCTGGTCGACGACGACATGCCGGTGGTGGTGATCGCGCCCAACGACAGCCTGCTGGAAAAGGTGAAGTCGAACATGCAGGAAGTCCGCGCCCGCGGCGGCGAGCTGTTCGTGTTCACCGACGCCGACAGCAACTTCAGCGAGAGCGAGGGCGTGCACGTGATCCGCACCGAGCGCCACGTCGGCGTGCTGAGCCCGATCGTGCACACCATCCCGGTGCAGATGCTGGCCTACCACGTGGCGCTGGCCCGCGGCACCGACGTCGACAAGCCGCGCAACCTCGCCAAGAGCGTGACCGTCGAATAGCCCGGCGCCGCGCCGCCGCGCTCCGGTTCAGCCCAGCGGCTGCACGGAGGCGGGCCGGCCCTCCGCATCCAGCGCGATCATGGTGAAGCGGCCCCGCGTGCACGGCACGCGGTGGCCGGTGAGCAGGTCTTCCGCCACCAGGGCCACGTCCACCTGCATCGAGCTGCGGCCGACCTCGACGACGGTGGCGGTGATGTCCACCAGCTGGCCCTGGCGGATCGGCAGGCGGAAATCCACCTGGTCCGAGCGCGCGGTCACGACCGTGCGCCGCGCGTAGCGCGAGGCGGCGATGAAGGCGGCCTTGTCCATCCAGGCCAGTGCCTGGCCGCCGAACAGGGTGCCCAGGTGGTTGGCGTGGTCAGGGAAGACCATCTCCTGCAGGCGCGCCTCGGTGGGTGCGGGGAGTGCGTGGTCGCTCATGCCGGCACCGGCGCCCAGGCTGAAGCGGTCGCCGCTGCGAGCTGCGCGGGCGACTGGAAACCGGGCAGGCGCGTGGCTTCCGCGCCGTCGCGATGGATCGACAGCGTGGGTGTCTGCCGCAGGCCCATCGCCCGGAAGCAGGCCTCGCCGACCACCTCCAGCCGGACCTTGAGCAGCACCAGTCCCCGGGCCTCCGGGGTGGTCGCGAAGACCGCGAGTGAGCGGTCGAGCATCCTGCACCCGGGGCAGTCGTCTTTGTACCAGTCGACCAGCAGGCGGGGATGGGCGGCGATGGCGGTGTCGACGTCGTCAGCCGACGTGGCGTGCAGGATCTTCATGGGGCGGGAGGCCTTCGGTCTGGAGGAAAGGTCTGTTGTCGGCGGCGATGGTCGCGGCCATCGCGATGACCAGGTCGGTCCAGGCGTCGATCCGGGCGGCGTCGCGCTGGCCGTGGGGCATCTGCTCGATCTCCAGCCGCGGGAACGGGCTGGCGAAGAACGCGGCCATCCGCCGCACGGCGCCGCAGTAGTACTCGGCGCCCCACTGGGTCTCGCCGGTGCCGAACGCCGCCACCCGCGGCGGCTTGCCGACAGCGTCCACGAGCCCGGCGATGAACCGCTTCATCTCCGGCGGCGTGCGGCCGCCGTTGCCGGTCCAGGCGCCGAGCAGGTACAGGTCGTGGTGGGGGTCCGCTCCGGCCGCCGCGATATCCTCGAGGTCGGTCTCGATCCAGGTGACGCGGTGGCCCCGTGCCTCGCAGCGCGCGCGCACGCGGCGGGCGAGGTCGCGGGTATTGCCGCTCAGCGAGGCATGGGCGACGAGGATGCGCATGCTCAGAGATCGTCGAAGCCGTTGTCGGCGTTGGTCTTCTTGTACGACGCGTTGCGCATCTCGAAGAAGTCGGTCTTGGTTTCGGTGAAGTTGTCGGCGTAGGCGCGGATCCACGGCATCACGTTGTCGGTGGCGTCGGGGTACATGCGCTCGATGCCCAGCATCCCGGCCATCTTGTTGGCGCGGTACTGCACGTAGCGGATCATCTCGTCCACGTTGATGCCGTCGATGCCGTCCAGGACCTCGCCGGTCCATTGCACCTCGAGTTCGATCGCATGGGCGAAGGCGCGGTGCACGTAGTCGGTCAGTTCGTCGGTCTGCAGCTCCGGGTTCTCGCCGACGATGGCGCGGATCACCTCGCTGATGAACTTGGTGTGGGCCAGCTCGTCCCGGTTGATGAAGCTGATGATCTTGCCGGTGCCGGCCATCCGGTTCTGGCGCACCAGGTTGTAGAAATAGGCGAAGCCGGAATAGAAGTTGATGCCTTCGAGGATCGACGACTGGATCAGCGCGCGCAGCAGCGTCTCCGCCGTCTTCTCGCGCATGAAGTCGTCGTAGGCGTCCATGATCGGCGCGTTGCGCCTGCGGATCGTCGGATGCGTCCGGGCGATCTCGAAGATCCGCTTCTGGTTGTTGAGGTCGGTGATCGATGCCAGGACGTAGCTGTAGCTTTCGTTGTGGATCACCTCCTGCTGGCCGATGATCGCCGCGTTGGCGTGCGCGGCCGGGTCGGTGATGTACTCGGCCACGTTGTAGATGAAGCGCGTCTGCGGCGAGTCGAGCGTGGCCAGCAGGCCGATGATCGAGTCGTACGCGTTCTTCTCCCGCGCCGAGAGCTCGCCGTACTGGCGCGCGTCGGCCTTCATGTCGACCTCGTCCGGGATCCAGAAGTTGGTCGAAAGCTCCTTGTAGGCGCGATAGAACGACGGATAGGGAATGTCGTTCCAGTTGAGGATCCCGCTGGTGCGGCCGTTGATGATCCCGGTCGACCGGTTCGGATGGCGCGGCTCGAGGATCCGGATGCGCTCGAGCGGCGTGGACGTCCTGGGTGCGGCAACAGCGTTCATGGTGCTTCCTTCCGGCCATCGCGACCGGCTGCATGGAGAAAAACCCCCTGAGTCAGGGGGCGCCGAAGGCGCGGGGTGTGGGGGCAAAGGTGGTGCAGGGTCCACGGTTCGCCATGCGAACCGCGGAGGCGAAGCGCGAGCGCGCCTAGCTGCTGCACCATTCGCACTCCGCGATATCGATGTCGTTCGAGCGGACGTAATAGGTGGTCTTCAGGCCTTCGCGCCACGCGGTCATGTGCAGCTCGAGCAGGGTCGAGGCGCGGATGCCCGACGGCACGTAGAAGTTGAAGCTGATCGCCTGGTCGACATGGCGCTGGCGCCGCGCGTTCTGGCGGACGCTTGCGAACTGGTCGACCCGGTAGGCGCCCTTCTCGTAGTAGGGCCAGGTGTCGAGCGACAGGCCGGGCGCGGCGACGGGCCGACGGTAGTCCTTCTTTTCCTCGTAGTAGAACGCGGAGTAGACCGGGTCGATCGAGGCCGTGCTGCCCGCGATCTGGGCCGTCGACATGTTCGGTGCCACCGCCATCAGCCAGCCGTTGCGCAGCCCGTGTGTCGCCACCTGGGCGGCCAGCTCCAGCCACTGCGGGCTGGTGTAGCCGCGATCGCGGAAGTAGTGCCCGGTCTGCCAGTCGCTGCCCTGGAACACCGGGTAGGCCCCCTTCTCCCGCGCCAGGGCCATCGACGCCTGCACGGTCAGGAAGTTGATGCGTTCGTACACCGCGTCGCTGAAGTCCTCGGCCTCGGCCGAATCCCAGTGGAGGCCCTTCTGCGCCAGCAGATGGTGCCAGCCGAAGGTCCCAAGGCCGATGGCCCGGTACTTCCGGTTGGTGATCGTCGCCTGCGGCACAGGCAGCTGGTTGAGATCGATCACGTTGTCGAGCATGCGCACCTGGATCGGTACCAGGCGCTCCAGCACGTCGGTGATCAGGTCGCCCTGGTCGTCCTGCGGCAGGATGGCGCGCCCGAGGTTGATCGACGACAGGTTGCAGACCACGAAGTCGCCGGCCTGCTTCGTGGTGACGATCTGGGTGCCGCTGATGATTTCCTGCATGAGCCGTGTCGGACTCATGTTCTGCAGGATCTCGGTGCACAGGTTGGACGAGTACACCATCCCGGCATGCTTGTTGGGATTCCTGCGGTTGACCTCGTCGCGGTAGAACATGAAGGGGTTGCCGGTCTCCAGCTGGCTCACCATCAGCCGCTTGAAGATGTCGATGGCCTTGACCGTCCGGCGGCTGATGCGCTCGTCGGCGACCACTTCCGCATACCGCTGGCGGAACGTGCCGTCGCCGCGCGTCTCGTCGTAGCTGTCCTGCAGGTACCAGCCCTTGATGCGATGGACCTCGTGGGGATCGAACAGGTACCAGTCGCCGCGGCGCTCGACGGCCTCCATGAAAATGTCCGGGATGCAGACGGCGGTGAACACGTCGTGCGCGCGCAGGCGCTGGTCGCCGTTGTTCAGCCGCAGGTCGAGGAAGGCCTCGATGTCGCGGTGCCAGGCGTCGAGATACACGGCCACCGCGCCTTTCCGCTGGCCCAGCTGGTCGACGGATACCGCCGTGTTGTTGAGCTGCTTGATCCAGGGCACCACGCCGCCGGAGGAATTGGGCACGCCGCGGATCGCGGACCCGGACGCGCGCACGTAGCCCATGTAGGCGCCCACGCCGCCGCCGCCCTTGGACACGCGCGCGACGTCGGTATTGGAGTCGTAGATGCCCTGCAGCGAGTCGTCCACGGTGTCGATGAAGCAGCTCGACAGCTGGCCGCCGTTCTTGCCGGCGTTCTGCAGCGTCGGCGTTGCGACGGTCATGTAGAGGTTCGACAGCGCCCAGTAGGCCTCGCCCACCAGCTGCATGCGGCGCTCGCGCGGCGCTTCGGCCTGCATCAGGTACAGCGCGATCGTCAGCCAGCGCTCCTGCGGCAGTTCGTAGACCGCGCGCGAGACATCGGTGGCGAGGTAGCGCGTGGCCAGCAGGTAGAGCCCGTTGTAGGTGAACAGCCGGTCGCGCGACGGGTCGATCATGCGTCCGGCCTCTTCCAGCTCGTCCTTGGAATAGGCGCGCAGGATGTCGTTCGAGTACACGTTGCGATCGGCCAGGCTCTCCTGCAGGCCGATGTAGGACCCGTACTGGTCGGCTGCGTCGTAGAACCGGTTGCGGGCGGCCTGCTTGTAGAGCCGGCGCAGGTACAGGCGCGCCGCGAACATCTCCCACTCCGGTGCGTCCACGTCCACCCGCGCTTCGGCCTCGCGGATCAGGTGGTCCACCAGGTCATCGGCGTTCACCGCCTGCTTGCCCTCGACGAAGCCGCAGACCGCGGCCGTGTAGCCGGCGACGTCAAGCTGCGGGCACTCCGCGTGGACGCGGCCGATGGCCCGCTCCAGGCGCGACCGGTCGTAGGGAAGGCGGCGGTTCCCCGCCTCCTTGGTGATCCAGGTCGAGACGCCATCGGCGGCGTGGTGCGCGGCGCTGGGGGCAGGGTCCGGGGCCAGGCCGGTCGGGGTGATGGTGGCGCTGTCGTCGCTGCCCATGGGGCCTCCAGTGGAATGCGCACGCCGCCTGTCCCCTGCAGGGCGGATCCAGGGCACGGGCGCGCGCCGACGCCGTGGCGTCGTCGCGGCCTCGCCCCCTCGGGCGGGTGGAGTCGTCAGGGTGGACAGGCGGCGTCGCAGCGGCGGCGACGGACCTCCCGGCATTGGGAGGCCCGCGCGCATGCGTCGCCAGCCATCTCCCCCCGGAGATTCCGCAGCCGGCACCGCGCGGCGTGCATTGCGCGCGGCTGTCGGCAGGTCTTCGGGCTCATGGGCACGGAGGCGCGTGGCCTCCACCTTGCCCGCCGCTTCCCGGGGCCGTGGCGGCTCCAGTGCTGTATGGCGGGGTCGTTCCCAGTTACCGCTGCGGGGCAGCGCCGGACTGGCCGATCCTGTTCGGAACGGCGTCACCGGCTTCCCTTTTCATCCGGCAGGTAGCGCCTGCCGGAACCGACGGGCACAACATATCGGGGTGATGCCGACGCGTCAACGCCATATGTTCGATGTGCCGGCTGGCCGGGCGCGCCCTTGCGCCGGTCCCGCGCGCGGCGACCTGCCCAGGCCAAGGGGTTAAAATAGGCGTTTTGGCCATCCGCATGCATCCCGACCCGACCCGCGCGCCCATCTCCGGCGCCGCCCTCGCCAGGCTGAGCGCCCGGCTGGCGGGCCAGGCGTGCCCGGCCCCGCCGAAGACGGCGCCAGCCGACGTGCTCGGCGACTGGCTGGACTGGCAGCGCGCGGTCGCCCTGTCGCGCGCGCTCGATGACGATCCGGCCGCGGACGACGCCCCCGCGGCGACCTGGGAGCTGCCACGTCCGCAACCCGCGGCGCCGCCGGCCAGCCTGCCGTGCGCTGAGGCGACGGATGCCGGCCTCGAGGCCGAAAGCCGCGCAGCGCGTGACGCCCTGGAGGCTGCGATCCTCGAGGACAGCCGCGACTGGACCCGACCGCTGCACCCGCGGGCGGGTGGCGACGGCAGCGCGGACGCCGGCGCGGTCGCGATCCGGCAGCATTGCCAGGGCCTGCAGCGTGACCTGCAGGCGACCACCGGCCGCTTGCGCGGCGAGCTGCGCGAGCGTCTCGCGCAGCGCGGCGGTGGCGCGGCGCGCCTGGCGGCGGCGGATGCGGTGATGGAAGGCGTGCTTGCGCCGCGCGAGCACGCGCTGCTGGCGCCGCTGGTGCCATCGCTGGTGGTGCGGTTCGAACAACTGCATGCACGCGCAGCCGCCGCCGATTCAGATGCCGGCGGCCAGGCGCCGCTGCCCTGGCGCGACCACTTCCGTGCCGAGGCGCGCCAGGTGCTCTTGGCGGAGCTCGACCTCCGCTTCCAACCCATCGAAGCCCTGCTGGCGGCGCTTCGCACTTCAAGTCCGAGCGCATGAACAGACCTTTGCTGAAACCCGCCGTCTTCGCCCTCGGCCTGCTGGTGGTGGCCTGGATCGGCGCCGGCTACGTCGGCAGCCACACGCTGGCGCTGCTGGTGACCGTGCTGATCGCCGGGCTGTACGCCGCCGGCGGCGTCGAGCTGCACCGCTACGGCCGCGCCACCGCAGGCCTGGCTGCCGCGCTCGAGGCGCCGCCCGGGCCGGAGGCCTTCGTCGCATGGCTCGAACGCCTGGACCCGTCGCTGCGCAGTGCGGTGCGGCAGCGCATCGAAGGCGGGCAGGCGCCGCTGCCGGCGCCCGCGCTGGCGCCCTACCTGGTCGGCATGCTGGTGCTGCTGGGCATGCTCGGGACCCTGCTGGGCATGCTGGTCACGCTGCGTGGCACGGGCCTGGCCCTGCAGTCGGCCAGCGACCTGCAGGCGGTGCGCGGTGCGCTGGCGGCCCCGGTGGAGGGCCTGGGCGTCGCGTTCGGCACGTCGATCGCGGGCGTGGCCGCCTCGGCGGCACTGGGCCTGCTTGCGGCGCTGGTCCGTCGCGAGCGCGCCGCCACGGTGCGCGTGCTCGATGCGGTTGCCGCCGACGGCCTGCGCGTGCACACGCGTGCCCACCAGCGCGATGAGTCGCTGCGGCTGATGGCCCTGCAGGCCGAGGCGGTGCCGACCCTGGTCGAGCGCATGGACGCGATGATGTTGGCGCTGGAACGCCAGTCCGAGGCGGCGCATGCGCGCCAGGTGGCCCAGCAGGACGCGTTCCACGGCGCGTCGAGCCAGGCGTGGGAGCGGCTCGCCGCGCGCCTGTCGGAGGCGCTCGAACAGGGCGCGGCCGCCAGCGCGCGCGCAGCGGCCGAGGCGGTGCAGCCGGCGGTCGCCACCGCCATGGAGACCGTGGCCCGCGAGGCGGTGCAGCTCAACGGCCGCGTGGCCGACGCCGTGGAGCGCCAGCTGGCTTCCGTGGGCGAAGGACTGGCGGCCAATGCCGCCGCGGCCAGTGCGCTGTGGGAGCGCGCGCTGGCCGCGCAGGCGGCCTCGCAGCAGGCCCTGGGCGAGACCCTCCGCGGCACGCTGGATGCCACAGGCGACCGCTTCGCCGCCCGCAGCAGCCAGCTGGTGGACAGCGTCGCCAATCGCCTGGGAGCCGCCACGCAGCAGATCGGCACCGGATGGAGCGAGGCCCTGGCCGCGCAGCAGGCGCAGCACGATGCGTTGGCCCGACATCACCGCGAGGCACTGGCCGCCCAGCAGCTGCAGCACGACGCCATGGCGGAGCGTCAGCGCGCCGCACTTGATGCCGCCGGCGAAGCCATCGCGGCCCAGGCCGCCACCTTGCTCTCCGAGCTGCAATCCGCGCATGCGCGCCAGCAGTCGGCGCTGGAATCCGCGCACGCGCTGCAGCAGTCCACACTCGCGGGGCAGGACGCCGAACGCTTCGCCGCCTGGCGCGCCGAGCTTGAAGCGATGGCCGAAGCACAGCGCGAGCAGTTGGTGCAGGCCGCCGAAGCCGCCGCCCTGCAGCAGGCCTCGGTAGCCGATGCGCTGGCCCGGGCCGCCGCCGACATTGGCGCGCAGTCGCAGGCGCACGCCGCCGCCACCATCGCCGAGATCTCCACCCTGGTCGAAGCCGCCTCCGAAGCGCCGCGCGCGGCCGCCGAGGTGGTGGCCGAGCTGCGCCAGAAGCTCTCCGACAGCATGGTCCGCGATACGGCGATGCTCTCCGAGCGCACGCAACTGATGCAGACGCTAGCGACCCTGCTCGAAGCCGTGAACCACGCCTCCACCGAGCAGCGCGGCGCGATCGATGCCCTGGTGTCGACCACGTCGGGCCTGCTGGAGACGGCCGGTGCGCGCTTCGACGCCCGCGTGGACGCGGGCACCGGTGCCATCGAAGCCGCAGTGCGCCGCGTCGACGCCAATGCCGAAGGTGTGTCGCGCCTGGGCGAGGCACTCGGTGGCGCGGTCGAGCAGTTCGGCGAGCGCAACGCTCAGCTCGTGGAGCGGCTGGACGCCATCGCCGCGGCGCTCGAGGCCGCCGGCACCCGCGGCGACGAACAGCTCGCGTACTACGTCGCCCAGGCCCGCGAGCTGGTCGACCTGAGCGTGCTCGCGCAGCAGCAGGTCATCGGCGAGCTGCGCCAGCTGCCGGGCGCGACGGCGTGAGTCACGAACTCGAGGTTGATCACGACGGCGGCGCGCCGGTGTGGGCGGCGTTCGGCGACCTGATGTCGGTGCTGCTCGGCGTGTTCGTGCTGATCCTGGTCGGCGTGATCGGCGCGCAGCTGCACCTGGAAGCGAAGCTGGCGGACGAGGTCGCGCAGCGCGAGGCCGAGCAGCAGCGCCGCGAAGCGCTGGAGCAGGCCCTGGCCGGGCCGCTCGCCGCGGGCCGCGTGACCCTGGTCGACGGCCGCATCGGCATCAGCGGCAGCGTGCTGTTCGCGCTGAACTCCGACCGGCTGCAGCCGGAGGGGGAGGCGCTGCTGGAGACGCTGGCCGGACCGCTGGCCGGCTTCCTGGCCGCGCGCGACGAGATCCTGATGGTCAGCGGCTTCACCGACGACCGTCCGGTGCACGGCGGCAACCGCCGCTTCGCCGACAACCTGGAGCTGTCCGCGCAGCGCGCGCTCACCGTCACCCGCGCGCTGGTGGCGCAGGGCGTGCCGGCCTCGTCGGTGTTCGCCGCGGCCTTCGGCGCCGAGCAGCCGGTGGCGAGCAACGACGATGCCGGAGGCCGCGCGCGCAACAGGCGCGTGGAGATGGCGCCGATGCCGCGACCGCGGCAGGCCGGGGTGTCGGCACCCGCGCCGGCAGCTGAAGGTGTGGCCCCGGCCACCGGGGCACCGTAGCCATGGACGACGGAGCGAAACCACCGTCGGCGATCGGCGGGCTGCTCGATGCACTGTCGGATTGGCGGCAGGCGCGCGAGGCCGATGCCGCCGTCACCGGATTGCCGCGCGCGGCGCAGTGGCCGGAACTGCCGGCCCTCACCGGCGTCCACGCCCTGGCGGGCGCACTGCGCAACCGCGAGCACATCCGCCGCTCACTGGCGCCGGCACCGGCGGATACCGGACCACTGAACTCGCGCGCGCTGGTCCTGCGCATGTTCCGCCTGATGCATGCGCAGTCGCCGGACTACCTGCGCCACTTCACCGCCTATGTCGACGCACTGGCCGCGCTGCAGGCGCTGCAACAGGCGCCCGCTGTGCCGGCGGACGCCGCATACGGAAGCGCCGGCACGAGGCCGGCGCGGAAACGGGCGAAGCCGCGGCCGGCACGGAAGGCGGTGCGCCCTCCGGCCGGCGGGCCGGACGCCGGCTAGCGCTGCGCGCCCGGGACGGTGCCCGGGGCGACAGGCGCATCGCCGCCTTCGGCACTGGCACCGGCTTCGGCATCCGCAGCGGTATCGGCCGGAACGGCGGAGCCCTCCACCGCGCCCGCCGGCGCCACCGCCGGACCGCCCACGCGCGAGACGCGCCAGATGATGTTGGCTAGGTCGTCGGCGATGATCACCGCGCCGCGCGGATCCACGGTCACGCCCACCGGACGGCCGCGGGTGGTGCCGTCGTCATCGCGGAAACCGGTGGCGAAGTCGATCGGGTCTCCGGCCGGACGGCCGTTGCGGAACGGCACGAACACCACCTTATAGCCGGACGGGTCCGGGCGGTTCCAGCTGCCGTGCATGCCGACAAACGCGCCGTCGGCGAATTCCGGGCCCATCACCGGGCTGGAGAAGTCGACGCCCAGCGAGGCCACGTGCGCGCCCAGGCTGTAGTCGGGCGTGATCGAGGCGGCGACCTTTTCCGGGTTCTCGGGCTTCACGCGGGTGTCGACGTGGTTGCCCCAGTAGGCCCAGGGCCAGCCGTAGAAGCCGCCGTCGCGTACCGACGTGAGGTAGTCCGGCACGAGGTCGGGACCGATCTCGTCGCGCTCGTTGACCACGGCCCAGAGCTGGCCGCTGCCCGGCTGGATCGCCAGCGCGGTGGGGTTGCGCAGGCCGGTCGCGTAGGGGCGGTGCATGCCCGTGGCGACGTCGATCTCCCAGACCATCGCCCGGTCCTGCTCGGCGGTCATGCCGCGCTCGGTGATGTTGCTGTTGGAGCCGATGCCGACGTACAGGAAGCGGCCGTCGGCGCTGGCCGCCATCGCCTTGGTCCAGTGGTGGTTGATGTCCGACGGCAGCAGGGTCAGCACCTCGGGTTCGGCGGCGCTGGCCTGGGTCATGCCCGGCTGGTAGTCGAAGCGCACCACCGCGTCCTGGTTGGCCACGTACAGGTCGTTGCCGACCAGGGCCATGCCGTAGGGCGCGTTGAGGTTCTCGGCGAACACCGTCTGCACTTCGTACTCGCCGTTGCCGTCGGCGTCGCGCAGCAGGGTCAGGCGGTTGCCGCTCTTCACCCCGGTGGTGCCGGCGGCCTTGATCGGGCCGGCGATCACGTCCTTGGGCTTGAGCTTGGGCGCGTTGCCGCCGCGGCCTTCCGCCACCAGGATGTCGCCGTTGGGCAGCACCAGGGTCTGGCGCGGGATGCCCAGGCCGGTGGCGATGGCGCGCACCTCGAAGCCCTCGGGCACCACCGGCAGCTGATCGCCCCACTCGGACGGGTCGGCGATCACCATCTGCGGCAGCAGGCCGCGCTTGGGCTCGGGCAGGTCGACGTCGGTGCCGTACTGCATCGGGCCCGGATCGGGGTTGCAGGCGGCAAGGACCATGGCCGACGTGGCGATGGCAAGCAGGCTCAGGCGCTTCATGCAACACCTCCGATACGCGGGGCACTGGCCGCGAACCAGGTCGCGACGATGGCAAGGACCACGGTGATCACCGACAGCACGAGGCCGCCGGGCATGCTGGCCCAGGCGTCGCGCGCGTGCATCAGCGCGTTGAAGAAGCCGACGATCCAGGTCGCCAGCAGCAGCACGAAGTGGATCAGCGAGCCGCGGGTCCGGCGCGAGGGCGCGAGGCCGATCAGCGCGCAGACCAGGGCCGCGCCCGCGACCACCAGGCCGCCGGCGATCAGCCAGGACGCGAAGTTGTTCCACTGGATCTCGTAGGTGCGGAAGTAGCCGATGTCGCTGAGCAGGCCGCCGAGGAACAGGGTGAGTGCACCGCCGAGGAGCAGCGCATGGACGGGATGGAAAGCCGGTGCATACCGGCGCGGGACGGTCGAGACCATGTCGGTCCTCCGGAAGGACGCCGCAGGGCGTCGGATGGGGGGCGGGTTGCGGATGCAAACCGGGTGCGGCCATCGTAAGCCACGCGACCTTCACGGCCGCGTGCAGGGCCCGGGACGCTGCGTTCCCGACGCTCCGGACCGCGCCGCGGCTTACGCCCCCGGCGGATCCGCGGGCAGCGGCTGGCCCGGCGCCCAGTCCCGGCCCTGCAGGTCGTCGAGCAGCGCCACCACCCGCGCGCGGCTGGCGCTGCCGTGCACCGGCAGGACCAGGCTGTCGCCCGCGCGCGCATCGGCCAGGATCATGCGCGCCGCGGCGACCTCGTCCAGGCACTCGGCGATGGCGTGGGCGGGTATGCCGCTGGCGAGCAGGGCCGCGCGCAGCACGCCGGGGACCGCGCCGCTGGCGCGCCCGCGCATGTAGGCCCCGTCCATGTCCTTGAGCACGATGCGCTCCGGGGCGAAGGCCGCCGCGGTGGCGGCCAGCTCGGCGATGGCGGCGTCGCTACGGTTGCCGGCCTGTCCCAGCAGCAGGTGCAGGCGGCCGGGCCCGACGTGGGCGCGCCGCACCAGCTCCAGCAGGTGCTGCAGCCCGTCGGGATTGTGCGCGTAGTCGACCCAGGCCTGGATGCCGCCGCCCAGGGTCCAGCGCTGCAGGCGCCCGGGGTTGTCGCCGTGCGCGCGGCCGAAGCGGCCGAGCACGGTGGCGATGGTCTCCGCGCCGATGCCCAGGCGACTGGCGGCCAGCGCGGCGCCGGCGCAGTTCTGCACGTTGTGGGCGGCCAGCCCGCCGAGGGTCAGCGGCATGTCGGACAGGGCACCGAGGTCGTGCGAACGGGTCCCGTCGAACAGCAGCAGCCGGCCCTCGCGCACGCCGCAGCTGCCGCGTCCGTCGGCGCGGGCCTGGCGCAGCAGCGGATGGTCGTCGTCGCAGGAGAACCAGGCGAGCTGGGCCGGGACCGAGTCCGCGTGCCGCCGCAGCAGGGCGTTGTCGGCGTTGAGCACCACCGTGCCATCGGCGGCGATCGCACGCGCCACGGTCAGCTTGACCTGGGCCAGGCCGTCGAGGTCGTGGATGCCGTACTCGCCGAAATGATCGGGGCTGACGTTGGTGACCAAGGCGACGTCGGCGCGCTCGACGCCCAGGCCGCGGCGCAGCATGCCGCCGCGCGCGGTCTCGAGGATCGCTGCCTGCGCCTGCCGGTGGCGCAGCAGCGCGCGCGCGCCGCCCGGACCGGAGTAGTCGCCTTCCTCGATCAGGCCACCGTCGAGGTACAGGCCGTCGGTGCAGCTGTTGGCGGTGTGCCAGCCGTGGGCCATCGCGATCGCGGTCAGCAGGCGGACGCTGGTGGTCTTGCCGTTGGATCCGGTGACCAGCGCCACCGGGATGGCGTGGAGCGCCTCCCACGGCACCTCGTCGGGCGCTGGCAGGCTGGTGTTGTCCCAGGTCCTGCTGCCGCTGCCCATGCCGATCGACAGCTGTTCGTCGTCGAGCAGCAGCGGCAGCGCGTGCACCATCGCCGCTTCGTGCAGCGCGGCCAGGCGCGGCAGCTGCTCCGCGGCCGCGACCGCGCGCAGGATGCGCAGGGCCGCCTCCCCGTCGCCGACGGGCGCGTGGCCCGGCTGCAGCGCGGGCTCGCCGGTCTCGAGGCCGGCGTCGGCCAGCGCGGACAGCCAGGCCCACTCGTTGACCTCGGTGGCGGCATACAGCGCATCGGCGGGCGCGGTGAAGGCCAGGCTCGCGCCGGTGGCATGTTCACGCGCGAGGGTCGGCCCTTCCGGCCAGTCCAGCGCGGCGCGTGCGCGGGCGATGGCGTGGCGCCAGGCGTCGAGCAGCGCGGGCGCGACCGGTGCGCCGATGCCGGTCTCCAGCACCGCGCCGGTGCCGGCGAAATAGAGGTTGGGCCCGGTCAGGCGGCGCGAGTCGTCGAACGGCGGCGGGGTGCTCATGGTCGCGGCCGGAGTCAGTCGCTGTCCTCGTCCGGCGCGAACACCAGGCCGCGCTCCTCGCGCACCAGGCCTTCGAACTCGAACGCCGGCACGGCGTCGGCGCCGGGCAGCGGCGGCGGCAGCACCGCCCTGGGCGATGCCTCGGCGGTGCCCTCCGGCCGGAACTTGGTGATCTGCTTCCAGGAGCGCGCCAGCGCATCGGCGAAGACCAGCAGCAGGTCGCCGGGCGCGCCCATGCGCAGGCCGGCGTCGATCGCCGCCTGTTCGTCGGGGATGACCGAGATCGCGTCGTCGGCGACCCCGGCTTCGCGCAGCGCTCGGGCGATGATGTTGGGCACCTCGTCGCCGTCGCGGCCTCGCAGCCCGTCGTCGCGCCGGCAGATGTAGTGGTCGAAGCGGCCAGCGACGGCATTGGCGATCGCCACGATGTCCTCGTCGCGGCGGTCGCCGGGGCCGGCCACCACCACGATGCGCCGGCCTTCCACGTCCAGCCGCTGCGCGAGGTCGGCCATCACCCCGACCGCGTGCGCGTTGTGCGCATAGTCGAACAGCACCTTGAACGGGTGCTCGTTGAACACGTTCATCCGGCCCGGGGCCTGGAAGAAGGTGGTGTCGAAGGTGCGCAGGCCGTGGCGGATGTCATCGAGCCGGATGCCCATCGCGAAGGCCATCGATGCGGCGAACATCGCGTTCTGCACGTTGTGCAGCGCCCGGCCCTCCAGCGTCGCAGGCACCAGGTGGGTCCACATCAGCGGGATGTGGCTGCCCTTGTCGTAGAGCGTGATCATGTGCCCGTTGACGCCTTCTTCCAGCGCGCAGGCGCGGCCGCCGGCGCGCACGTGCTCGCGTACCAGCGGGTGGCCCGGATTCATGGTCACGTAGCAGATGGTGCGCGCCTTGGTATAGCCCGACATCCGCAGCACGTTGGGATCATCGGCGTTGAGCACGGCGCACCCGGTGGCCACCTCGACCACGATGCGCTTGATCTCGGCCAGCTGTTCCAGGGTGTCGATGCCCTTGAGCCCCAGGTGGTCGGACTGGACGTTGATCACCGCGCCTACGTCGACCTCGGTCACGCCCATGCCCGCGCGCAGCAGGCCGCCGCGCGCGGTCTCGAGCACCGCCAGGTCGATGGTCGGATCGCGCAGCACCATGCGCGCGGACACCGGCCCGGTCATGTCGCCCTCGACCGTGCGCTGGCCGTCGATGTAGACGCCGTCGGTGGTGGTCAGGCCCGGCGTGTGGCCGGCCATCTTGGCGATGTGCGCCAGCATGCGCGCGGTGGTGGTCTTGCCGTTGGTGCCGGTCACCGCGGCGATCGGCACGCGCGCGGGCGAGCCCGGCGGGAACAGCATGTCGATCACCGGGCCGGCGGCATCGCGCGCGGTGCCCTCGCTGGGCGCCACGTGCATGCGGAAGCCGGGCGCGGCGTTGACCTCGCAGATCGCGCCGCCGATGCGGCGATGGCTTTCCGAGATGTCCGGGGTGATGAAGTCCACCCCGCCCACGTCCAGGCCGATCGCGCGCACCGCGCGCACCGCCATCTCGCGGTTGTCGGGATGGATGCTGTCGGTGACGTCGGTCGCGGTGCCGCCGGTCGACAGGTTGGCGGTCGAGCGCAGGTAGACGACTTCGCCGTCCTTCGGTACTGAATCCTCGTCGTAGCCGACGCGCGCCATCATCAGCGCCGCCTCGCGGTCGAGTTCGATGCGGGTCAGCACCTTCTCGTGGCCGACGCCGCGGCGCGGGTCGCGGTTGACCTCGTCGAGCAGCGCGGCGACGGTGCTGCGGCCATCGCCGACCACGTGCCCGGGCGTGCGCCGCGTGGCCGCGACCAGCTGGCCGTCGACCACCAGCAGGCGGTGGTCGTCGCCGGGCTGGAAGGTCTCGACGATCACCGAGCGCGAATGCTCCTGCGCGGCGACGAAGGCGGCGCGGATCTCGTCGTCGCCGGTGATGTCGATGGTGATGCCACGGCCGTGGTTGCCGTTGTACGGCTTGAGCACCACCGGGCCGCCCAGCCGGCGCGCGGCCTTCAGCGCGTCGGTCTGGCTGGTCACCAGCACCTGCCGCGGCACCGGCAGGCCGAGCGAGCCGAGGATCTTGTTGGTCTCTTCCTTGTCGCTGGCCAGCTCCACCGCGATGTGCGGCGTGCGCCCGGTGACCGTGGCCTGGATGCGCTGCTGGTAGCGGCCGTGGCCGAACTGCACCAGCGAGCGCTCGTTGAGCCTGAGCCACGGAATCCCGCGTTCCTCGGCCGCGCGCACCAGCGAGGCGGTGGACGGCCCGAGCGCGCGGCGCTGCGCATAGCGGATGAAACCGTCGCGCGCCTCCTCCCAGGCCCAGTCGTCGGGCACGCTGCCGGCGGGACGCAGCGACTCCGGCAGCAGCGACGCGACCAGGCGCATCGCCAGCTCACCGGCCGCGATGCCTTCCTCGCGCTGGGTGTATTCGTAGACCACGGTGTAGACGCCGGGCCGGTCGTCCACGCTGCGGGTCTTGCCGAAGGTGACGTCCTCGCCGGCGATGTTCTGCAGTTCGATCGCCACGTGCTCGAGCACGTGCCCCAGCCACGTGCCCTCGTCCTCGCGCATGCGGCGCACGAAGCCGCCGGGTTCGCGATAGGAGCAGCCGTGCTCGGCCAGTCCGGGCAGCGCCGCGACCAGGCCGTCGATGAAGCCGCGACCCAGGCGCGCGGTGGGCCACTGTTCCAGCTCGCCCAGGTCGAGCAGCAGCCGGATCACCGGGAAGTGCGCATGCAGGGACGGGCCAACATAGACGGAGCGTTCGAGGATGCGCATGCAGGTTGTGTCCCTGGGTCAGGTCTTTCGGGTGGCGAGTCGTCCGGCGGACGCGCGCCGCGTGTGCAGGTTGAAGGTGGCCCCGGCGATGAGGATGTGCACGCCCAGGCCGAGCATGCACACCGGCTCGTCCTCGTCGGCGTGGGCCATCGAGGAGAACTGCAGGTCGTGGGCATCGACCACGGTCACCGCGCCGCTGCCTTCGACCTCCAGCGTGTCGTCGGGCGAGATGAAGGCCGCGGTGTCCTCGTCCAGGCCGATGCCGATCGCGAACGGGTTGTAGGCCAGCGCGGCGGTCAGGCGGCCGAGGCGGTCGCGCTGGCGGAAATGCTGGTCGATGATGAAGCGGTTGGTCAGCCCCAGCCCGGGCGCGAGGCGCACGCTGCTGGCCCTGGGCGACGAGCCCTCCTTGCCGAACGCGATCATGTGCTCGCTGAGGATCCCGGCGCCGGCGCTGGTGCCGGCCACGGTGACGCCGCGGGCGTTGGCCGAACGCACCGTGCGCGCGATATCGGTGCCGCCGAGGATCGTCGACAGCCGCAGCTGGTTGCCGCCGGTGAAGAAGATGCCGCTGGCTTCGGCCAGGCGCCGCACGCGGTTTGGTTCCTGCGCGTCGCGGCGGGTGTCGAAATCCATCACCTCGACCTCGGCCACGCCCATCTCGCGGAACAGCGCCTCGTAGTTGAGCCCGCTGTCCTTGAGTCGGCTGGCGGTCGGGATCACCACGATGTCGGCGTCATCGCCGCCGCTGAGTTCGACGAAGCGCGACAGGATGCGCGGGTTGGTGTCCTTGTCCTCGGCACCGCCGATCGGGATGATCCAGCCGCGTTGCTCCCCGTTGACGGGTTTGCTTGGCATCAATGGCTCCGCTGTTCAGGTGTCTTGCGTTTCGAACGTACCACGGCGCACGACGGCCCCCTGGCGCAGGTGCGGGAGGCCCATCGCGAAGACGTCGCTGATCGCGCCGTCGGCGTCCAGGGCCACCAGGTCGGCGTCGGCGCCGACCGCGATCCGGCCCTTGCCGGGCAGGCGCAGCAGGTCGGCGACATTGCAGGTGAATGCCGGCAGCGCGTCCTCGAGCGCGACGCCGCGCGCGAGCAGTTCGCGCAGGGTCTCGATGAGCGCGCCCGAGTGGCCGACGTCCATGCTGCAGACGCGGCCCTGCTCGTCGAAGCAGGGCAGGCAGCCGCCGGCGTCGGAGCTGACGGTCACCCGCCCGCGCGGCGCGCCGCTGTCGAGATAGCGGACCAGCGCGTCGGCCGCGCTCCAGGCGTCCTCGCCGTCGGCCACCGGGAAGGCCGTGATGTCGATGCAGCAGCCGCGCCGTGCGAGCTCGATCGCTTCGTCGAACAACGCACGCCGCCGGTTGACATGGGTCGGGTTGAACACGCGCGGCGGCAGCTCGCTCTGGTCGAGCGCGCGGCGCACCAGCTCCAGTCCACGGGCGCCATCGCCCAGGTGCAGGTGGACGATGCCGGCCTTGCCGGTCATCAGCCCGGCCACGTGGGTCTCGGAGGCGATGCGCAGCAGTTCGTCGAGCGTCGGCTGGCTGGAGCGGTGGTCGCTGATCGCCAGCTCGCCCACGCCGATGAGGCAGTCGATGAAGGCGAGGTCCGCGCGCAGGCTGCCGGTGATCGTCGCCGGCGGCAGGTGGTAGCCGCCGGCATGGCCCCAGGCCGACAGGCCTTCCTCGCGCAAGCCGTTGATGGCGGCGACCAGCTCGCGCGTGCCGCGGGCGACGTCGTCGGTGCCGAGCAGGCCGACCACCGTGGTCACGCCGCCGCGGGTGTAGCGCGACAGCATCGGCGCCGGCACGCGGCTGGCGAAACCGGCCTCGCCGCCGCCGCCGGTCACGTGCACGTGGCCATCGATGAAACCGGGCACCAGGCGCGCGCCTGCGAGGTCGACGACGGTCGCAGCGAAGCCCGGGGGCAGCGCCGCCGCGTCCGCGCCCATCCACAGCACCTTGCCGCCCCCCACCAGGAGGTCGTGCCGGCCAAGCGGCGCGGGGGCGTACACGTCCGCGTTGCGGACCAGCATCATCGTCATCGCGGAAGGTTGGACAGCGCCGCGTCCTGCGTCAAGCGAGCTGCACCGGAGGCGGTGGTATCGTCGGGTCCCCCTCGAGGCCGGTCGTCCATCCATGGGTACCTACGCGCTCGGATCCGTGTTCGCGCCGGCCTCGGTGGCGCTGGTGGGCGGCAGTCCGCGCGAACGTTCGCTGGGTCGCCTGGTGCTGCGGCAGGTCATCGACGGCGGTTTCCACGGCCGCATCGGCGTGGTCAACAAGCGCTATCCGGAGCTCGAAGGCGTGGCGACCGCGCCGCGCCTGGACGCGCTCGGCTTCGCACCCGAGCTGGTGCTGGTGGCCACGCCGCCGGCCACGGTGGCACGGGTGGCCCTGCGCGCCGCCGACGCCGGCGCGCGCGCGCTGATCGTGCTGACCCGCGACATGGGCGAGGGCCCCGGCTCGCACAACGAGGCGCTGCAGGCGATCGCGCGCGAGCGCGGGCTGCGCGTGGTCGGGCCGAACTGCCTGGGCGTGATCGCGCCGCATTCGAAGCTGTTCGCGAGTTTCGCCGCGCACCGGCCTCCCGCAGGCGACCTTGCGCTGGTGTCGCAGTCGGGTGCGATCGGGGCGGCGATGATCGAGTGGGCCAGCGCGCGCGGGCTGGGCTTTTCCGCCGTGGTCTCGCTGGGCGATGCCGTCGACGTCGATTTCGGCGACCTGCTCGACTGGTTCGCCACCGACCGCCACACCCGCGCGATCCTGCTCTACCTCGAACGCGTGCGCGACGCGCGCAAGTTCCTGTCGGCGGCACGCGCGGCGGCGCGCGGCAAGCCGGTGGTGGTGGTGCGCCCGGGGCGCCACGCGCGGCGCGAGGGCCCGCTGGCGACCCACGCCGCCACCCTGGCCACGCCCGACGCGGTCTATGACGCCGCCTTCCGCCGCGCCGGTCTGCTGCGCGTGCACGCACTCGACGAGCTGTTCGCCGCGGCCGAGACGCTGTCGCACCTCGGCAGCGTGCCGGGCAAGCGCCTGGCGGTGCTGACCAACGGCGCGGGAACCGGCCTGCTTGCGCTCGACCGGCTGCAGGACCTCGGTGGGATGCCGGCGAAGCTGGCCGATGCGACCGTGGCACGGCTGGACGGCGAACTGGCCCGCGGCTGGTCGCGCAGCAACCCGGTCGACCTGCTGGGCGACGCCGATGGCGAGCGCTACGCCGCGGGCCTGGCGGCCCTGCTCGACGATCCCGGCAACGATGCCGTGCTCGCGGTCAACGTGCCCACGGTGCTGTCGGATCCGCTCGAGACCGCCGAGGCCACGGTGCGCGTGCTGGCCGCCCGCCCACGCGGCGCGGCGAAGAAGCCGGTGCTGGCGCTGTGGCTGGGCGACGACCGTGGCGCCTCGGAGCTCCTCGGCGGCGCCGGCGTGCCGACCTATGCCAGCGAGGCCGAGGCCGTGCGCGGCTTCATGTACCTGGTGCGCCACCGCGAGGCGCAGGCCGCGCTGATGGAAACGCCGCCGAGCCTGCCGGAGGATTTCGCGGTGGATCGCGACGCCGCGCAGGCGCTGGTCGCCCGCGCGCTGGCCGAGGGGCGCGAATGGCTGGACCCCGAAGCCACGGCGCGCCTACTGGCCGCCTACGGCATCGACATCGCCACGCCCGTGCTGGCCGCGAGCCCGGAGGCTGCCGTGGCCGCCGCGCAGCCGCTGCTCGCGGGCGGTGGCACGGTGGCGGTCAAGGTGCTGTCGCCGGACATCGCGCACAAGTCCGACGTCGATGGCGTGCGCCTGCACCTCAACAGCGCCGCCGCCGTGCACGAAGCGGCCGCGGAAATCATCGCCCGCGCGCGGGCGCTGCGGCCCGGCGCGCGCATCGACGGCGTCAGCGTGCACCCGATGGTGCTGCGGGCGAAGGCGCGCGAGGTGATCGCCGGGATCGCGGACGATCCGGTGTTCGGTCCGGTGGTGGTGTTCGGCCGCGGCGGCACCGCGGTGGAGCTGATCGACGACAAGGCCCTGGCGCTGCCGCCGCTCGACCTGCGCCTGGCGCACGAGCTGATCGGGCGCACGCGGGTGTCGCGCATCCTGCGCGCCTACCGCGACGTGCCGGCGGCCGACGAGCGCGCGCTGGCCCTGGTGCTGGTGAAGCTGGCGCAGCTGGCGGCCGACATTCCCGAAGTGCGCGAAGTCGACATCAACCCGCTGCTGGTCGACGCCGGCGGCGCGGTGGCGCTGGACGCGCGGATCGCGCTGGCGCCGTCCAGGCGCCTGCACCGCGGCCGCGGCCACCCGCGCTTCGCGGTGTTTCCGTATCCGACCGAGCTCGAGCGCACGCTCCAGCTGTCCAATGGCCGCGCGGCCTTCGTGCGCCCGGTGCGCCCGGAGGACGACGCGATGTTCCGCCGCTTCTTCGAGCACGTCAGCGCCGACGACCTGCGCCTGCGCTTCTTCCGCGCGGTGCGCGACTTCAGCCACGACTTCATCGCCCGGCTCGTGCAGCTGGACTACGCGCGCTCGATGGCTCTGGTGGCGATCGACGTCGAGTCGGGCGACATGCTGGGCGCCGTGCGCCTGCTGGCCGACTCCGACTTCCGCCGCGGCGAGTACGGGATCATGGTGCGCTCCGACCTGAAGGGCGCGGGCCTGGGCTGGAAGTTGATGCAGGAGATGATCGGGGTCGCGCGCTGGATGGGGCTGGAGATGATCGAAGGCCAGGTGCTGCGCGAGAACAGCACCATGCTCGCCATGTGCCGGCGGCTCGGCTTTAAGGTGGTCCCCGACCCGGACGACGCCACGCTGATGCTGGTCACCCTCCCGGTCGCCCCGCCCCACCCCCTGTAGGAGCGGCTACAGCCGCGATTGGCGGCATCGCGGGCATTGCGGCTATCGCGGCTGTAGCCGCTCCTACAGGAAACGGCGGGGGGATAATGCGCGGATGCGCAAGATCCTCCATATCGACATGGACGCCTTCTACGCGTCGGTGGAGCAGCGCGACGATCCGTCGCTGCGCGGCCGCCCTGTGGTCGTGGCCTGGCGCGGCGCGCGCTCGGTGGTGTGCGCGGCGTCGTACGAGGCGCGGGTGTTCGGCGTGCGATCGGCGATGCCGGCGGTGCGCGCCGAGCGCCTGTGCCCCGACGCGGTCTTCGTGCCCCCGGATTTCGTCCGCTACAAGGCCGCGTCGAAGCAGGTCCGGGAGATCTTCCTGGCGCACACCGACCTGGTGCAGCCGCTGTCGCTGGACGAGGCCTACCTCGACGTGACCGTGCCGAAGATCGCCTCGCCGAGCGCCACGGAGTCGGCGCGCAGGATCCGCGCCGAGATCCGCGAGGCGACGTCGCTGACCGCCTCGGCCGGCATCGCGCCGAACAAGTTCCTGGCCAAGATCGCCTCCGACTGGAACAAGCCCGACGGCCAGTTCGTGGTCAAGCCCGCGCAGGTCGAGGCCTTCCTCACGCCGCTGCCGGTCTCGAAGATCCCCGGCGTGGGCAAGGTGATGGCGAAGAAGCTGGCCGACATCGGCGTGGCCACCGTGGGCGACCTGCGCGGCTTCGCGCTGGAGGAGCTGCAGGCGCGCTTCGGCAGCTTCGGCGCCGGGCTGTACCGGCGCGCGCGCGGCATCGACGAGCGCCCGGTCGAGCCCGACCAGCCGGTGCAGTCGATCTCCAGCGAGGACACCTTCGAGCAGGACCTGCCGCTGTATGCGTTCGAGGACGCGCTGCGCCGGCTCGCGGGCAAGGCCTGGGACGCCACGCGGCGCACCCCGCGGGTGGGACGCACGGTGGTCCTGAAGCTCAAGACCTCCGACTTCCGCATCCTGACCCGCAGCCACACGCCGGACCTGCCGCCGGCCTCGCTGGAAGAGTTCACCGCGATCGCGCTGGCCCTGCAGGAGCGCGTGCAGCTGCCGGCGCAGACGCGCTACCGGTTGGCGGGCGTCGGGCTTGCCGGCTTCCGCGATCCGGAAGAGGCGCCGGTCCAGCCGCCGCTGTTCGACTCCGCCTGAGGCGCCGCCGGCCGCGCGGTGCGCAGCTCCAGCCTCAGGCTGTACGCCGCGGTCAGTGCCGGCAGCAGGTTCTGCAGCACGCCTACCGCGTCCTGCTTGTCGGAGAAGAGGAAGTACGCCAGCGTCATCGCGCTGCCGCACAGGCTGATGACCCAGAAGCTGCGCGGCACCACCGCGCGCCCGGCGCGCCGAGAGGCGCCGAATTGCACCAGCCAGCGCGCGCCGAACAGCAGCGCGCCGAACAGGCCGATCAGCTTCCACGGCGTGACCGCGATGCCGGTCCAATCCAGGGCGGCGATGGTCTCGTTCATGGCAGCACCTCAACATCGCGCGCGATGCGCTCTTCGGCGACGGCGCAGGTCCGGCGCCGCAGCAGCCACAGCACGCCGCGCAGGTCGCTGATCCCGACCAGCGCGCGGCCGAGGTTGTCGTACTTGCTCTGGCCGTGCAGGCGCGGCCGGTGGTTGACCGGCACGCTCAGCGTGCGCCAGCCCGCGCGCTGCATCAGCGCCGGAAGGAAGCGGTGCATGTGGTCGAACGCGGGCAGGTCGAGGAAGGCCTCGCGCTCGAACAGCTTGATGCCGCAGCCGGTGTCGGGGGTGGCGTCGCCGAGCAGCCGTGCGCGGATGCCGTTGGCGATGCGCGAGGCCCAGCGCTTGCTGGCGGAATCCTCGCGCTTCACGCGCCAGCCCGCGAACAGCCGCACGTCGGCGCCGGCGCCTTCGCGTGCAAGGAGCAGCCGCGGCAGGTCGGCGGGATCGTTCTGGCCGTCGCCATCGAGGGTGGCGATCCAGTCGGCGCGCGCGGCCTTGACGCCGTTGCGCAGCGCCGCGCTCTGGCCGCTGCGGGACCGGTGACGGAGGACGCGCAGCTGCGGACTGGCGGCGGCGCAGGCCGCCAGCACGGAGGCGGTGTCGTCGTCGGAGGCATCGTCGACGCAGATGACCTCGTAGCTGGCGACGTCGCGCAGGGCGGCATCGATCTCGTCGAGCAGGCCGGGCAGGCTGCCGGCTTCGTTGCAGGCTGGCACGACCACGCTGAGGGCCGGCGCCAGCGGGCGTCGCGGGTGGGGAAGGTTCATGGTCATGGGCTGCATCCCGGGAAGACATCGTGGTCGCGGTCGTAGATCGCGGTGCGTACGTCGAACAGGCCGAGCACCGGGTGGAAGAGGTCGTCGTGGCTCGCGGGCGTGGCGGCGGTCCCGCGCAGGCAGGCCAGGCTGGTCTGCCGCGCCGCGGCCATGCCCGGCGACAGCCAGGCCAGCATCGGTACCTTCTTCTGCGTGTCCGGGGCGATCGCCCAGGGCAGGCCGTGCAGGTACAGGCCGTTCTCGCCCAGGGATTCGCCGTGGTCGGACAGGTAGAGCAGGGCGGTGTCGCGCTCGTCGCGGCGGGCCAGCAGGGTGATCACGTCGGCCAGCAGGTCGTCGGTGGCCAGCACCGCGTTGTCGTAGCTGTTCACCACCTGCTCGCGGCTGCAGTGGCCGAGGTCGTCGGTGTCGCAGGTGGGCGCGTAGCGGAGCAGGCGCGCCGGCGTGCGCCGGTGGTAGGCGGGGCCGTGGTTGCCGAGCTGGTGCAGCACGATCACCTGGTCGCCCGGCCAGCGGTCGATGGCCGCGTCCAGGCCGTCGAGCAGCACCGCGTCGTGGCATTCATCGGCGCCGCAGCCGCCGGGCGCGCGCGTGCGGGTCGATTCGAAGGCGAGGCCGGTGCAGACGCCCTTGCAGCCGGACTGGTTGTCGCGCCACAGGGTGTGCACGCCGGCGTGCTCGAGCACGTGCAGCAGCGATTCCGAGTTGGCCAGGCGCGCCTTGTCGTAGCCGGCGCGGCCATCGGGCGAGAACATGCAGGGCAGGGAGACCTCGGTGCTGGTGCCGCAGGCGGTGACATCGGGGAAGTTGACGGCGGCCGAATCGGCGAGCCGCGGCGTGGTCTGGCGCGCGTAGCCGTTGAGGCCCCAGTTCTGCGCGCGCAGCGTTTCGCCCACCACCAGCACCAGCAGGCGCGGCCGCGCGCCATCGGGCCGGGCGGCCAGCACGGCATCACGACCCAGCGGCCTGCGCGGCGGCGGCGTCCGCGCCTGGTCGCGCAGCAGGGTGGCGCTGGCCACGACGACGTTGCCGGGCACGATCAGGTGGCGCAGCTCGCGATGGTTGCGCATCAGCGCCGACAGGTCCTGGAAGCCCGCCAGCGCGCTGCCGGCGGCGACCAGTGCCAGCGCGAGCATCCAGCCCAGGCGCGCGAGCGCCGCGCGCGCCGGCCGCCGCCGGATGAGCCGGATGCGCGACAGCACCAGCAGCGGCAGGCCGGCGAGCACGGCAAGCGTCGGCACCGTGCTCCAGGCCAGCAGCTCGCCGGCTTCGCGGACGTCGGTGTGCAGGACGTTGCGCACCATGTCGGTGTCGAAATAGACCCCGTAGGCGCTGGAGAAATGGGCGCACACCGCGGCCAGCACGAGCAGCGCCGCCAGCACCGGCCTGGCCAGGCGGCCGTGCAGCAGCAGGCACAGCAGGAAGGCCTGCAGCGCGACCACCAGCACGAACAGGCTGGTCGTGGCCATCAGGCCGGCGAGGCCCGGGAGCGCTCCGGTCGCGGCCACGGCGCGCCAGAACGGCAGGTTGCAGGCGATCGCGAAATACAGGCTCGCCCAGAGCGCGAGGGCGTCGACCGTCATCGCCGGCCGCCATGCGGTGAGCCGGCCAGCCAGGGTGGACGGCTGGCGCAGCGGCAGGGCGATTACGCCCATGGCGCGCGCTCCGCGGGCTCGCCGGTACACGGCAGGGTGGGGGGTGCGGGGTGCATTGCAGTCTTCGCGGGGAGGCAGCGGGATGATCCCGGCGCCGGTGTCGGAGAGCCGTTGGAGCGAAGTTCGTGCTTCGTTAACCGTCGTCGCGCGCGAACGCAGGCACGCTGCAGCGCGGCTGGATCGCCGTGCCGGGCACCAGCCACCAGTCCTCGCGGCTGGCATGGCCGAGCATCCGCGCCTGGCCGCGGTCGACGCAGGGGCCGAGCGCGCGTTCCGGCAGCCACAGCCAGCGCCGGTCCGGCGCCTGGGCCACCCACGCGGCGGCGTCGCGCCACTGCAGGTGCCAGGGCCGGCGGAAGCCGAACTCGTGCATCGGCCGCCCGGCCTGCAGCATGTGCTGCTCGCGCCAGGCGATCGCCCCGAGTTCGCCCTGCGCGCCAATCTCCGCGGAGACCTCGCGCATCAGCGCGCGGCCGGAACTCGAGTCGTCCAGCGCCGGCGCCAGCGCCAGTCCGTAGCTCGTCCACAGCAGGGCGACGAACACCACGAGCGCGAACGCGACGCGCCGGCCGCGCAGTGCGGCGGCCAGTCCCCAGGCCGCGGTGCCCAGCGCGCCCAGCGCCCACAGCAGCGTGCGCATGTCCGCCGCTGCGATTCCGCGGCGCTCGCCCAGGTGGGTGGCCCAGGCCGCTGCGGACAGGCCGCTCGCCGCCGCGCCCAGCAGCACCGCCCCGCACAGCAGCAGCCAGCCGGTCATCAGCCACTGCACGCCGGCGCGGCGGAACAGCGCCGGAAGCAGCGGCGCCGCGGCCAGGCACACGGCGGGCAGCGCGGGGAAGACATAGACCTCGCGCTTGCCCGGGCTGAGCGAGAAGAACAGCAGCACCAGCGCCACCCAGCCGAGCAGCAGCATGTGGCGCGGATCGCCGCGGCGCAGCCGTCGCCACCACGCCGGCAGCAGCCACGGCAGCAGCAGGGCGCCGGGCAGCCACAGGGTCATGATGGTCTGCGCGTAGTACCAGGCCGGCTGCACGTGGTGCCAGGCGTTGACGTAGCGCGTGCCGGTCTGCCGGAACAGCAGCTCCCGGGCATAGGCCTGCAGGGCGGGATCGGACTGGCGCAGGAGTGCGATGCCCAGCGGTGCCAGCCACACTGCGCTGCCGGCGATGAAGGCGGCGAGCGCCAGCGCGGCCTCGGCCGCGGCGTGGCCGCCCGAAGGCCCGGGCCGCTGGCGGCGCGCCCACAGCCAGGGCAGCAGCACCAGCACCGGCAGGAAGCCGACCCCCTTGGTGACCGTGCCCAGCCCGGCGGCGAACATGCCGAGCGCCAGCCAGCGGCGCTCGCGTGATTCGAGCAGGTAGCGCAGCAGCGCCCACAGCGAGAGCGTGGTCAGCGCCACCAGCACCATGTCGATCTGCGCGCGCTTGGCCTGCAGGCCGAACTGGAGGCAGGCGAACAGCGCGCCCGCGGCCCAGGGCGCGTGGCGCGTGCCCCACAGCCGCCAGGCCGCGTCCTGCACCAGCCACAGCGTCGCCAGCGCCGCCAGCAGCGAGGGCAGCAGGAAGGCGACCCGCCAGTCGCGCAGCAGGGTCCAGCTGGCGGCCTGCATCCACATGAACACCGGCGGCTTCTCGGCGTAGAACTCGCGCCCGCGGCGTGGAACGAGCCAGTCGCCACCCTCCACCATCGTCTTGGCGGCCAGCACGAAGCGCGGTTCATCCGGCGGCGAGGGCTCGCGCAGGCCGATGCCCGCGGCCAGCGCCAGCAGGACCAGCAGCGCCGGCAGCAGCAGCCGGCGGAACCGGGAGGAAGGCGGGGAAGGGGACGGGACGGCGGGCGCGATCGGCATGGCCACGATCGTGGCCGTCGCCGCGTGGGAGAATCGTCGGAGCCGCCGCGTTCCGACCGCGTTCCGACACTGCTCCGACGTCTCCGGGCGCAGGCTGGCGCGCTCACCGGAGCCCCGCATGCGCCTGCTGGTCGTGGAAGACAACCAGAGCCTGGTCGCCAACCTCTTCGATTATTTCGAGGCGCGCGGCCACCTGCTCGACGCCGCGCCCGACGGTCCGACCGGCTACCACCTGGCCTCCACCCAGGCCTACGACGCGGTAGTGCTCGACTGGATGCTGCCGCGCCTGGACGGGCGCGAGGTGCTGCGGCGCCTGCGCGAGGCCGGCCACGACGTGCCGGTGCTGATGCTGACCGCGCGCGACGAGCTGCCGGACAAGATCGCCGGTTTCCGCGCCGGCGCCGACGACTACCTGACCAAGCCCTTCCAGCTGCCCGAGCTCGAGGTCCGCCTCGAGGCGCTGCTCGCGCGTGCGCAGGGCCGCCAGCGCGGCCGCGTGCTCGAGGTGGCCGACCTGCGCTACGACCTGACCACGCTCGACGTCACCCGCGCCGGCCGCACCCTGCACCTCTATCCGGCCTGCAGGAAGCTGCTGGAAGTGCTGATGCGCGCCAGCCCGGCGGCGGTCACCCGCGATCGGCTGGAGCAGGCGCTGTGGGGCGATGATCCGCCCGACGGCGACATGCTGCGCTCGCATGTCTACGAGCTCCGGCGCAGCATCGACGGCCCCTGGCCGGTGAAGCTGCTGCACACCCTGCCGCGGATCGGCTACCGCCTGGGCGAACCGCTGGGAGGCGAGGATGGCGGCTAGGGGCGGGAAGAGCCTGCGGCGGCGGATGGTGCAGGGCCTGGTGGCCTATGCGGTGCTGGTGTCCATCGCGGTCTACGCCTACGGCTGGATCATCAACGAACGCGCCGAGCAGCTGGTCTGGACCTCGCTGCTGGAAGCCGAGTTCAACCACATCGAAGGCCGGCAGGCGCTGTCGGCCGGCGAGCGCTGGGCCGACACGGAAACCATGCTGCTCTTTGGCGACGAACCCGGCAGCCCGCTTCCGGCAGCGCTCGAAGGCATGGCGCCGGGCCTCCACGACGAGGTGGTGTTCGACGGCAAAGAGTGGGCCGTGCTGATCCGCGAGATCGACGGCCAGCCCTGGGCGCTGGCGCTGGACATCGGCGACTTCGAGCGCCACGAGGCCTATGTCGCCGCCAGCGTGCTGGGCGCGATGCTGGTGATGGTGGTGCTGCTGGGCCTGGCGATCGGCTGGGGCGTGGACCGGCTGATGCGGCCGATGCGCCTGTTCGCGCAGGCGATCGCCGGGCTGCGCCCCGACCGCAGCGGCGAGCGCATCGAACTGCCGCCCGACGCCAGCGCCGAGCTGGCGGTGATCGCCGACGCGCTCAACGACTACATCGCGCGCAACGAGCTGTACGTGCAGCGCGAGCGCGTCTTCATCGACAGCATGAGCCACGAGCTGCGTACGCCGATCGCGGTGATCGGCGGCGCGGCCGAGCTGGCCGGCGCGCAGCCCGGCGTGCCCGAGGGCGCGCGCCAGCAGATCGCGCGCATCAGCCGCACCGGCCGCGAGATCGAGCGCCTGATCGCCCTGCTGCTGGTGCTGGCCAAGGACCCCGGGCGGCTCGCCCAGGCCAGCGACCGCATCGACCTGGCGCAGCTCCTGCCGGAGATCATCGACGACCACCTGCCGATGGCGCGCGACAAGGGCCTGGTGGTGGCGCTCGAGGCGCTGCTGCCCTGCGAGATCCTCGCGCCGCTGCCGGTGGTGCAGGCCGCGATCGGCAACCTGCTGCGCAACGCCATCGAGAACAGCGACAGCGGGCGGATCGACATCCGCGTCGAGGCCGGCGCGGTGGTCATCGAGGACCCCGGCCACGGCATGACGCCGGAGGAGATCAGTGCGATCTACGCGCGGATGGCGCGCGGCGGCGGCGGGCGCGAGCGCGGCGGGATCGGCCTGGACCTGATCTCGCGGCTGTGCGAGCACCTCGGCTGGACGCTTGCGATCTCATCGCGCCCGGGACAGGGCACGACGACCCGACTGGACCTGTCGTCGGCGCGCACCGGCGCCGGCGCGTAGCCCGCGCACGCCGTCGGGGCGACAATGTGCCTCCCCCCCGACTCCAGGAGCCACCGCGTGTCCTTCCCGTATGCACTGGTCCTGTTCGACCTCGACGGCACCCTGGTCGACAGCGCCGCCGACATCGCCGAGGCGGTGAACCGCACGCTCGACGAGCTCGGCCATTCCCGCGAGGACGAAGCCACGGTGCGGTCGTGGATCGGCCTGGGCACGCACGTACTGCTGGACAGCGCGCTGCGCCATGCCGGCAGCCGCGCCGATGTCGACGAGGTGATGCCGCGGCTGATGGTCCACTACGAGGACTGCCTGCTGCTGCGCGCGCGGCTGTATCCGGGCACCCGCGAAGCGCTCGACGCGCTGGCCGGTGCCGGCGTGGCGATGTCGATGGCGACCAACAAGCCCGAACGCATGGCGCGCGTGCTGGCGCAGGCGATGGGCATCGACGGGTACTTCGCCCACGTCGTCGGCGGCGACACGCTGCCCGAGCGCAAGCCGCACGCGCTGCCGCTGCTGCACCTCGCGGCGCTGCACGGCGTATCGCCACGCGACACGCTGATGGTCGGTGATTCCGAAGCCGATGCCGGCGCCGCGAAGGCCGCCGGCATGGACCTCGTGCTGCTGCGCCACGGCTACCCCCGCGACTTCGACCTCGAACGCGCCGGCGCCGTCGCCGTCCTTGACGACCTCGCCCCCCTGCCGCACCTGAGCCGCTCCCCGACAGACTCCCCGTAGGAGCGGCTACAGCCGCGATCGACATCCCGCCGCGCGATCACCCCGCCCCCTGTAGGAGCGGCTACAGCCGCGATCGCTGTCGCGCCGTCGTGGCGGTGATTGCTATCGGGGTGTCGTGATCGCGGCTGTAGCCGCTCCTACAGGGTGGGCGGCGGGGTGGTGCGGTCCGTCGGTTCGGGCGGCGGGCTGGTAGCGCAGCGTCAGGCCGTATTCGCGGCCGGGCTGGTTGTACCAGGCGATGGTCTCGTACGCGCGGTCGAAGATGTTGCTGGCGCGCGCCTGCAGCGTCCAGTCAGCGTTGAGCGCCACTTCGACCCGAAGGTCCAGCGTGCCGTAGCCGCCCAGCCGGACCTGGTTGGCGGCGTCGTCGTAGCGCGCGCCGCTGCCGAACGCGCTCAGCCCAAGGCGCACGTCGCCGAACGCGCGGTCCACGTCCACGCGCGCGGTGTTGCGCGAACGCCGCGGCAGCCAGTGGCCGTGGTTCACGCCGGCGCTGCGGTTGCGCGGGTCGATGTGGCTGAGTTCGGCGTTGAGGTCCCAACCCGCGAGCGAGACGAACCCGGTGAGCTCGGCGCCACGGATGCGCGCCTCGTCGACATTGACCAGGGCGAAGTCGACGTCATAGCCGATCAGCTGGTCGACATCGGTCTGGAAGGCGTTGAAGGTCCAGTTCCAGCGCTTGCCGAACCGTGCGATGCCGAGGTTGAGCGTCGCCGATTCCTCGGGCTGCAGCTCCGGATTGCCCCAGCCGCCGGGGTAGTAGAGGTCGTTGAAGGTCGGCACCTTGAAGCCGGTGCCCGCGCTCGCGGTGAAGCGAAGCCCGTGGCCGAACGCGAACCCGTAGCCGAGGCTGCCGGTGGAGTGCCCGCCGAACTGTTCGTTGTCGTCGTGGCGCACGCTGGCCTCCACGTCATGGGCACCGAAGCCGCCCTGCCAGGCGAGGAACAGCCCGGTGTTGTCGCGGTCGCGCACGGTGAACGCGGTGCTGCCGGTGACCTGGTCGCGCATCCAGTCGACGCCGGCGCTGAACACCTGGTCCTCGCCCGCGGTGATGTCGCCCTGCACCGACGCCGTATTGCGGCGCGTGTCGATCGTGCTGGCGAAGCTGCGCGTGCCGGTGGCCGGGTCGACGTAATGGGTCGTGGCCTTGTCGTCGGCGCGCCCGATACGCGCGCTGACGTCGAGGCCCGCGCGCGGCCGCCAGCCCAGGCGGCCACCGATGACCTGCTGGCGGTTGTCGGTCTCGTTGCCGCCGAAGACCGTGCCGTCGTATTCGTTGAAGGCATCGGCCACCAGGGCATGGCCCTCCAGCTCGAAGACCTCGCCGACGGTGCCACCGCCGCGCAGGCTCGCCGACGCATTGCGGTAGCCGTCGCGGTCGGGTTCGTCGACGTAGCAGCCGGCACCCCAGCCCTCGGCGGTGCCGCGGCAGGAATCGATGCCATCGGTGCGCTGCCAGGCGCCCTGGGCCTGGAACCAGCCGCGCGCGCTGCTGCGGCCGATGCCGGCGCTGGCTTGGCGGAAACCGTTGCTGCCGATGCCCAGGCTGGCATTGGGGCGCAGCCCGGCATTGGCGCCGGCGCGGCGGGTGAAGATCTGGATCACGCCGCCGACGGCCTCGGAGCCGTACAGGCTCGAACGCGGACCGCGGACGATCTCGATGCGTTCGACCTGGTCCAGCGGCAGGTCCTGGAACATCACCATGCCGGCGCTGGCCGAGCCGATGCGCACGCCGTCCACCAGCACCAGCACGTGGTCGGATTCCGTGCCGCGCAGGAACAGCGACGACAGCTTGCCGGGGCCGCCCTGGTTGGCGAGGTTGATGCCGGCGCGCCCGCGCAGCAGGTCGAGCAGCGACGTGGCCTGGCTGCGCTCGATCACCGCGCGGTCGAGCACCTGCACCGGGACGTTGGCGTCCTCGGCGTTGATCGCGGTGCGGGTGGCGGTGACCACGACGGTGTCGAGATCGGTGGCCTGGATCGCGCCGCCGGCCATCGCGGCCGGGGACAGGGCAAGCGCCACGGCAAGGGAAAGGAGCTGGTACTGCGGTTTCATCGGGATCTCCACTGCGTCGCGCACGCCCGCGCGACGGGTTCGCAAGGGAGGCTGCGGGCATCGGGATGCGACGGTAGGAGACGTGCGGGGAAAGCCACGGCGCGCTGCCGCCGCAATGCCCTCCGCATCGCAACCAGTCGTCTTCCTGGCCGGTCTCCGGGCTCGCGGGAGGACGTGATGCGGCAGCGTGCCGATCGCGTCCGGCCCTGGCGCCTTCCCGTGCGATGCACAGTGGCGGTTGCCAGGGTGTTCCACGCTTACCGTTGCGGGGGCAGCGCCGGAATGCCTCGCCGCCGTGGCGGATCGAAGGTCACCGGCTTCCCGTTTCAACCCTTGGAGGAATCCCCTCGGGTCACCAGAAAGTGCGCGCAGTCTAAGCGATCGACGCGGCCTCGTCGTCGTCGTCGTGCATCACCGTGGTGGTGACCGGTCCGGCCGGCGGCCGGTTGCGTGGCGGCGGAAGCCCGGCGATGGCGGCTTCGGCGGCGGTCACCAGTTCCACCCGGCGGTCATCCGGGACGTCCTGCCAGTGGCAGTCGCGCAGGGCGCCTTCGAGCGAGTAGAGCAGGTTGAGGCTGGGCTTGAAGCCGGCGCGCTTGATGCGCATGAAGGCTTCCAGCGGCCCCGCGTCGATCAGGTCCTCGGGTGTCCTGAGGCCGACCTGGCGCAGCCATGCGGCCGACTTCGGCCCGATGTTGCGCATCTTGAGCGGCGTCGCGCTCATGTCACCAGCGATTCCACGTACACGCGTGCGATCTCCTCGAGTCCCTGCTGGTCTTCAACGTCGAAACGGCCCGGAACCGGACTGTCGAGGTCGAACACGCCCACCAGCGCGCCGCCGTGGAACAGCGGGACAACCAGTTCGGAGCGCGAGGCGGCGTCGCAGGCGATGTGGCCGGGGAAGGCTTCGACGTCCTCAACCCGCTGGGTCTCGCCGCTGCTGGCCGCGGCGCCGCACACGCCGCGATCAAGCGGGATGCGCACGCAGGCCGGTTGGCCCTGGAACGGGCCGACCACCAGCTCGGTGCCGTCGTAGAAGTAGAAGCCGACCCAGTTGAGCTCCGGCAGCGCGTGGTAGACCAGCGCGGACAGGTTGGCGGCATTGGCGACGCGGTCGCGCTCGCCGGCCAGAAGGGCGCGCGCCTGGGCGGCGAGCTGGGCGTATTGTTGCGGCTTGTCGCCGCTTGGAAGCGAGATCGTGAACATGGCCACGAGTGTAGCGCGGGGGGTGCTGGTCACCGGGACCGATACCGGGGTCGGCAAGAGCCTTGCGAGCGTGGTCCTGCTGCACGCGCTGCGCGCCCATGGCCTGCGGGCGGTCGGGATGAAGCCGGTCGCCGCGGGCTGCGAGGTGACGCCCGAGGGCCTGCGCAACGAGGACGCGCTGGCGCTCCAGTCTGCGAGCGATCCCGTGCCGCCGTACGGCGACGTCAATCCCTGGGCGCTCCCGGAGCCGACCGCGCCGCAGCTGGCCGCGCGCGGTGCGGGCATGACGGTCACGCTGCCGCCGATCCTGGCCGCGCACGCACGCCTGGCCGCAGGCGCCGACGTGGTCGTGGTCGAGGGCGCCGGCGGCTGGCTGTCGCCGCTGGCCGATGGCCTCGAGCACGCCGCCCTGGCACGCGCCCTCGACCTGCCGGTGCTGCTGGTGGTGGGGCTGCGCCTGGGCTGCCTGAGCCATGCCCGGCTGTCGGCGCGCGCCATCCAGGCCGACGGCTGTGCGCTGCTTGGCTGGGTCGGCAGCGCGGTCGATCCCGACTTCGCACGTGGCCCTGGGTATCTCGAGCTGCTGCGCGATGCGCTGCCCGTCCCCTGCCTGGGCGTCCTGCCGCACGTGGCGCCGCCACGCGACCCGGACGCGCTGGCGTCCACCCTCTCGCGGGCTGCGGCGGCGCTCGCGGACGCCGGCGGGGCCGGCCTGCCGGATGGCCGGACCGGCCTCGCCTTACCCGCCCGTCCCTGACTTCCTGCACGTTTGCGCCAAGGTGGCGATGCCATACTTGCGAGTTCAGAATCTCCTCCCCCAAGGACCTCCCATGCGCCGCATCGTCCTGATCCCGATCCTGCTCGCGGCCCTGGCGGCCTGCGGAGGAGAGGAAGAACAGCAGGCCCCGCCGCCGCCCGAGCTCGGGGTGGTGGTGGTGCAGCCCACCGATGCGCCGCTGCGCCTGGACCTGGTCGGGCGCCTGGCGCCCTACCGCAGCGCCGACGTGCGCGCCCGCGTGCCGGGCGTCGTGCAGCGCCGCGTTTACCAGGAAGGCAGCGACGTGGCCGAAGGCCAGGTGCTGTTCGAGATCGACCCGGCACCGCTGCGGGCCGCCGCCGGCGAGGCCCAGGCCGCGCTGGCCCAGGCCCGCGCCAACCAGGCCAACGCCCGCGCGTCCGCCGCGCGCGCGCGCAGCCTCGCGCCGCAGAAGTACATCTCGCAGTCCGATCTCGACAACGCGCTGGCCGCCGAGCGCAGCGCCAATGCCGCGGTCCAGGCCGCGCAGTCGACGGTGGAGAGCGCCAACATCAACCTGGGCTACGCCACGGTGCGTGCGCCGATCGCCGGCCGCGCCGGCAAGCAGCAGGTGACCGAGGGCGCCCTGGTGGGGCAGGGGACGGCGACGCTCCTCACCACGGTCGACCAGATCGATCCGATGTACGTGAACTTCAGCATGGGCGCCGGCGACCTCGACCGCGTCCGCGGCATGGGACTCGACCGCGACGGTCCCGTCGCGGTGCAGGTGCTGCTGCCCGACGGCAGTGTCTACGCCCACCCCGGCGTGATGGACTTCTCCGGCGACGTGGTCGATCCGGAAACCGGTGCGGTGTCGCTGCGCGCGACCCTGCCCAATCCCGACCGCCGGCTGCTCCCCGGCACCTACGTGACCCTGGTCGCGACGCTGGGCGTGCAGCACGGCGTGTACCAGGTGCCGCAGGCCGCGGTGCAGCGCGACGCCACCGGCCCCTACGTGCTGGTGGTCGGCGCCGACGGCAACGTCGCCCGCAAGGACGTCACCACCGCGCGCGCCGAGGCCGGCAACTGGATCGTGACCGATGGCCTTGCAGCCGGTGACCAGGTCGTGGTGTCCGGCCTGCAGCGTGCGCGCGTGGGCGAGCCGGCCACGGCCGCGCCCGTCGACGCGGCCGGTGGGGCCGGTGCGCCGGGCGCCAAGCCGGCCGGGCCTGCGGCCGCGGACCGGGCTGCCGGCGGCGCCGGGGCCAGCCCCGATCCCGGCCAGGCCGACCAGGCGACTGACGACGGCGGCGCCGATGCCGACGCTGCCGCCGCACCCGCCGCCGACCAGGGCTGACGCCGATGCCCCGCTTCTTCATCGACCATCCGGTCTTCGCCTGGGTCATCTCGATCCTGATCGCGCTGTCGGGCGTGATCGCGCTCCTCAACATGGGCGTCGAGTCCTACCCGAACGTGGCGCCGCCGCAGGTCACCGTCGGCGCGGGCTATCCCGGCGCCGATGCCGCGACCACCGAGCGCGCGGTCACCCAGGTGATCGAGCAGCAGCTCACCGGCATCGACAACCTGCTGTACTTCAGCTCGAGCTCCAGCTCCTCGGGCCGCGCCAGCATCACCCTGACCTTCCAGACCGGCACCGATCCCGACATCGCCCAGGTCCAGGTGCAGAACAAGGTCGCGCTGGCCACGCCGCGCCTGCCGACCGAGGTCACCCAGCAGGGCGTGGTGGTGGCCAAGGCGAATGCCGGATTCCTGATGGTGGTGGCGCTGCG
Source organism: Luteimonas sp. MC1750 (assembly GCF_016615955.1). Lineage (NCBI taxonomy): Bacteria > Pseudomonadati > Pseudomonadota > Gammaproteobacteria > Lysobacterales > Lysobacteraceae > Luteimonas > Luteimonas sp. MC1750. The sequence continues at coordinate 385,674 of NZ_CP067113.1, forward strand.
CTCGTCCAACCCGTCGTTCGACCGCAACGCGCTCAACAACCTGATCGGCGCCAGCGTGCTCGAGCAGATCGCGCGCGTGCCCGGCGTCGGCAGCACCCAGCAGTTCGGCTCCGAGTACGCCATGAACATCTGGCTCAACCCGGACCGGATGCAGGGCTACGGCCTGTCCGCGACGCAGGTGCTGGCGGCGGTGCGTGGGCAGAACGTGCAGTTCGCCGCCGGCTCGATCGGCGCCGACCCGGCGCCGGAAGGCCAGGGCTTCACTGCCACCGTCTCGGCCGAGGGCCGCTTCGCCACGCCCGAGCAGTTCGGCGACATCATTCTGCGCGCCGATGCCGACGGCAGCACGGTGCGGCTCAAGGACGTGGCGCGGATCGACATCGGTGCCCAGGGCTACGGGTTCGACACCAAGTTCAACGGCCAGCCCACCGGCGCCTTCGCGATACAGCTGCTGCCCGGCGCCAACGCGCTGACCGTGGCCGAAGCGGTGACCGCGCGCATGGACGAGCTGCAGGGCAGCTTCCCGCAGGGCGTCGAGTGGTTCTCGCCCTTCGACAGCACCACCTTCGTCACCATCTCCATCAAGGAAGTGGTCAAGTCGTTGATGGAAGCGATGGTGCTGGTCTTCCTGGTGATGCTGATCTTCCTGCAGAACCTGCGCGCCACCATCATCCCGACCCTGGTGATCCCGATCGCGCTGCTGGGCACCTTCCTGGGCCTGAGCATCATCGGCTTCACCGTGAACCAGCTGACGCTGTTCGCGATGGTGCTGGCGATCGGCATCGTGGTCGACGACGCGATCGTGGTGATCGAGAACGTCGAACGCATCATGGCCGAGGAACACCTGCCGCCGCGCGAGGCCACGATCAAGGCGATGGACCAGATCACCGGCGCGGTGGTCGCGATCACCGTGGTGCTGGCGGCGGTGTTCATCCCCAGCGCGCTGCAGGGCGGCGCCTCGGGCGAGATCTACAAGCAGTTCGCGATCACCATCGCGGTGGCGATGGCGTTCTCGGCCTTCCTGGCGCTGGGCTTCACCCCGGCGCTGTGCGCGACCTTCCTCAAGCAGCACGAGCCGCACGACCCGAACGCCCCGGAAGGCACGGGCAAGCGGCAGAACGTGGTCTTCCGCACCTTCAACCGCTACTACGACCGGATCGCCGCGGTTTACGTGCGGCATATCGGCAGCGCGGTGAGCCATGCCCCGCGCTGGATGCTGGTGTTCGCGGTGCTGGTGGTTGCCACCGGCCTGCTGTTCACGCGCCTGCCGGGAAGCTTCCTGCCGGAAGAGGACCAGGGCTATGCGATGGCGATCGTGCAGCTGCCGCCGGGTTCGACCCTGCAGCGCACGCAGGCGGTGTTCGAGGACGTGCGTGCCACGCTGGAACAGGTGCCCGGCTACGAGGGCATGATGCAGGTGGCGGGTTTCAGCTTCGTCGGCCAGGGCGAGAACGTCGGCATGGCCTTCATCAAGCTCACCGACTGGGGCGACCGCGAAGGCACCGTGCAGGACTTCCTGCAGGCCGCCAACGGCGCGCTGTACGGCATCCGCGACGCGCAGATCTTCGTGGTCAACCTGCCGACCGTGCAGGGCCTGGGCCAGTTCGGCGGCTTCGACATGTACCTGCAGGACCGCGCCGGCCTCGGTCGCGAGGCGCTGACCGCGGCGCGCAACCAGCTGCTCGGCGCGGCGGCGCAGGATCCGGCGCTGACCGCGGTGCGGCCCAACACGCTGGAGGACGCGCCGCAGCTGAAGCTGACGGTCGACCGCGTGCAGGCGCAGGCCATGGGCCTGTCGGTGAACGACATCTACAGCGCGATCCAGCTGATGCTGGCGCCGGTGTACGTCAACGACTACTTCGCCGACGGCCGCGTGAAACGGGTGAACATGCGCGCCGACGCGGCCTACCGCACCGATCCCGGCTCGCTGTCGCGCTTCTTCACCCCGGCCGCCCCGGATGCCGACGGCACCCCGAACATGATCCCGCTGACCAGCGTGGTGGATTCGCAGTGGTCGATGAGCACCCCGTCGCTGACCCGCTACAACGGCTATTCGGCGGTGAACATCGTCGGCTCGCAGGCGCCGGGCCACAGCTCGGGCGAGGCCATGGGGGCGATGGAGCGGATCGTCACCGATGAACTCCCCGCGGGCTTCGGTTACGACTGGGCCGGCATGTCCTACCAGGAGATCATCGCCGGCAACACGGCCACCCTGCTGCTGGTGCTGTCGGTCGTCGTGGTATTCCTGTGCCTGGCCGCGCTCTACGAGAGCTGGTCGATCCCGGTGGCGGTGCTGCTGATCGTGCCGCTGGGCATCCTTGGCGCGGTGGTCTTCACCATGCTGCGCCCGGGCCTGACCAACGACATCTTCTTCAAGATCGGCATGGTCACGGTCATCGGCCTGGCGGCCAAGAACGCGATCCTGATCATCGAGTTCGCGGTGCTGGAGCGCGCGGCCGGCAAGCCGCTGCGCGAGGCGGTGATCGAGGCCGCGCGCATGCGCTTCCGCCCGATCCTGATGACCTCGTTCGCCTTCATCATGGGCGTGCTGCCGTTGGCGCTGTCCACCGGCGCCGGTGCCAACGCGCGCCATGCGCTCGGCACCGGCGTGATCGGCGGCATGCTGTTCGCGACCTTCCTCGGCCTGCTGCTGATCCCGGTGTTCTTCGTCAGCGTCCGCCGCGTACTCGGCGAGCGGCTGGACGATCCGGCACCCGCCGCTCGACGGGCCGATGGAGACGCGTTGCCGCCGGCTGCAGGCTGATCTCCGCAGGGCCGGAACCATCCGGCCCTTGTGCGCAACCGGTCAGCCCTTGGCGGCCGGGCGCGGCCGTCAGCGGCCCGCCGCGTGTCCCGCCAGCGTCATGCCCGCTTCGCCGTGCCAGTAGCCGTTGCGCGCGCCCAGCGCCGGCAGAGGTACGGACGCGCCGCGCGCGGCGTCGAAGCGCTCGACGATCCCGCGCGTGCCCTCGGCCTGCGGATAGATCCGCAGCAGGTCGACGCCGAGTGCCGCGAGCGCGGGCAGCTCCGGGCCGAGGTCGGTGGTTTCGTCGCCCTGCACCTGGATGCCGTTGATGCGCAGGAACGGCTTGCCCTCGCGCGTGGCCAGCGGCAAGCCGTCGGGATGGTCGATGCAGCGGAAGCCGCACTGGTCCTTGGGCAGGTCGAGCGCGCGCGCGGTGAAGCAGCGCGCCGAAAACGACAGCGGCAGGCGGCCCCAGGCGATGACTTCGAGTTCCGGCATGGCGTGGCCGTCGTCGCGCATGCCGTCGCGAAGCTCCGCGACCAGCTCACGGCCCTGTTCCACGCCGGGCACCCAGCGTCGCAGTCCGTCCTCGACCAGCAGGGCCAGCGCGCGGTGGTTGTACACGGCCAGCGTGGGCCCGGCCACGAAGGGCAGGCCGGCCACGCGGCAAAGCTGCAGCGCGGACAGGTCGTTGGCTTCCAGCCAGAAGCGCCCATGGTCGACCTGGCGCTCGAGCACCCCGAGCTCGGACTCGGCCTCGATCAGGGCCAAGCTCGAGAGCACCACCTCCTTGCCGGCGGCCGCCATGCGTTCGGCCAGGTCGAGCCAGTCGACGGTGCGCAGCTCGCGGCGCTTGCTGCACACGGTCTCGCCCAGGTAGACGACGTCGACCGGCCAGTCGGCGACATCGCGGTAGAAGGCCAGCGTGCGCTCGCGCGGCCAGAAGTACTGCAGCGGGCCGAGGCTCAGCTTCATGCGGGGTTCCTTGCGATACGGGGGACGTCAGTGCCAGGCGCGGTGGTAGGGGCCGAGCGTGGTCTGGTGGCCTTCGGCATGTGCGGACAGCTCGCGCTGCCAGCCGGGTTGCACCGCCCACGCCGCCGGATCGGCGCGGTGGCGGTCGATGGCTGCGCGCCAGGTGCGGGTGACCGAGGCGACATAGGCCGCGCCGCGCTGGCGGCCTTCGATCTTCAGCGCCACCACGCCCGCCTGTGCCAACCGCGGCAGGAGTTCCAGGGTGTTGAGGCTGGTCGGCTCCTCGAGCGCGTGGAAGGCCTCGCCGCCGACGTCGAAGCGACCCTTGCACACGGTCGGGTACCCGGCGGGCTCGGCCGGCTCGAACCGGTCGATCAGGACGTCGTTGAGGCGCGCGGTGCGGCTGCCGTCGTCGCACTCGTCCCAGCGCACGAACCTCGCCGGCGAACACACGCCGTGGCGGTTGGGCGAGGCGCCGGTGACGTAGCTCGACAGCTGGCAGCGGCCCTCGACCATGATGCACAGGCTGCCGAAGGCGAAGACTTCGATCGCCACCGGCGCGCGCTCGCACAGGCGCTCGACCTGCTGGATCGAGAGCACGCGCGGCAGCACCGCGCGGCTGATGCCGAAGCGCTCGAAGGCGTACTGCAGCGCCGGCGCGGTGGTCGCCGATCCCTGCACCGACAGGTGCCGGGGAAGGCCGGGGTGGGTGCGCGCGGCGTAGTCGAGCACCGCCGTCTCGGCGGCGATGATCGCGTCGCAGCCGAGGGCCGCAGCGGTGTCGACCGCGGCCTCCCACTGCGCCACGCGCGCGCTGTCGGGACAGGTGTTGAGGGCCAGGTAGACCTGCGCGCCCCTGGCATGCGCGTAGCGGATGCCGGCGGCAAGCTCCTCGTTGCTGAAGTTCAGCCCGGGGAATGCGCGCGCGTTGGTCTGGTCGCGCAGGCCGGCATAGACCGCGTTCGCGCCGGCGTCGACGGCCGCCTGCAGGGACGGCAGGTTGCCGGCGGGACAGACCAGTTGCATGCGGAACTCCAGCGTCGATGAACGCGGCATCGTCGCCTCGGGGGAGCGCCGCCGTCCTTGACCTGGATCAGGTCGGCGGGGTCTGCGCACCTATCGCGCTGTTATCGTCGCAGCCATCACTCCGCTCCAGAGGGCGTCCACGCGCCGCTCGACATCGCGGTCGGGCACGATCGGCCGGCTCCACGCGCGGCTGGTCTCGCCCGGCAGCTTGTTGGTGGCGTCGATGCCCAGCTTGGAGCCCACGCCCGCCACAGGGCTGGCGAAGTCCAGGTAATCGATCGGGGTGTTCTCCACCAGCATCGTGTCGCGCGCCGGGTCGACGCGCGTGGATATGGCCCACACCACCTGCGACCAGTCGCGCACGTCGATGTCCTCGTCGGTGACGATCACGAACTTGGTGTAGGTGAACTGCCGCAGGTAGGACCAGACCGCCATCATGATCCGGCGCGCATGCCCCGGGTACTGCTTGCGGATCGAGACCACGGCGATCCGGTAGGAGCAGGCTTCGGGCGGCAGGTGGAAGTCGACGATCTCCGGGAACACCTTGCGCAGGATCGGCACGAAGAGGTCGTTGAGCGCCATCGCCAGCACCGAAGGCTCGTCGAAGGGCGCACGCCCCATGTAGCTGCCCTGGTAGATCGCGTCGCGGCGCAGGCGCATGCGTTCGATGCGCAGCACCGGGAACTGCGCGGCGGCGTTGTAGTAGCCGGTGTGGTCGCCGAAGGGGCCTTCCAGCGCGGTCTCGCCGGGATGGATCACGCCCTCCAGCACGATCTCGCTGCCGGCCGGCGCGTCCAGGCCGGTGCGCTCGCTACGCCAGGTGCGGGTGCGCTGCCCGCGCAGCAGGCCGGCGAACTCGTATTCCGACAGCGTGTCGGGAACCGGGGCCACCGCGGCCAGCGTGGTCGCGGGATCGACGCCGATCGCCACCACCACCGGAAAGGGTTCCCCGGGCCGGTCGGCGCACCAGTCGGCGAAATCCAGCGCGCCGCCGCGGTGCGGCAGCCAGCGCATGATCACGCGGTCCGCGCCGATCACCTGCATGCGGTAGATGCCAATGTTCTGCCGTGGCTTGCGGGTGCCGCGGGTCACCACCAGGCCGAGCGTGATCAGGCGTGCGGCGTCGCCGGGCCAGCAATGCTGGATCGGCAGGCGCGAGAGGTCGATGCCGTCGCCTTCGAGCACCTCGTCGTTGAAGTCCGCCTCGCGCACCGCCTGGGGCGCGACCAGGGCCAGCTGCGCCAGCTCCGGCCAGGTCGACAGCGCCTGCTTCAGGCTCGAGGGCCAGCGCGGCTCCTTGATCGCGGCCAGCAGCTCGCCCAGTTCGCGCAGCGAGGCCAGGGGGCGCCCGGCCAAGGCCGCCTCGATGCGCCTGCGGTGGCCGAACAGGTTGCCCAGCAGCGCGTGCCGCGCGCCGACCGGCTGCTCCATGAGCAGCGCCGGTCCTCCCTCGCGCAAGGCGCGCAGGCACAGCGCCGTCGACTCCAGCACCGGGTCTACGGGCGCCGCGACGCGCCGCAGCTGGCCGTCGCGCTCCAGTCGCGACAGGAAGGAGCGCAGGTCGTGGAAGGCCAAGCAGATCCCCGGGGATGGTCGAGGGCGACAGGGTCGCGTCCGGGGCCGGGTCGCGCCCTGATCCGCGTCAAGCGCGCGCCGGGCAGCGCCGGTGCGCTCGCGGTTGACCCAGGTCAGCGACGCGCCGCCCGTCCGGATGGTCTGCTGGCGCCCTGGAATCCGGGGGAGGTCGCGACGGCTTGGACACGGCGGCGGACGCTTCGCTGGCGCGCATGCGCATGGCGATCGGCGGCATCGACCACGCGCTGGTGCTGCTCCTGGGCGCGCGCGCGCGACTGGCCCTGCGCGTGGGACGCTGCAAGGTCCGCGCGGGTCGTCCGCTGGCCGATCCGGAGCGGGAAGCCCGCGTGCGCCAGCGCGTCGAGGCGCTCGCCAGCCGCGTCGGCCTGCCGCCGTCGACCGCGGACGGACTCGTCGCCCTGGCCATCGCCGACGCCCGCCGCGTCCAGGGCATCGACCCGGCTCCGGCCGCCCCGGCACACGCCCCACCCACTGGAAGCCGCCACGCCATGCAGAGCATTCACCTTCCTCCCCAGGCCGTCGCCGCGCTCCTGCGCCTGGTGCCGCCGCCCCGGCGCTGGGCGCCGCTGCTGCGCGCGCTGCCGCCGCGGCTGCAGCAGCGCCTGCTCGAGCGTGGCATGGCCGCGGTGCTGGCCACGCCGGTGGCCGATGGCAGCCTCGCCTTCATGGAGGGCCGACGCCTGGGCATCGACGTCACCGACCTCGACCTGCACTGGGTGATAGAGCTGCGCGGCGGCCGCCTGCAGGCGGTCGAGGGCGCGCCCGAGGCCAGCGTGGGCGGCACCGCCACCGACCTGCTGCTGCTCGCCGGCCGGCTCGAGGACGCCGACACCCTGTTCTTCCAGCGCCGCCTGGTGCTGACCGGCGACGTCGAGCTTGGCCTGACCGCGCGCAACACGCTCGAGCGCCTGCCTTGGGAATCGGTGCCGCTGGCGCTGCGCATCGGCCTGAACCGCGGGGCCCGGCTGGCGCGCGCCGCCCGAGGTGCCCGGACATGAAAAACCCGGCAGCCGAAGCTGCCGGGTCGATGTAGACAGGCATCGCGCGGGGAGAGAGGGGCGCGCGATGCCCCGGTCCCGTTGCCGGGACCGCTGTGACGCGTCGCTTACTTGCGCTTGCCGGCGGCGGCGCGGGTGGCGGTCTGCACCGCGTCCTCGGCCTTGGCCTGGGCGGCTTCGACCTGGCCCTTGGCGATCTGCGCGATGGCTTCGTTGGTCGACACGGCCTGGCCGAACACTTCCTGGCCGGCGCTCACCGAGCGCTCGAGGCTCTCGCGGGCGGTCTGCACGCCCTTCGGCCACACGGCCTTCAGGCCGTCGATGTCGCGGACCTCGGCCAGCTCGCCCCAGAAGGCGAAGGCGGCGTTGGTGTTCTGCTCGAGCGTCGACAGCTGCAGGCCGAAGGCCTTCTCGGCGCTGGCCAGGGCCAGGCGGTTGACCTGGGCGGCGGTGTCGGCGAACTGGCGCGCGGTGGCGCTGAACTGCTCGTTGATGTTCTGGTACATGGCGGGCTCCTGCTGGTGTCCGGCAGGGAATTGCCGGTTTGTGCGGTGCAGCATAGCCCGGCCGATGTTGCAGCGCAACAACCGCTCGTCGGCACGTTCAGCCAGCCTCCGCCAAGCCGCCATCACCCCAACCGCAGACTCCACCTGTAGGAGCGGCTACAGCCGCGATAGCCGATTCGTTTCGGTAACCTCGATCGCGGCTGTAGCCGCTCCTACAGGGGGGCCTCGCCGGCCAGAAGGCCCCGCCAGAACGGTCATCCCGGGCCGCGATACCGACAGCCGGACGTGCAGGTCTCGTGCACCACCACTTCCGAGAGCAGCGGCAGCGCCGGCTTCAGCCGCTCCCAGATCCACGTCGCCAGCCGCTCGCTGGTCGGGTTCTCCAGCCCCGGGATGTCGTTGAGGTAGTGGTGGTCGAGCTGGTCGTACAGCGGCCGGAACGCCGCCTTGATGTCGGCGAAGTCCATGACCCAGCCGGTGTCCGCGCCCGGCTCGCCGGACACGTGCAGCTCGATCCGGAACGAATGGCCGTGCAGCCGCGCGCATTTGTGGCCCTCGGGCACGTTGGGCAGGCGGTGCGCCGACTCGATGGTGAAGACCTTGAAGATGTCCATGGTTCAGCCCTCCGCCGGCACGCGCACGGTGCCTTCCATCAGCACCCGCGCGCTGCGGCTCATGATCGCCTTGGTGGCCGTCCAGCGGCCGTCGACCTGCGCCGCCTCCGCGCCCACCCGCAGCGTGCCGGAGGGATGCCCGAAGCGCACCGCCTCGCGCGCGCCGCCGCCTGCCGCCAGGTTGACCAGGGTGCCCGGGATGGCCGCCGCGGTACCGATGGCCACCGCGCAGGTGCCCATCATCGCGTGGTGCAGCTTGCCCATCGACAGCGCACGGACGTTGAGGTCGATGTCGCCGGCGGCGATGGCCTTGCCGCTGCTGGCGACGTAACCCTTGGGCGGCGCGACGAAGGCCACCTTGGGCGTGTGCTGGCGCGTCGCCGCCTCTTCCGGCGTCGCGATCAGGCGCATGCGCAGCGCACCGGCGACGCGGATCGCCTCCAGCGTCGCCAGCGCGGCGCGGTCCTCGTTGATCGCCGGCTGCAGCTCGGTGCCGTCGTAGCCGACGTCGGCGGCATTGATGAAGACCGTCGGGATGCCGGCCGACAGCATCGTCGCCGGCAGGGTGCCGATGCCCGGCACCTCGAGCTCGTCGACCAGGTTGCCGGTGGGAAACATCGCGCCGCCGTCGCCGTCGCCGTCGTCGTCCGACGGATCCAGGAACTCGAGCACGATCTCGGCGGCCGGGAAGGTCACGCCGTCGAGCTGGAAATCGCCGGCCTCCTGCACCTCGCCGTTGGCGATCGGCACGTGCACCATGATGGTCTTGCCGATGTTGGCCTGCCATACGCGCACCGCGAACGCGCCGTTCTCCGGCAGCCGGTCGCGCGCGATGAAGCCGTTGGCGATCGCGAACGGCCCGACCGCGGTGCTGAGGTTGCCGCAGTTGCCCGACCAGTCGACGAAGGCGGTGTCGATCGAGACCTGGCCGTAGAGGTAGTCGACGTCGTGGTCCGGCCGCGTCGACTTCGAGATGATCACGCACTTGCTGGTCGACGAGGTCGCGCCGCCCATGCCGTCGGTGTGCTTGGCGTAGGGATCGGGCGAGCCGATCACGCGCATCAGCAGCGCGTCGCGCGCCGGGCCGGGCACGCGCGCCGCTTCGGGCAGGTCTTGGAGGCGGAAGAACACGCCCTTGGACGTGCCGCCGCGCATGTAGGTGGCAGGGATCCTCAGTTGAGGCGCGTGGGGGCGTCTGGTCATGGAAAGCGCTCGTTGGGGCTATGCGCCATTGTCCCACGGCGCCCGCGGGCGACGGCCGGGTCTGCCGGGGGTCCCACCTTCGGGGAACCCGCATCGCATGCCTTCGCCCGTTACGCGGCTGTCGAGGCCGCCAGGAAATCCTGCGCGAAGCGCTGCAGCACGCCGCCGGCCTCGTACACCGAGACGTCCTCGTCCGAATCCAGGCGGCAGGTGACCGGCACTTCGACGCTGGAGCCGTCGCCGCGGTTGATCGACAGCGTCAGCGTCGCACCCGGCGCCGGCGTGCCGACGACGTCGAAGGTCTCAGTGCCGTCGATGCCCAGCGTGATCCGCGTCGTACCCGGCTGGAACTCCAGCGGGAGCACCCCCATGCCCACCAGGTTGGTGCGATGGATGCGCTCGAAGCCCTCGGCCACGATCGCCTCCACGCCCGCCAGGCGCACGCCCTTGGCCGCCCAGTCGCGGCTCGAGCCCTGACCGTAGTCGGCGCCGGCGATGATCACCAGCGGCTGGCGCCGCTCCATGTAGGTCTCGATCGCCTCCCACATGCGGGTGACCTGGCCTTCGGGCTCGACGCGCGCGAGCGAGCCCTGGCGGACGCTGCCGTCCTCGTTGCGGACCATCTCGTTCTGCAGCTTCGGGTTGGCGAAGGTCGCGCGCTGCGCGGTCAGGTGGTCGCCGCGATGGGTGGCGTAGGAGTTGAAGTCCTCTTCCGGCACGCCCATCTTCGCCAGGTACTCGCCGGCGGCGCTGGACGCCATGATCGCGTTCGAGGGCGACAGATGATCCGTGGTGATGTTGTCGCCGAGTACGGCCAGCGGACGCATGCCGGTGAGCGAACGCTCGCCGGCGAGCGCGCCCTCCCAGTAGGGCGGGCGGCGGATGTAGGTCGACATCGGGCGCCAGTCGTACAGCGGGCTCACGCGCTCGCCGGTATCGACGTGGAGGCGGAACATCGGCTCGTAGACCTTGCGGAACTGCTCCGGCTTGACGCTGGCCTTGACCACGGCGTCGATCTCCTCGTCGCTGGGCCAGATGTCCTTGAGCGTGACCGGCTGGCCCTCGGCGTCGATGCCGAGCACGTCCTTCTCGATGTCGAAGCGCACGGTGCCGGCGATCGCGTAGGCGATCACCAGCGGCGGCGAGGCGAGGAACGCCTGCTTGGCATACGGATGGATGCGGCCGTCGAAGTTGCGGTTGCCCGACAGCACTGCCACCGCGTACAGGTCACGGTCGATCACTTCCTGCTGGATCACCGGATCCAGCGCGCCGGACATGCCGTTGCAGGTGGTGCAGGCGAAACCGACGATGCCGAAGCCCAGCTGTTCGAGCTCGGCCAACAGCTGCGCCTCTTCCAGGTACAGCTGCACCGCCCGCGAGCCCGGCGCGAGCGAGGTCTTCACCCAGGGCTTGCGCGTGAGTCCGCGCGCATTGGCATTGCGCGCCAGCAGCGCCGCGGCGATCACGTTGCGCGGGTTCGAGGTGTTCGTGCAGCTGGTGATGGCGGCGATGATCACCGCGCCGTCGGGCAGCAGGCCTTCGGCTTCCTGCGCGCGCGCGCCGGCAAGGTCGCCGGCGATGCCGCGCTCTTCCAGCGCGCTGGTCGGCAGGCGGCGGTGCGGGTTCGACGGGCCGGCCATGTTGCGCACGACGCTGGACAGGTCGAAGTGCAGGGTGCGCTCGTACTGCGCGTCGATGAGATCGGTCACCCACAGGCCGGCGGTCTTCGCATAGGTCTCCACCAGTGCGATCTGCTCCTCGGTGCGGCCGGTGAGGCGCAGGTAGTCGAGCGTGTTGTCATCGATGAAGAACATCGCCGCGGTGGCGCCGTATTCGGGCGCCATGTTGGAAATCGTCGCGCGGTCGCCGATGGTGAGCGCGGCGGCGCCTTCGCCACGGAACTCGAGATAGGCGCCCACCACCTTCTGCTGGCGCAGGAACTCGGTCAGCGCCAGCACCACGTCGGTGGCGGTGATGCCCGGCTGCGGGCGTCCGGCCAGTTCAACCGCGACCATTTCCGGCGTGCGCATCCACGACGCGCGGCCGAGCATGACGTTCTCGGCTTCCAGACCGCCGACGCCGATCGCGATCACGCCCAGCGCGTCGACGTGCGGCGTGTGGCTGTCGGTGCCGACGCAGGTATCCGGGAAGGCCACGCCGTCCTGCGTGTAGATCACCGGCGACATCTTCTCCAGGTTGATCTGGTGCATGATCCCGTTGCCCGGCGGGATCACGTCGACATTGCGGAAGGCCTGCTTCGTCCAGTCGATGAAGTGGAAGCGATCCGCGTTGCGGCGGTCCTCGATCTCGCGGTTGCGGGTGAAGGCGTCGGGATCGAAGCCGCCGCATTCCACCGCCAGCGAGTGGTCGACGATCAGCTGCACCGGCACCACCGGATTCACCTGCGCCGGGTCACCGCCGGCATCGGCGATCGCATCGCGCAGCCCGGCCAGGTCGACCAGGGCGGTCTGCCCGAGGATGTCGTGGCAGACCACGCGCGCCGGGAACCAGGGGAAGTCGAGGTCGCGCCGGCGCTCGATGAGCTGCAGCAGGTAGTCATCGACGCGCGCGGGGTCGGCGCGGCGGACGATGTTTTCCGCGTGCACGCGCGCCGTGTAGGGCAGGCGGGCCCAGGCGCCCGGGCGCAGGGCCTCCACCGCCTCGCGGGCGTCGACCCATTCGAGCGTGGTTCCCGGAAGGGGCTTGCGGTACTGGCTGGCGGTCATGGCGGGCACGGGCGTGGGGCGGGGACCCTCCATTGTATCGCCGTGCGCCGGCTTGCCCTGGATCCTGGTGTCGTGAGCGATCGGGTGCCGCCGGTCAGGGCCGGTCGTCGCCGGACCCGGGCGGCCGCGCCGGCGGTTCATGGCGCCGCGGCCCGTACCACAGCGGCAGGGCGTCGCGGGTCCGCGCCGCCCGCCTCGGCGCGAGCAGGAAGCGCAGGCTGAAGCGCAGCTTCTCGCCCAGCGAATAGGTGTGCAGCTTGCGCGCCGAGGTGACGACCGGCTCGCGCAGGATCGCCACGCGTCCCTGCCGGGCCAGCGCGCGCCCGAGCGCCACGTCCTCGGCAACGAACAGGCCTTCATCGAATCCGCCCGCGGCCGTGAATGCCGCCCGGGTGCAGAAGATGAAGCAGCCCGGCGTGACGCCGAATATCCGGAACGCGACGATCGACGCCGATTCCAGGACGCGTACCCGCAGCGGCAGCGGGCGCATGAAGCGCACCGCCGTGCCGCCTCCCACCGCACCCGAATCGAGCGCATGCATCGCCGCGTCCACCGCCTGCGCACTGACCAGGGTGTCCGCATCCACGAACAGGAGCCGGTCGCCCACGGCGGCCGCCGCACCGGCATTGCGCGCCCCGGCGATATGGCGCACCTCCACCCGGATCACGCGCGCGCCGCGGTCGCGCGCGATGGCGGCCGTGGCGTCGGTCGAGGCATCGTCCACGACGATGACGTCCACGTCGGCGCGGCGGGCACGCGTGGCGGCGAAGACGGCGTCGAGCGTGGCGCCAATCACCGGCGCCTCGTCATGCGCGGGGATGATGATCGAAAGCACGGTCGCTCCGGTCCATGGGGTCGTCGCAGTGTCCAGTCTGCCGCCCGGTGCGGTCGACCGCGTGAGGGCGGTGATTAATCCACCAGCAGGTTTGACGATAATCCGCAAATGCGGCATTCGACGCAGGACGCATTCAAACCCTAGACTGCGGCATTAATCCCCCGCTGCTTCATGGAGTAATGACCGGTGGCCAATCTCGCAACCGTCCTGAAATCCGAAATCGCGCGTCTTGCCCGCAAGGAGACGAAAACCCAGCTCGACCCCCTGCGCAAGGCCAATGCCGGTTACCGGCGCGATATCGCCGCGCTGAAGCGCGAAGTCGCGGCGCTTTCGAAACAGCTGAAAACCGGCCTGCGCGCGCCACGCGCGGAACGCAGCGCCGTGGCGCCAAGGGCCGAGGGAGAGTCGCCCCGCGTCCGCTTCCAGGCCAAGGGCCTGAAGTCGCATCGCGAGAAGCTGGGAATTTCGGCGGCGGAGTACGGCCGGCTCGCGGGCGTCAGTGCCCAGTCGATCTACAACTGGGAAGCCGGCAAGACCGCGCCACGCGCGGCGCAGGTGCAGGCGCTCGCCGCGCTGCGCGGCATGGGCAAGCGCGCCGCCACCAGGCAGCTGGAAGACGGCGCGGGTGAGTGACCCGCGCGCGATGCCGCCGGCGCCAGCGAGTCCGGTGACCGAAGAAGCGCAGGCCCGGCCGGTCCGCCGCACCGATGCCAATGGCAACGACGGCCTCGCGCGCCTGCTCGAGCACGTCGCCGGGCTGGCGCCGGTGCGTGCGGCGATGGTGCATCCCTGCGATGCCCTGAGCCTGGCCGCCGCGCTCGACGTGCGTGATGCCGGCCTGGTCGAGCCCGTGCTGGTGGCGCCGCGTGCCCGCCTCGAAGCCGCCGCCGCGGACGCCGGCCTGGATATCTCCGGCCTCGCGGTCGAGGACGTGGCGCACAGCCACGCCGCCGCGATGCGCGCGGCCGAACTGGCCCGCAATGGCGAGGTCGAGATCCTGATCAAGGGCAGCCTGCACACCGACGAGCTGATGTCGGCGGTCGTGGCCTCGGTGTCGGGCCTGCGCACCAAGCGGCGCGTGAGCCACTGTTTCGTGATCCAGACGCCGCACTATCCGCGTCCGTTCCTGGTGACCGACGCCGCGGTGAACCTCGCGCCGGACCTGATGCAGAAGGCCGACATCGTGCAGAACGCGATCGACCTGGCGCGCGTGCTCGGGATCGACAAACCCCGGGTCGCGATCCTGGCCGCGGTGGAGACGGTGAACCCGTCGATGCAGGCCACGCTCGATGCGGCCGCGCTGTGCAAGATGGCCGACCGCGGCCAGATCACCGGGGGCGTCCTCGACGGGCCGCTGGCGTTCGACAACGCGGTGTCGATGGAGGCTGCGCAGGCCAAGGGCATCGCGTCGCCGGTCGCCGGCCGGGCCGACATCCTGGTGGTGCCGGACCTGGAGAGCGGCAACATGCTCGCCAAGCAGCTGATCTTCATGGGCCAGGCCGCCAGCGCCGGGATCGTGCTGGGCGCCAGGGTGCCGGTGGTGCTGACCAGCCGCGCCGATCCGCGCGAATCGCGCATGGCGTCGTGCGCGATCGCGCTGATGCTGGCGCACCACTACCGCAAGAGCCCTCCGTGAACGTTGCAGTGGAGCCGGCCATGCCCGATGCGCCGGCCGTGGCGTCGTCCGGCGCCGACCTGGTGGTGGTGCTCAACTGCGGGTCGTCCAGCATCAAGTTCGCGGTCTACGACAGCGGCGTCGATCCGCTGCCGCGCACGGCGCTGTGGAACGGCAAGGTCCAGGGCATTGGCGGGCCGGCCCCGGACTTCGGCGAGAGCGGCGTGGCGCCGTTCGCGGTCGCGCTCGACGCCGGCCAGCCCTACCGCAGCGCGCTGGCACTGATCCGCGACCGGATCCTCGCGCGCCTGGCCGGGCGTCGCGTGGGCGTGGTCGCGCACCGGGTGGTGCACGGCGGCAGCCGGTATTCCGAGCCGGTGCGCGTGGACGCGTCGGTGCTCGAGGACCTGCGCGGCTTCATCCCGCTCGCGCCGCTGCACCAGCCCTTCGCGCTGGAGGCCGTGGCCATCCTGCTGCGCGAGTATCCGCGCCTGCCGCAGGTCGCCTGCTTCGATACCGGCTTCCACCACACCCTGCCCAAGGTCGAGCAGATCCTGCCGCTGCCCTACGACGCCTGGGAGCGCGGCCTGCGGCGCTACGGCTTCCATGGCCTGTCCTACGCCTACATGGCCACGGTCCTGCCCGAACGCCACGGCGACATCGCCCGCGGCCGGACCGTGGTCGCGCACCTCGGCAGCGGGGCCAGCCTGTGCGCGATGCAGGACCTGCGCAGCGTCGCCACCACGATGGGCTTCTCGGCCCTCGACGGCCTGATGATGGGCACGCGCACCGGCGCGCTCGATCCCGGCGCGCTGCTCTACCTGATGGAGATCGAGAAGCTGGGCCTGGACGAGGTGGGGCAGCTGCTCTACCACCGCTCCGGCCTGCTGGGCGTCTCGGGCATCTCGTCGGAGCCGCGGGTGATCGTCCGGCACGAAGACGACGAAGGCGAGGCGGGCGAGCGCGCGCGGATCGCGCTGGCGCTGTACGTGCGCCGCATCGTGCGCGAGATCGGCGCGCTGGCCGCGGTGCTGGGCGGGCTCGACCTGCTGGTCTTCACCGCGGGCGTCGGCGAGCACAATGCCTTCATCCGCGAGCGCGTGTGCCGCGACCTGGCCTTCCTCGGCGTGGCGCTGGACGACGCGGCCAACGCCGCGCACGCAGCGCTGATCTCGACCGGCGGCAGCCGCGTGCGCGTCGGCGTCGAGGCGACCAACGAGGAGTGGATCGCGGCCCTGCAGGCGCGATCGGCGATAATGCCGGCATGAGCAAGCTCGACCGCATCCACGCCGCGCTCGGCGCGCTGTCGCCCAGCCACCTCGAGGTGCTGGACGAAAGCCATCTGCACAGCCGCGGGCTGGAAACCCACTACAAGGCCGTCATTGCCAGCGAGGCCTTCGCAGGCCGGTCGCCGGTGCGCCGGCACCAGGCGGTATACGCCGCGCTGGGCGGGCTGATGGGCGAGATCCACGCGCTCGCCCTGCACACCTACACCGCGGCCGAATGGGCCGCACAGGGCGCGGCGCCCGATTCGCCGCGCTGCAGGGGCGGCAGCCGGCACGACCCGGCCTGATCGGCGGCGGCGCCGGCGCCGCGTTGCCGTGGCGGCGGCCGTCGGGCCACCATGAGGCCTTTCCCGATGGAACACGCGATGGCGATGCGCGGTGGACGGCGGACGTGGGGACTCGCAGCGGCCATCCTGGTGGTGGCAGCGGTGCTGGCCTGGGGCTTTGCGCGCTGGCGCGGCCCGGAGCTCCCGGGCTACGTGGTGCAGACGGGGCCGATGGTGCAGAACGTCGTCGCCACCGGGCGCGCCGCGTCGCTGTCGCGGGTGCAGGTCGGCGCCGAGATCGCCGGGCTGGTGCTGGAGCGCCGGGTGATGGAGGGCGACCGGGTCGAGGAGGGCGACGTGCTGGTGGTGCTGCGGGCCCGCGACCTCGAGGCCCGTCGCGACGAGGCGCGCGCCGCCCTCGACGCGCTGCGGCAGGCCGAGCGCCCCGATGCCGAGGCGCGGCTGGCGCAGGCGCGCGCCGCCCGCGTCCAGGCCGAACGTGACCTGGCACGCCGCCGTGATCTCGGCCGCGAACAGCTGGTGTCGCGCGAGAGCGTGGAGCAGGCGGCCCAGGCCGAAGTCGCCGCGCGTGCCGCCGAGCGCCAGGCGCGCGTGGCACTCGACGCCCTGGCCGGCGGCGCCTTCGAGGCCCAGGCCCGCGAGCGCCTGCAGGCGGCCGAAGCCGAGCTCGCACGCGCCGTGATCCGCGCCACCGTTTCCGGCACCGTGCTGGTGCGCAACGTCGAGCCCGGCGACACCGTGACCCCGGGCGACGTCATGCTGGAGATCGCGCGCGATGCGCCCGGCGAGATCCTGCTGCCGCTGGACGAGAAGAACCTGGCGCGGCTGGAGGTCGGCCAGTCCGCGACCTGCATCGCCGACGCCTTTCCCGACCGGCCGTTCCAGGCCACCGTGCACCACGTCGCGCCCGGCATCGACCCCGCGCGCGGCACCGTCGACGTGCGCCTGCGCATCGATCCCGGCGTCGATTTCGTGCGCGCCGACATGACCGTGACCGCCACCATCCTCACCGGCCGCCGCGAGCAGGCCGTGGTGGTGCCCAACGACGCGCTTGTCGGCGACAGCGACGCGTCCGACCGCGCCGGGGTCGTGCGCGTGCGCGACGGCCGCGTCGCGCGCGTGCCCGTGCGGCTGGGCCTGCGCGGGCTCGGTGCAAGCGAAGTGCTGGAGGGCCTGGTGGCCGGGGACCGGGTGCTGGCGGCCGGTGCGCTCGAACCCGCGATGCTGCCGGCGGACGGCAGCCGCGTGCGCATCGACGACCAGCCCTTGCCTGCGGCCTCCGGCAGCGACAGCCGCGGCGAGCTTCCGGTCCAGTTCGACTGAGCCGTGTGGATCGAGTCCACCATCGCGATGCGCTTCCTGCGCCACGGCCGGGCGCAGACGCTGCTGATCCTGTTCGGGATCGCGGTGGGCGTTTCGGTGATCGTCTTCGTCACCGCGCTGATCGCCGGGCTGCAGGCCAACATCATCGACCGCACGCTGGGCACGCAGGCGCATGTTCGCGTGGAGGCCCCGCGCGAGGTCAACCGCGTCGCGCCGGTGCCCCCCGGGACCCTGCAGCTGGTGCTGGAGGACCCGCGCCCGCAGGCGCTGCGGCCGATCGACAACTGGCTCGAGGTGCGCGACGTGCTGGATCGCCTGCCGGGCGTCGCCGCGGTGTCTCCGGTGGTGTCGGGCCCGGCCTTCGGGCGCCGCGGCAGCGCCGCCGAGTCGGTCGCGCTGGTCGGCGTGGACATGCCGCGCTACCTGCGCGTGATCCCGCTGGACGAACACGTCGTCGAGGGACGGCTGGAGGTCGGCTCCGGCAACGCGGTTGTGGGCAGCAAGCTGGCCGAGGATCTTGGCCTGCGCCTGGGCGGCAAGCTGCGGCTCGATGCCGGCGAGGGACGCGAGGCGATCGTCAACGTCGCCGGCATCTTCGAGCTGGGCGTGCGCGAACTCGATGCCCGTTATGTCTACCTCGACCTCAAGCAGGCGCAGTCGCTGCTGGCCCTGCCGGGCGGCGTGACCGTGATCGACATGACCGTGCAGGACCTGTTCGGCGCCGACCGCATCGCCACGCGGGTGGCCGGCCTCACCGGGCTGAAGGCCGAAAGCTGGATGGACACCAATGCCCAGCTGATGAACGCGCTGAGCTCCCAAAGCATGTCCACGCGCATGATCAGCGTCTTCGTGGCGCTGTCGGTGGCCCTGGGCATCGCCAGCGTGCTCGCGGTGAGCGTGGCCCAGCGCACGCGCGAGATCGGCATCCTGCGCGCGATGGGCACGCGGCGCCGGCAGATGCTGCTGGTCTTCCTGGTCCAGGGCGCGGTGCTGGGACTGGCGGGTGCGCTGCTCGGCGCGCTCGCGGGCTGGGGCCTGGTGTGGGCCTTCAACAACCTGGGCCCCGGGCTGTTCGAGATCCCGATGCCGCCGGCGCTGGTGCCGGCGGCGATGGCGCTGGCCACGCTGTCGGGCATCGGAGCGGCGCTTGTGCCCGCGTCACGTGCCTCGCGACTCGACCCGGTGGAGGCGATCCGTGGCTGAGCCCAATGACGTCCTGCGCCTCGAGGGCCTGCGCAAGTCCTACAACATCGGCCAGCCCAACGAGGTCGAGGTGCTGCACGGCATCGACCTGTGCCTGGACCGCGCCGACTTCGCGGCCCTGGTCGGCCCGTCGGGTTCCGGCAAGAGCACCCTGCTCAACCTCATCGGCCTGCTGGATTCGCCCACCGACGGCGAGCTTTACCTGCGCGGCACGCCGACCCGCGACATGGATGACGAAGGCCGCACCGCGCTGCGTGGCCGGCACATCGGCTTCGTCTTCCAGTTCCACCACCTGATCGGCGCGTTCACTGCGCTCGAGAACGTGCTGATGCCGTGGATGGTGGCGCACGGCAGGCCCACGCCCGAGATCCTCGAAGCCGCGCGCGGCCTGCTGGCCGACGTCGGCCTGGAGAAGTTCACCGAGCGCCGTCCCGACCAGCTGTCGGGTGGCCAGCAGCAGCGCGTGGCGATCGCGCGCGCGCTGGTCACGAATCCTTCGCTGCTGCTGGCCGACGAACCCACCGGCAACCTCGACACCAGGACCGCGGCCGATGTGTTCGAACTGCTGCGCAGGTTCAACGCGCAGTTCGGCTGCGCCGTGCTGGTGGTGACCCACGATCCGCGCCTGTCCGGGAGCTGCGACCGCACGATCACCCTGGTGGACGGCGAAGTGGTTTCGGACGAACGCAACCAGGCGCGCGCTGCGGCGGTACCGCCGGGGGCGTGACGCTGCCGCGCAACCGGTCTTGCCTCCGGTTTGCACGCGGGGCGAAGGGGTGACACAGTGGCCCGGCAACGGAACCGCCTGAAAGCCAGTCCGGGGAGCATCGAATGAACGCGACAAGCCTGATGACAGCCGTGCGCTGGGTGGGATCGTTCGTCCTTCTGCTGATGGCGGTCGCCGTGGTCTACGCCGCCTACACCGCGATTTCCTACTGGCCCTCGATCGCCGTCTGAGGAAGGTCCCATGAACAAGCGGCAGTCCCGGATCTTCGCCATCGTCGCAACAGGCCTCGCCGCCGTGGCATTCCTCGGCCTGACCCTGTATAGCCACACGCGCTTCGACGACCTCACCAATGCAGCGGACATCACGCCGGAAATCACCCACGGCAAGGATGTCTGGCACAAATACAACTGCATCAACTGCCACACCCTGTTCGGCGAAGGCGCCTACTACGCGCCCGACCTGACCAAGATCGCGCAGCACCGCGGCGAGGCCTACCTCAAGGCCTATATGCGCGATCCGTCGCAGTTCTACGACGAGCAGCGCCATCGCCGGCTGATGCCGACGCAGGACCTCAGCGAGATCGAGATCGAGAACCTGGTCAAGTTCCTCGACTGGGTGTCGAAGGTCGACAACCAGGGCTGGCCGCCGCGTCCCATCCTGGTGGCCGGTGGAACCGTCAACGTGGCCGCGCAGGGCACGGGGCAGGCCGCGGCGCAGGACGTCAGGCCGGTGCGGGCCGACAGTGATCCCCGCGCCATCGGTGAAAACCTGTTCGGCACCGCGGTGCCGGTCTGCACCGCCTGCCACTCGCTGCAGCCGGGCGTCCAGCTGGCCGGTCCGTCGATGGCCGGCATGGCCGAGCGCGCGGCGCAGACGCTCGCATCCCCGGACTACACCGGCAGCGCGACCGATGTCGAAGGCTACATCCGCGAGTCGATCGTGAACCCGAGCGCACACCTGGTGCCGGGCGCCATGTTCTCGGCGGAAGGCACCTCGTTCATGCCCAACACCTATGCGGACAGCCTGACCGCAGAGCAGGTCGACCAGCTCGTGGCCTTCCTTGGATCGATGAAATAAGACTGGCGGCGTCCTGCGCCGGCACCGGGAGATCTTCCATGCGTTACAAGTCCCAATCAGTGGCCTACTGGTACTTCGCCGTGGCCATGGTGCTGTTCGGGCTGCAGATCGTGTTCGGGCTGCTGTCGGCCGCCAAGTACCTCGGGCCGGACCCGCTGCTGTACATCCTGCCGTTCGACGTCACCAAGACGATCCACACCAACCTGCTGATCGTCTGGGTGCTCACCGGCTTCATGGGCGCCACCTACTGGATGGTGCCGGACGAGTCGCGCACCGAGCTGTACAGCACGAAGCTCGCCTACTGGCAGCTCGGCCTGTGGACAGTGATGGGCGTCACCGCGGTCATCGGCTACCTGTTCCGCTACGGCACCGGCAACAAGCTGCTCGAGCAGCCGCTGCCGCACAAGATCGTGATCGTGATCTGCATGCTGATGTTCCTCTACAACATCGGCATGACCATCAAGCGGTCCGGGCGGTTCACGACCACCGAGGGCGTGCTGCTGGGCGGGCTTGCGCTGTCGGCGATCCTGTATATCCCCGCGTTGCTGCATTACGAGAACTACACCGTCTCGATCTTCTACCGCTGGTGGACCATCCACCTCTGGGTCGAAGGCGTGTGGATGATGATCATGGCCGGCTTCCTCGCCTACCTGCTGATCCGCCTGTCGGGCATCGATCGCGAGGTGATGGAGAAGTGGCTGTACGTGATCGTGGGCCTGGTGTTCTTCGCCGGCATCCTCGGCACCGCGCACCATTACTACTGGGTTGGCGTGCCGCATATCTGGCTGCCGATCGGCGGCTTCTTCAGCGCGCTCGAGCCGCTTGCGCTGGCCGCGATGGCCATCTATGCCTATGCCGCGATGCGGCGCGGCGGCGTGAAGCATCCCAACAGCCTGGCGCTGCACTGGACCATCGGCAGCGCGATCTTCGCGCTGTTCGGTGCGGGCCTGCTTGGCCTCGCCCATACCTGGCCCAGCGTCAACAAGTGGACCCACGGCACCCTGATCACCGCGATGCATGCGCACTCGGCGTTCTACGGGGCCTACGCGATGATCGTCATGGCGATGATCACCTACGCCCTGCCGGGGCTGACCAACCGGCCGCAGGACAGGTACTCGCCGCTGGGCTACTGGGCGTTCTGGCTGCAGGTGTCGGGCATGTTCGGGATGACGCTGTCGTTCGGCACCGCCGGCATCGCCCAGGTGTATCTCGAGCGGATCATGGGCATGGGTTACCTCGATGCCCAGCTGAAGATCCAGGTGCACTTCCTGATGCTGATCCTGACGGCGACGATCTTCGCCACGGGCGTGGCGATGTTCATCTTCGACTTCTTCCGCTACCGGCCGCGCTTCGACGTGGTTGCCGACGATGGCGAGGGCGAGCTGCGGGTCGCCCAGGGACGTTGACCGGTGCTTGAGCATGCGGGGCCGGCCGAAGCCGGCCCCTACTACCTGCCCACCGGCAACGAGGTCGGCATCGTCGAGCAGTGCCACGCCGGCGGGCTGGCGGTCATGCTCAAGGGCCCCACCGGCTGCGGCAAGACCCGCTTCGTCGAACACATGGCCTGGCGGCTGGGGCGTCCGCTGATCACCGTCGCCTGCCATGACGACCTCACCGCGAGCGACCTGATCGGCCGCTTCCTGATCCGCCACGACGACACCGTCTGGCAGGACGGCCCGCTGACCCGCGCCGTGCGCGAAGGCGCGATCTGCTACCTCGACGAAGTGGTGGAGGCGCGCCAGGACACGATCGTCGTCCTGCATCCGCTCACCGACTACCGGCGCATCCTGCCGATCGATCGCACCGGCGAGACCCTCGAGGCCGCGCCGGGCTTCCAGCTGGTGATTTCGTACAACCCCGGCTACCAGCGCATGCTCAAGGACCTGAAGCCGAGCACGCGCCAGCGCTTCGTCGCCATCGAGCTGGGCTTTCCCGAAGCGCCCGCGGAGGCCGCGATCGTCGCGAACGAAAGCGGCGTCGACGGAGGCACGGCGAGGGCCCTGGTCGAACTCGCGGGCCGCCTGCGCTCGCTGCGCGACCGCGGCCTGGCGGAGGTGCCGAGCACGCGGCTGCTGATCGCCGCCGGGCGCCTGGTGGCCAGCGGCATCGGCCTGCGCGAGGCCTGCAACGCCGCGGTGGTTGCCCCGCTCAGCGACGATCCGACCCTGCTCGGCGCGATGCGCGAACTCGTCGACGCGATGTTCCCCTAGGCGGCCGCCGACGTGGCCGAGGCCGAGGATGTCGTCGTCGACGTGGCGCGGCACGCGACGGTGTTCATTCGCGACACCTGGCGGCGCCACTACGCGCGCGAACCCGATGCGCCGGTCGCGCTCGCGTCGCTGGTCCGGCGCCTGGACCTGCTGGTGTCGGCCGCGTTCGGCACCAGCCTGCCGATCCGCGTGGCGCTGCCGCCGGCGCGGCCGACCGTGCTGCACCGCCTGTTCCACCACCGCGCCCATCCGCGCCATCGCCAGGCCGTGCCGGCCACGAGCGGGGATACCCTGTGGCTGCCGGCCCATCTGGGCACCTGCGACGTGGGTGAAGCCTCGGAGCTCTACCGCGCGATGGCGATGCAGCAGGCCTGCCGCGCCCTGCGTGGCCACGTGCAGGTGATTGCAGGGCAGGGCAATCCGCTCCTGCGCGACACCGCGCTGGTGCTCGAGGCGCAGGCCGCCGAAGCGGCGGTCGCTCGCGGGTTCCCTGGCCTGCTGCCGGCACTGCGGCGGCTCCGCCGATTGGCGCTGGCGGCGCGCCCGCCGCTCGCCGCGTTCGCCCCGGCGAGGCAGCCGCTGGAGCGACTGGTGCGGAGCATCCTCGAAGGCGAGCCGGGCGAGGTGTGCGAGCTGGTCGATCCGGGTGATCCGGGCGCGGGCGAGCCGGTCGGCCCTCTGGGCCCTGTCGGCACCGCGCCTGGCACCTCGCCTGTCACCGCTTCCTGCGGAGGCGATGATCCGCTCGGCCAGGCCGAGATGCTGCTCCGGGAGTGGGCCCTTGACGCCGCCGACGTGCGACGGCTGGGCCCCATGCCGCTGTACCGCGACTGGTGGACGGGCGAACTGCGTTCGGCGGGCGCCATGGCCCGGATGGTCGATGGCCGGGCCCCCGGGCACGACGCGGACGACCCGGGGCCCGTCCGCAGCGCGCGGATGGAGCGGCGCCCCGAGGAACGCGAAGCGACCGCGGACGAGGACAAGGGCGGCGAACCCGGCGTATGGATGATCCAGCAGGACGCCCCGCACGAGGTCGCCGAGGACCCCTTCGGGTTGCAGCGCCCGGTCGACCGCGACGACGAGACCAGCGCCGACGAGTACGGCGACATGCTGTCGGAGCTGGCGTCCACGCGGATGGTCGCCGCGCCCGATCCGCCGCGCGAAGTGCTGCTCTCCGACGACCCGCCCGCCAGCCGCGCGAAGATCGACTTCGACGAGCCCGACGCCGGCGGCACCCGCTCCCGCTATCCCGAGTGGGACCACGCGAGCGCGTCCTACATCGAGCACGGGACCACCGTGCGCATGATGCCGCCGGTGCCCGGTGATCCGGGCTGGGTCGACGCGACGCTGGCCCGCCATCGCTCGCACCTCGACGGCATCCGTCGCCAGTTCGAGGCCCTGCGGCCGGAGCGCGTGCGCCTGCGCAGGCAGAGCGACGGCGAGGACGTGGACATCGATGCCTGCGTCGAAGGCCGTGCCGACCTGCGCGCCGGCGGTTTCCTGCGCGAAGGCCTGTACGAGGCCCGCCGCCCCGGCCGGCGCAGCATCGCCGTTTCGATCCTGGTCGACAGCAGCGGCTCGACCGATGGCTTCATCGGCGGCGCCCGTCGCGTGATCGACGTCGAACGCGAAGCCTTGCTGCTGGTGTGCATGGCCCTGCAGGGCCTGGGCGAGCCGTTCTCGGTCATGGCGTTTTCCGGCGAAGGCCCGCACGGCGTGACCCTGCGCATGCTGAAGGCCTTCGACGAGGCCTACGGCCAGGAGGTCGCACTGCGCATCGCCGGCCTGGAGCCGGAACGCTACACGCGTGCCGGCGCCGCGATCCGCCACGCGACGGCACTGCTGATGCGCCAGCCCGCCGAGCATCGCCTGCTGCTGATGTTGTCCGACGGCAAGCCCAACGACGCCGACCGCTACGACGGGCGCTTCGGGGTCGAGGACATGCGGCAATCGGTGACCGAGGCCCGGTTGCAGGGCATCTTTCCCTTCTGCCTGACCGTCGACCTGCAGGCCCCCGGCTACCTGCCCAAGGTCTTCGGCCAGGACGGCTATGCCGTGCTCGCGACGCCGGAGCGGCTGCCGCTGGTGCTGCTGGACTGGACGCGGAGGCTGCTGGCGCGCTGAGCCGTGCCTGGGCTCGGAAACGGAAAAGCCCGCGGCGGACGCGGGCTCTGATCATGCAAGCCGTTGATCCGGCTCGTGATTCTGGTGGCTATGGGTGGACTCGAACCACCGACCCCAGCATTATGAGTGCTGTGCTCTAACCAGCTGAGCTACATAGCCATGGACTCGCGCGCAGGGCGCGTCGAGCCAGCAATTGTCTACCCGGCGACCGGTTGCCGTCAAATCCCCGGCCTCGGCTTGTCCCCCCCGGCGCCGCGTGGCAGAGTCGATCGCAGTGACGCCACAGGCGTCGAAAGACTCAGGAGTCCGCATCGTGATCGATCCGGACGGCTATCGCCCCAACGTGGGCATCGTGTTGATGCACCCCGACGGCCGGGTGTTCTGGGCGCGGCGGGTGCGTCGCGACGGCTGGCAGTTCCCGCAGGGCGGGATGAACTCGGACGAGACGCCGCTCGAGGCGATGTACCGCGAGCTTCGCGAGGAGACCGGGCTGACGCCGGCGCACGTCGACGTCCTCGGGGTCACGCCGGGCTGGCTGCGCTACCGGCTGCCCGCGCGGGCCGTGCGCCGCAACGACCGCCTGGTCTGCATCGGACAGAAGCAGGTCTGGTACCTGCTGCGCTTCACCGGCGCCGATGCCGACCTGCGCCTGGACCTGACCGACAAGCCGGAGTTCGACCACTGGCGCTGGGTGGATTTCTGGTACCCGCTGGAGCACGTGGTCACCTTCAAGCGCGGGGTCTACGTGCGCGCGCTGCAGCACTTGGCGCCGTTCGCGCGGCAGGTGGCCGGCGCGGCCGCGGTGCCGACCATCGGCCTGGAAACCCAGCGCAGCCGCGGCCGACCCGGGCCGGGCGGCGCCGCCGGGCGCGCGCGGGGCGGCACCCGGGGTCCGGCCGGCATCCGCCGCTCGACGGGCGACCCCAACTGATGCGACTGATCCTCACTCAGCATTGACAATCATTCTCATGTGCGCGGACAATGGCCCCGTCCCCGGTTCCGCGAGCAATGCCGTGTACGTCTGTATCTGCAACGGTGTGACCGACCACGAGATCCGCCAGGCGGCAGCCGCCGGCTGCGCCAGCATGGCCGAGCTCACGATGCGCACCGGCTGCGGCGCCAGCTGCGGCAGCTGTGTCGGCACGGCGGCGGCCCTGCTCGACGCCGAGGCCGGCGCCCGCCGGGTCCTGCGCGAACTTCCGCTGGCCGAGGCCGCCTGATCCAGTCGGGCATGATCCAGTCGGCCTGATCCAGTCGGGCTGATCCAGTCGGCCTGATCCAGTCGGGCATGATCCAGTCGGGCATGATCCAGGCCGTCTGAGCGGCCACCATCAACCGGACTGCGGATGATCACGATTCGCGTTCCGGCACGACATGGGCGCAGGCGATACAGTCCCGGCATCCCCATTCCAGCCGGAGGCATCCCATGAAGGGCGACCCCAAGGTCATCGAGTTCCTCAACAAGGCGCTCTACAACGAGCTGACCGCGATCAACCAGTACTTCCTGCACGCCAAGATGCTGAAGAACTGGGGCCTCGAAGACCTCGCCAAGCACGAGTACGAGGAATCGATCGACGAGATGAAGCACGCCGACCAGCTGGCGGACCGCATCCTGTTCCTCGAGGGACTGCCGAACTTCCAGGCCCTGGGCAAGCTGCGCGTGGGCGAGTCGCCGCGCGAGATCCTCGAATGCGACCTCTCGCTCGAACTCGACGGCCTGCCGCTGCTGCGCGAGGCGATCGAGTACTGCGACGGCGTCAAGGACTACACCAGCGGCCGGCTGTTCAAGGACATCCTCGATTCCGAGGAAGAGCACGTCGACTGGATCGAGACCCAGCTCGACCTGATCAACCGCGTCGGCGAGCAGAACTACCTGCAGTCCAAGATGGGCAGCTGAGCCACGCGCCCGCTGCACCCGGACAGGCCCGCTTCGGCGGGCCTGTCCGCGTTCCGGGCCCGTGGGCCGCTCAGGCCTGGGCCGGACTCGCCGCTTTGAGCGCCGCGCGCGCGCGGTTGAACTCGTTGGCCACCAGGGCCACCGCCACGGCGGGACGCTCCAGAAGCCGTTCGCGTGCGCCAAGCTCCACGCGCTTGGCGGCCGCCGACAGCGACAGCGCGCCGAGGTTCGCGCTGGAGGACTTCAGCGAGTGCGCGGCATCGCGCAGCGCGTCGTAGTCCGGACCGGTGGCCGCCTGCTCGAGCGCGGCGATCAGGCGCGGCGTATCCGTCAGGAAGACATCGACCAGGTGGTCCAGGTCGCCGCCGAGCATGGCGCGCAGCTCGTCGAGGATCTCGTGGTCGAGCACCGGCGGCAGCACCTGCGGCGGCACCGCGGGGGCGGCCGGGGGCGGTGCGATCCCCGGATCGGCGACAGGCGGCGATGCCGTCGTCAACGCGGCCGGTACAGACACGGCCACGGGGGCCGGCGTGACCGGTACAGGCACGGTCACCGGGGCCAGCGCGGACTCCGTCGAGAGGTCACTCCAGGCGGACACCTGCGCGACGTCCGGCTCCTGCGGCAGCGGGAGCCCGTCGACGAATTCCACCGCCAGGTCCGCGTCCGCCGCAGGGCCGATCATGTCACCGGTCAGCGGATCGACCTCGTAGGACTCGCGCTGCGCCGCGGCCGCGGCGGTCTCGGCATTCCACCAGCGCGCGAGCGTGCGCTCGAGCTCGCTGCGGGTCACCGGCTTGGCGAGGTAGTCGTCCATGCCGGCGTCGAGGCACTTCTGGCGGTCGCCGGCCATGGCGTTCGCGGTCATGGCGATGATCGGCACGTGGCGGCCGTCGTCGGCTGCGGCTTCCATCTCGCGCCAGCGGCGGGTCGCCGTGTAGCCGTCCATCACCGGCATCTGGCAGTCCATCAGCACGATGTCGTAGCGCGAGGCCTCCATGCGCAGCACGGCCGCTTCGCCGTTGCTGGCGGTGTCGCAGGTGATGCCCAGCACCGACAGCAGGCGCTGGCCCACCATCAGGTTCACGGGGTTGTCTTCGACCAGCAGCACGCGTGCGGGGCGCACGGGGGCGGTCGAGGTTGGCGCGGGACGGATGGCGACCATGGTGGCGTGCTCCCGGGGGTCCGGTGTCGGCGCGAAATTCCCTCCGAGGAGGGCGGCGCGGAGATCGGCATCGGGGGCCTGCCGGCTGAGTAGCGTGACGCTGCGCTGGAGCTCTTCCGGGACCGGGTCGTCGCCGTACAGGCAGACGAGCTTGAGGTCGCCGTAGACGGCCTGGCGGCCGAGGTTTCGGTGCAGGGCCACCGCGGTGCTGCGCATGCCGGCGAGGTCCGCCAGCACGAGGGAGTAGGCCCAGGGTGCGCCCTGGTTGGCGGCGGTGCGCAGCCGGTCGAGGGCTTCCTGCGTGGTCTCGACCGAGCTCACGCGGAGGCCCCAGTTCGGCAGCAGCATCGACAGGCGAAGGCGCAGGCGCGGGTCCGCGCTGAGCAGGAGCAGGCGGCCGCGCGAGGTGCTGTCCTCGACCGTGTTCTGCATGTCCCCGGCGGCCTTCAGCAGCGGCACCTCGAACCAGAAGGTCGCGCCGTGGCCGGGCTCGGAGTCGACGCCGATGCGTCCGCCCATCAGGTCGACGATGCGCTTGGAGATGGCGAGCCCCAGCCCGGTGCCGCCGTAGAGGCGGGTGGTCGAGGCGTCGGCCTGGCTGAAGGCCTGGAACAGGCGCGGCTGCGACGTCGCGGCGATGCCGATGCCGGTGTCGCGGACCTCGAAGCGCAGCTGGTGCTGGGCCGCGGTCTCGCCGATCCGGCGCACCGACACCGACACCGAACCGCGCTCGGTGAACTTGACCGCATTCGAGACCAGGTTGCCCAGCACCTGGCGCAGGCGCACCGGGTCGCCGCGCACCGCCAGGCGCACTGCCGGGTCGACGGTCAGGTTCATGCGCAGGCCCTTGCCCTGCGCCGGGCGCTCCAGCAGCTGCAGCACGCCGTCGAGCAGCTCGCGCAGGTTGAAGCTGGTGGTCTCGAGCTCGAGGCGGTCGGCCTCGAGCTTCGAGTAGTCGAGGATGTCGTCGACGATGCGCAGCATCTGCTGCGACGAGGTGTAGGCCGTGCGCACCAGCTCGGCGTGGTCGGAGGCCAGGCGCGCGTGCATCAGCAGGTCGAGCATCGGCACGATGCCGTTGAGCGGCGTGCGGATCTCGTGGCTCATCGTGGCCAGGAACTCGCCCTTGGCCATCACCGCCGATTCCGCGGCCTGCTTGGCCTGGCGCAGCTGTTGCTCGAGCTGGGTGTGCTGCTCGATCTGCGCCTGCAGCTGCTCCATCACCCCCTCGTCGCGACGCGCGCGCTCGTCGGCTTCCTCGATCTGCTGGTCGCGCCGGTGCAGCCCCACGTGGAGCGCGATCACCGCGAACAGCGCCAGCAGCACCAGCACCAGCGCGGCGTGCTGCCAGGGGCCTTCCATCCCCATCACGTCCAGCACCAGGGTCAGCGCGGCGCCTGCCGCGGCGCCGAGCGCAAGCCAGCGCATCATGAGGGCCGTGGGGCGTCCGCGTGTGGTCATGGTCAGAGCACCGAGTGGTGGAAGTCGAAGTCCATTTCGCCCGCGACGTGCTGCACCAGGTTGCCCTGGATGAAGTCGACGCCGCTCATCCACAGCGTGGCGGCCGCCTGCGGATCCTCCACGTGCTGGCCGATCACGCACAGGCCCAGGCGGTGCGCGCGATCGATCGCCTGGCGCATTTCATCGCGCACGGCCGGATCGTCGAGCTTCTGCGAATAGCGTGGTGACAGGCGCACGAAGCCCAGCGGCAGCTGGCCCAGCAGCGCATCCGCCTCGCGTCCCGACTGGTACTGGCCCAGGCACAGCTGCACGCCGGCAGGCACCATCGCATCGCAGAACTCGCGCAGGGCCAGGGCGTGGATCAGGGCCTCGTCCTGGCGCACGTCGATCACGATGCGCCCGCCCTCGACGCCATAGGCCGACAGCATGCCGAGCACGTGCTCGGCGTGGCTGTCGCGCGCCAGGCTGCGCGCCGACTGCGAGACGAACAGGCGCACCGGCTTGCCGGCGTCGGCGCGCTGGTGCAGCACGGTCACCGCCAGCTCGAGCACGCGCAGGTCGATGTCGTGCATCAGGTCGGCGGCGTCGGCTGCGGGGAGGAAGTCCGCCGCGGCCAGCAGGGTGCCGTCGGCCTGGCGCATGCGCAGCAGGGTCTGGAACTGGGCCTCTTCGCCGCCGGCCACCGCGACCACCGGCTGGAAGCTGAGCTGGAAGCGGTTCTCGGCCAGCGCCTGGCGCACGGCTTCGGCCATGGCCTGGTCATGGTCGCGCTGGCGCGGCGGCTGGTAGCCGGCGACGGCGGTCGGCTGGGTGCGGGCCTCGCGCAGCGCGCGCTCGGCCGCGCCCAGCGCGCTGCTGGCGTCGCCGTAGCCATGCGCCAGCGAGGTGTAGCCGACGAAGGCGCGCAGGCGCACCGCCTCCTCGTTGACGCTGAAGCCCGCGCGTCCCAGTGCGTCGCGCAGCGCGCGCGCGCTTTCCGGCAGCTGCGCGGCATCGACCTCGGCCGCGTGCACGAGGTAGATGCCGTCGCTCAGGCGCGACACCGCGTTGCCGGTGGCGGCTTCGCCCACGCGCGCCGCGGCATCGGTGAGCAGCTGCTCGAGACCGGTGTAGCCGTAGCGGTCGCGCAGCACGCCGATGCCGGCCACCTCGACCATGTACAGGGCGCCGCGGCCGTCCCCGGGAATCATCGCGTTCAGCCGCTGCAGCATGTGCGAGCGGGTGTACAGCCCGGTGACCGGATGCCGTCCGCCGCCGCTGCGCTCGCTGGCCAGCGTGCGCGCGCGGCGCACGCGGCTCTGCACCGCGGCGATCAGGTGGCGTGGCCGCACCGGCTTGGTGAGGAAGTCGTCGGCGCCGGTCTCCAGCGCTTCGAACTGGCGCTCGGGATCCGGATCGCCGGTGAGGAAGACGATCGGCACGTGCCCGTGCGCGGCGTGGTCGCGGATCAGGTGGGTGAGTTCGACGCCGTCCATGCCCGGCATGTGCAGGTCCATCAGCACCAGGTCCGGGCGGAACGTCTCCAGCGAACCCATCACCTCGCTGGCCACCGAGACCACGGCGGCCTGCATGCCGGCGCCGCAGAGCACGCTTTCGGCGAACAGCGCCTGGCTGAGGTCGTCCTCGACCACCAGCACGCGATAGGGCGCCTCGGTCGTCCCGTCGGCCGCCACTGGCGGAGTCACGGGTGGCGGCGGCGGCTCGGCGGGCGGGAGATCGCTGCGCACGGGTTCCGGAGGGCCGGCGTCGGCCGACCAGCGCCGCCAGTAGTGCGCGGGCGGGAACTCGGCCCGCGCGGGACGGACGGGCGTCGGCACGGCCGTCCCCATGTCCACTGCGGTCCGCGATCCGGGTGCTGCGCTCACTGCGGGACTTCTCCGTCTGGGCAATACGGAGGCCCGGCGCGTGCGCCGCCCCCCGAACGGACAAGCCTACAAGAAACCGCGAGCGGATCGCGCGATGGTCGCGGGGGCGGCCGGTCAGCGTGCCGGCATGGCCGGCCGCCGCCGGAACAGCCGGCGCCAGACCCACCAGAGGGCCAGCGCCAGCAGCAGGCTCAGGGTCAGCGCGATGCCCAGCGCCAGCAGCGGATTGGCCAGGGCGAGTGCCAGCAGGCCGACCGCGGCGACGTCCTCGGTGACCGAGGCGCTCCAGTTGCTGAGCGGTTCGGGCGAGGCGTTGATCAGCACCCGGCTGCCGGCCTTGAGCGCGTGGCTGCCCAGCGCGACGCCGGCGCCGGTGGCGAGCATGCCGGCCGAGAGGTCGCCGTCGGGCGAGAGCGCCGCCGCGGCCAGGAAGGCGCCGGCGGGCACGCGGGCCAGGGTCTGCAGGAAGTCCCAGCCGGAATCGACGCCGGGGATCTTGTCGGTGAAGAATTCCACCAGGGCCAGCACGCCGGAGATGCCCATCACCCAGGGCGATGCGGTGACCTCGAGGGCGGAGGGCAGCTCGAGCCAGCCCATCGCGCCGGCCAGGCCGACGCCGAAGACCGTCAGGTAGACCCGGATGCCGGCCAGCCAGGCCAGCAGCACGCCGGCCGCGAACAGATGGGCTTCGGACATGGCGGCGCTCCGTGGGATGGCACTGGCGCGGAGTATAGGCACGCGGGCGTGGTCCACGCGCCGGGGATCCGGAGTTACCATGCCGGGATGCCCGACTCGCCACCTCCCGAGCATCCGCACCCGCGCCTGCACCTGGTCCTGATGGCCGTGCTGGCCGCCTGCCTGCTCTTCGGCATCTGGGGCGCGTGGACGGTCGCCAACGACGCGGGCGCCAGCGACGAAGGTCCGCTGCGCGCCGAGCTCGACGGACTGCGCCAGGACGTGGCCACGCTGACCCGCTCCGACCAGGTCAGCCGCGAAGCCAACCGCGACCTGCAGCTGATGCTGGCCGAGCGCGACGAGGAGATCTCGGCGCTGCGTGCCGACGTCGCCTTCTACGAGCGCCTGGTCGGCAGCACCAGCCAGCGCCGCGGCCTGACCGTGCACGGCCTGCGCCTGCAGTCGCAGGGCGAGGGCGCCTGGCATTTCACCGCCACCCTGACCCAGACCCTGAACCGGGCGGCGGTGAGCAGCGGCCGCCTGAGCGTCGAGGTCGAGGGCTCGCGCAACGACAGCCTGGAGCGCCTGGACTGGAACGACCTGCGGCAGACCGGCGATGCGCCGGGCATCGACTACTCGTTCAAGTACTTCCAGCAGGTCGAAGGCGACCTGATCCTGCCAGACGGCTTCAAGCCGCTGCGCGTGATCGTGCGCCTGGCGCCGCCGCGCGGGCCGGCCGTGGAGCAGTCGTTCACCTGGGCCGAGGCGACGTCGGCGACGCCACGTTCCGCGCCGGACGCTTGAAGCCCGGGGCGGCAGCCTCCATCCTGATGGCATGAGCACCACCATCGATCTGTCCGCGCCGGGCTACCAGAGCCTGGATCGTCCGCTTGAATTCACCACCGCGGCGGCAGCCAAGGTGCGCGAGCTGATCGCCGGCGAGGGCAATGCCGCGCTCAAGCTGCGCGTCTACATCCAGGGCGGCGGCTGCTCGGGCTTCCAGTACGGCTTCGAGTTCGACGAGGAGCAGGGCGAGGACGACCTGGCGGTCGCCACCGACGGCATGACGCTGCTGGTCGACCCGCTCAGCCTGCAGTACCTGATGGGCGCCTCGGTCGATTACGTCGAGAGCCTGCACGGCGCGCAGTTCACCATCCGCAATCCCAACGCGAAGTCGACCTGCGGCTGCGGCAGCAGCTTCACCGCATGACCCTGCGGCGCGTGGCGCCGTACGCCTTCGTCGAGGCGCCGCTGGACCGCGCCGAGAACCTCCGTGACGACAGCGCCGCGCTGGCCCGGCTGTGGGCCGGCGGCCGCGCGCTGGTGATCGATGCCGAAGGCCGCGCGCGCGCGACCACCGCCGGCGCGCTGCTGGCACCGCCTGCGGCGGAGCTGGCCGAAGGTCCAGGTGACGCGCTGTTCCTCGGGCTGCGCGGCGAGGAAGGCTGGTTCGCGCTGCGCGAGGAAGCGTTGGCGGATGGCCCCGCCGGCACCGCCGACGCAGCCGATACCGCCGCGACGGACGAGGCCGCGGCCGCCCGCATCGACCTGCGCAGCGCCGCGGCGACCTGGCCCGACTTCGAGGCCACCGCCTTCGCCCAGGCGCGGGCGGTGCTGCACTGGCGTGCGCGGCACCGGTTCTGCGGCGCCTGCGGCGGCCCGCTGGCGTTCCGCCGCGCCGGCTGGCTCGGCCACTGCGCCGCCTGCGACCTCGAGCATTACCCGCGCACCGACCCGGCGGTGATCGTCGCGGTCAGCGACGGCGAGCGCCTGCTGCTGGGCCGCGGCCCGGGCTGGGCGCCGCGGCGCTATTCGGTGCTGGCGGGCTTCGTCGAGCCGGGCGAATCGCTCGAGCAGACCGTGGTGCGCGAGGTCTTCGAGGAGTCCTCGGTGCGCGTGCTCGGCTGCGGCTACCTGGGGTCGCAGCCCTGGCCGTTCCCGTCTTCACTGATGCTGGGCTTCGAGGCCGAGGCCGCGCCCGACGTGCCGCACTGCCCCAGCGACGAGCTGGAGGATGCGCGCTGGTTCTCGCGCGACGAGGTCGGCGCCGCGCTGCGCGGCGAGACCGATCCCGACGGCCTGCTGCTGTCGCCGACCATCTCGATCTCGCGCTGGCTGATCGAGCGCTGGCACGCCCGGGCCTGACCGCGCGCGTGGCCCGCGGCCGCCGGCGCTAGAATCGGCGCATGTTCTCGACCCTCTTCGCGGTGGTGGTGGCCCTGGTCCTCGGCCACATGGCGCCGTCCCTGGCGGCGGCCCTGCGCGACTACGGCTGGTTCCGCGCGCTGCTCGACTGGCTCGGGCGGCGGTTCCGCGACGATGGCTTCTGGCGTGGCGGTTGGGGCCTGGCGCTGGCGCTGGTGCCGGTGGTGCTGGTGGTCGGCTTTGTGCAGTGGCTGCTGGATGGCGTCGCCTTCGGCCTGCCGGCGCTGGTGTTCGGCGTGGCCGCGGTGTTCTACGCCTGGGGTCCACGCGATCTCGACGTCGACGTCCAGGCGGTGGTCGACGCGCCGGATGCGGCGTCGCGCGGCGAAGCGCTCGCCCGGCTGCGCCCGGCGGCCGCGACCGGCGCAGGCCACACCCGCGACGAGGTCGGTCGGGTCTTCGTCGCGGCGCTCAGGCGCTGGTTCGGCGTGCTGTTCTGGTTCGTGGTGCTGGGCGCGGTCGGCGCGCTCCTCTACCGCCTGGTGGCCTACGCCGCCGAGGACGAGCCCGCCCTTTACCTGCCCACGGGCACCGTCGCTGGCGCCCGGCGGCTGCTGGCGGTCCTCGACTGGCCGGTGGCGCAGCTGATGGCGCTGTCGCTGGCGCTCGTCGGCAACTTCGACGTGGTGGTCTCGGCCTGGAAGGGCGCCGGCGGCGCCGCCCTGCGCGCCGGGACCGACATGCTGGCGGCCGTGGGCCGCGCCAGCGTGCGCTGGGAGCTGGACGAGGAGGCAGGCGACCTCGCCGCCCATGCCCCGGCTGCCGCGCAGCCCGCCGGGTCGATGAGCGACGTGGCCGCCGTTGCGGCGATGGGCGGCTTCGGCATCGCGCCCGGCGATGCGGACGCGACGCTGCCGGAGCCTCCGGGGGTGGCCGAAGCACTCGACCTGCCCCTGGTCCAGGCGCTGCGCGACGCCATGTCCCTGGTCTGGCGCGTGCTGCTGGCCTGGCTGGCGGTGCTGGCGCTGTTCGTCGTGGCCGGCTGGGTCAACTGACGTTCCTGTAGGAGCGGCTACAGCCGCGATCAGGGCTCGGGGCGGGGCGGCGATCGCGGCTGTAGCCGCTCCTACAGAAGGGTGTCGGAGGGTCAGGGGTTGTCGCCGCGCAGGGCGCGCACCCGTGCCTCCAGCATCGCGGCGTCGGCGGCGGCACCGGGAACCGGTGCCTCGGCCATCACCGCCACGTGGGCGCGGAAGCGGCGCGGCAGGCGCATGCGGGCCATCTGCCCGCTGGCGGCGGCCGCGCTGCGTCGGCTCCACATGCTGCTCCACATGTTGCGCAGCGCCATCGGCACCACCGGCACCGGCCGGCGCGCGAGGATGCGTTCGACGCCGGATTTGAACGGCGCGATCGCGCCGTCGCGGGTCAGTCGCCCCTCGGGAAAGATCAGCACCAGCTCGCCCTCGGCCAGCGCCGCGTCGATGGCGTCGAAGGCGCGCTCCATCATCGCCCGGTCTTCCTTCGGGCTCGCGATCGGAATCGCGCCGGCCGCCCTGAAGATCCAGCGCATCACCGGGATCTGGAAGATCCGGTAGTACATGACGAAGCGCACCGGCCGCGGGATGCTCGCCGCCAGCACCAGCGCGTCCATGTAGCTGACGTGGTTGCAGACCAGGAGCGCCGGGCCCTCGTCGGGCACGTGGCGCTCGATGCCGTGCAGTTCCAGCCGGTACAGCGTGCGCACCAGCAGCCAGCTGACGAAGCGCATCGCGAACTCGGGCACGATGGTGAAGATCCAGGTCGCGACCAGCAGGTTGGCGATCGCCACCGCCAGGAACACCTGCGGGATGCTCCAGCCCAGCACCTGCTGCAGGGCCAGCCCGATCACCGCCGCGGCGACGATGAAGGCCGCGTTCTGGATGTTGAGCCCGGCAAACACCCGCGCCATTTCCTGCTTCGGCGTGCGGCTCTGGATCAGCGCGAACAGCGGCACGATGAACAGGCCGCAGGAGAAGCCGATGCCGGTGAGGTCGATGGCGATGCGCCAGCCGTTGTCGGCGGCCAGGAATCCGGCGATGTCGAGGCCGGCCTGCGGTGCGAGCCCGCTGCGCGCGAAATAGAGGTCGAGCATGAAGGCGCTGATGCCGAGCGCCCCCAGCGGCACCAGCCCGATTTCCACCGTGCGCGCCGAGAGCTTCTCGCACAGCAGCGAGCCCGTGCCCACGCCGACCGAGAACAGCGCAAGGCCGAAGATGTAGAGGCTGGTCGAACGCTCGGCGGCGCCCAGGTGCAGCTCGGCATAGTTGGGCAGCTGCGCGGTCAGCACCGTGCCCACGAACCAGAACCAGGACACGCCGAGGATCGCGTTGCGCACCGCCGGCGTGCGCCGGGTGAGCGTCCAGATCCGGACCGATTCCGGCACCGGGTTCCAGTTGACCTGGAGCTCCGGCGCGCCGGCGTCGACGCGCGGGATCAGGCGCGCCACCAGGTTGCCGGTGACGGCCAGCGCGATCACCGAGGCCGCGGCCGCTTCCGCGCCCCAGCTGCCCGCGACCTGGAACACCAGGCCGCCGTAGATCATGCCGGCGAGGATCGACAGCGACGTCCCCATCTCGACCAGGCCGTTGCCGCCGGTGAGCTCCTCGGGTTTGAGCACCGCGGGCAGGATCGAATACTTGACCGGCCCGAACAGCGTCGACTGCATGCCGGTCGCGAACAGCGCCACCAGCAGCAGCGGCATGTTGCCGAGCAGGAAGCCGATGCCGGCGAGCGTCATGATCCCGATCTCCATCGCCGTGGTGATCACGATCAGCCGCTGCTTCTCCAGCTTCTCCGCGAACTGCCCGGCGATCGCCGAAAACAGGAAGTAGGGCAGGATGAACAAGGCCGGCGCGAGGTTGGTGTAGAGCGTGCGCTGCCCGCTGTCGACGCCCAGGTAGAACAGCAGGCCGATGATCGCCTGGCGGTAGACGTTGTCGTTGAAGGCGCCCAGCGCCTGCACGGCGAAATAGGGCAGGAAGCGCCGCTCGCGCAGCAGCTGGAACTGTGAGTACGCCATGCCGGTCCCCGTGGATGCGTGGCGAGCCTAGCAGACGCCGGCAACCGGCCCGCGGCGGTGCGGCCTGCCTTCATTGCGCCTTGCGCCGGCCGGTGCTGGAATGCGCGCGTCCACCCGTCGGAGCCTGTCCATGCGCCATCTCGCCTTGCTCGTGCTCGCCCTGATGCTCAGCGGCTGCGGCTACAACCAGATCCAGCAGAAGGACGAGGCCGTCAACGCCGGCTGGTCCGAAGTGCTCAACCAGTACAAGCGCCGCGCCGACCTGGTCCCGAACCTCGTCAGCACGGTCAAGGGCTATGCCGCGCACGAGCAACAGGTGCTGACGGCGGTGACCGAGGCCCGCGCGAAAGTCGGCGAGATCAACGTCGATGCCGGCGATCCCGCCTCGCTGGAGCAGTTCCAGCAGGCCCAGGGCGAGCTGTCGAGCGCGCTGTCGCGGCTGATGGTGGTGGTGGAGAACTATCCCAACCTCAAGGCCGACCGCGGCTTCCTCGACCTGCAGACCCAGCTGGAAGGCACCGAGAACCGCATCGCCGTCGCACGCGGCCGCTACATCCAGCTGGTGCAGGACTACAACACCTATGTGCGCTCGTTCCCGCAGAACCTGATCGCGAAGATGTTCGGCTACGGCCCGCGGCCGAACTTCAGCGTCGAGAACGAACGCGCGATCCAGGAGGCGCCGGCGGTCGACTTCGGTGGGCCCGATCCTGCCGCGACGGCCCCGCAGCCGCAGCCGGCCGGCTGACGGCCGGCCGCGGTGGCCACGGCGCGAGCCACGGCGTCGGTCGGACTGCCGGCCCTGCTGCTGGCGCTCCTGCTCGCCTGCCTGGCATGGGCTCCCGCGCATGCCCAGCCGCTGGCCGCGATCCCGCCGCTGGATTCGCCGGTGGTCGACACCACCGGCACGCTGGAGCCGGCCCGGCGCGCGCAGCTGGAGCGGCAGGCGCTGGACCTGCAGCGGAGCAAGGGCAGCCAGCTGCAGGTGCTGGTGGTCGCGAGCACGCGGCCCGAGACCATCGAGCAGTACGCGCAGCGGGTCTTCGACGCCTGGCGCATCGGCCGCGAAGGCGTCGACGACGCCGTGCTGGTGCTGGTCGCGCGCGACGACCGGCGCGTGCGCATCCAGCCCGGCTACGGCCTCGAAGGCGCGATTCCCGACATCACCGCCGGGCGCATCATCCAGGAATACATGGCGCCGAAGTTCCGCGCCGGCGACTACGGCGGCGGACTGGTCGACGGCACCGCCGTGCTGGTGCGGCTGATCGAGGGCGAGCCGCTGCCCGAACCGATCGCCGACCATCGCGGCCCCGCGCCCGCGGGCGGCGGCAACTGGCTGGCTGCGCTGTTCGCGGCCTTCGTGGCCGCGACCCTGGTGCGCGGCGTGTTCGGGCGCGCACCGGCCGCGCTGCGCGGGCTGTTCACCGGCGGCGCGGCCGGCGGCGTGGCCTGGCTGGTCTCGGCGGCCCTCGGCCTGGGCGGCGCCGCGGCCGTGTTCGGGTTCCTTTACGGGCTGTCCCGCACCTCCGGCGGCCGCTACGTGCGCCACGGCGGCTGGGGCGGGTTCGGTGGCGGTGGCTGGGGCGGCGGAGGATTCGGCGGTGGTGGTGGCGGCTTCGGCGGCGGTGGCTGGTCCGGCGGTGGCGGCATGAGCGGAGGCGGTGGCGCCTCGGGGAGCTGGTGATGGCGGGCGTGGCGCGTCTCTTCCGGCACCTCTTCGCGCCGTCACCGGGTCGCCTGTTCCCCGCGGGTCGCCTGCAGCGGATCGCGGGAGCGGTGGCCGAAGGCGAACGGCGCCACCGAGGCGAGGTCTGCTTCGCGGTGGAGCCCGCATTGCCGGCGTGGCGCGCGCTGCGCGGCCTGACGGCGCGGGAACGCGCGCACGAGGTGTTTTCCGAACTGCGGGTATGGGATACGCAGGCCAACAACGGCGTGCTGGTCTATCTCCTCCTGGCCGACCATCGCATCGAGATCGTCGCCGACCGTGGCCTGGACGGGCTGGTCGGGGACGCCGAGTGGGCGGCCGCGTGCCGGCTGATGGAGTCGCGGCTGCAGGCGGGCGAGCCCGAGGCGGCCGCGATCGCCGGCGTCGAAGCCGTCTCGGAGCTTCTGGCGCGCCACTTCCCGCAGGCGCCCGGTGACCCCGACGAGAACGAGCTGCCCGACCTGCCGCGCCTGCTCTGAGTGCAGGCGCGGCCCGCGGCTCAGCCGCGTTCGCGCGCGATCGCCCGCCAGCCGATGTCGTGGCGGTGGAACTCGCCGGGCCAGGAAATGCCGGCGACCTCGGCATAGGCGCGCTGCTGCGCGTCGGCCACGCTGTCGCCCAGGGCGCAGACGCAGAGCACGCGGCCGCCGGCGGTGACGGCGTGTTCGCCGTCGAGGCGGGTGCCGGCGTGGAAGGCCTTGGTGTCGGCGAGCGGCGGCACGTCGAGGCTGTTGATCGGGTCGCCCAGGCGCGGGGTCGCCGGGTAGCCTTCGGCCGCCATCACCACGCCCAGCGCGGGCCGCGGATCCCAGTCGGCCACCGCGGCGTCGAGCGTGCCATCGATGCCGGCTTCGACCAGCGCAGCGAAGTCCGAGCGCAGGCGCATCATCACCGGCTGCGTCTCCGGATCGCCGAAGCGCACGTTGAACTCGATGACTTTGGGCGCGCCGTCGGCGTCGATCATCAGCCCCGCGTACAGGAAGCCGGTGAAGGGCGCGCCGTCGGCGGCCATGCCGGCGACGGTCGGCTCGATCACCTCGCGCATGATCCGCGCATGCACGTCGGGCGTGACCACCGGCGCCGGCGAATAGGCACCCATGCCGCCGGTATTCGGACCGGTGTCGCCGTCGCCCACGCGCTTGTGGTCCTGGCTGGTGGCCATCGGCAGCGCGGTGCGGCCGTCGACCATGGCGATGAAGCTGGCTTCCTCGCCGTCGAGGAATTCCTCGACCACCACGCGCGCGCCCGCCTCGCCGAAGGCGTTGCCGGCGAGCATGTCGTGGAGCGCGGCCTCGGCCTCGTCCATCGTCATCGCCACCACGACGCCCTTGCCGGCGGCGAGGCCGTCGGCCTTGACCACGATCGGCGCGCCATGTGCGCGCACGTGCGCCAGCGCGGGTTCCAGCTCGGTGAACACCGCGTAGTGCGCGGTCGGGATGCGGTGGCGGGCGAGGAAGGCCTTGGCGTAAGCCTTGCTGCCCTCGAGCTGAGCGGCCGCCGCCGTCGGTCCGAAGATCCGCAGGCCGGCGGCGCGGAAGCGGTCGACGATGCCGGCCACCAGGGGCGCCTCGGGCCCGACCACGGTGAACGCCACGCCCTCGCCGCGCGCCAGCGCCAGCAGGCCCTCGATGTCGGTCGCCGCGGTGGCCACGTTGCGGCAACTCGCCTCGACCGCCGTGCCGGCATTGCCCGGCGCGACCAGCACCTCGTCGACACGCGGCGACTGCGCCAGCTTCCACGCCAGCGCATGCTCGCGCCCACCCGAACCCACGACCAGCACTTTCATCGTCCGCTCCGCCTCAATGCCGGAAATGCCGGATGCCGGTGAACACCATGGCGATGTCGTGTTCGTCCGCGGCCGCGATCACTTCCGCGTCGCGCATCGAACCGCCCGGCTGGATCACCGCGCGGATGCCGGCTTCGGCCGCCGCGTCCAGCCCGTCGCGGAACGGAAAGAACGCGTCCGACGCCATCACCGAGCCCTCGACCACCAGCCCCGCGTCGGCCGCCTTGATGCCGGCGATCCGCGCCGAATACACCCGGCTCATCTGCCCGGCGCCGACGCCGACCGTGGCGTTGTCCTTCGCGTACACGATGGCGTTCGACTTGACGTACTTCGCCACCCGCCAGGCGAACAGCAGGTCGCGCAGCTCGGCCGCGCTTGGCGCGCGCTGCGACACCTGCTTCAGCTCTCCGGTGGTCATCCCACGGTTGTCGGCCGCCTGCATCAGCAGGCCCGAGCCGATGCGCTTGCTGTCGAACAGGTTGCGGCCCTCGCCCGGCGGGATCCGCAGCACGCGCACGTTGGCCTTCTTCGCGCAGTACGCCAGCGCATCGGGCGCGTAACCCGGCGCGATCAGCACCTCGACGAACTGGCGGTCGAGGATCGACTTGGCGGTCGCAGCGTCCACCGGCACGTTGAAGGCGATGATGCCGCCGAAGGCCGAGGTCGGGTCGGTGGCGAAGGCGCGCTCGTAGGCCGCGCCGCCATCGGCCGCGGTGGCGACGCCGCAGGGGTTGGCGTGCTTGACGATCACGCAGGCCGGAGCGTCGAACTGGCGCACACACTCCCAGGCCGAATCGGCGTCGGCGAGGTTGTTGTACGACAGCTCCTTGCCCTGCAGCTGGGTGAAGGTCGCCAGCGTCCCCGGCACCGGGTACAGGTCGCGGTAGAAGGCGCCGGACTGGTGCGGGTTCTCGCCGTAACGCAGGTCCATCACCTTGACGAAACTGGCGTTGACCTGCGCCGGATAGTCGCCGCGCACGGGCACCGCGGCCGACGCGTCGCCGATCGCCGACAGGTAGTTGCCGATCGCGGCGTCGTACTGCGCCACGCGGTTGAACGCGGCCACCGACAGCGCGAAGCGTGTGGCGGCCGACAGCGTGCCGTCGTGGGCGCCCAGTTCGTCGACGATGCCGGCGTACTGCGCGGGATCGGTCGCCACGGCCACGCGGGCGAAGTTCTTCGCCGCCGAGCGCAGCATCGCCGGCCCGCCGATGTCGATGTTCTCGACCGCCTCGGCCAGGCTGCAGCCGGCCTTCGCGGTCACCGATTCGAAGGGATACAGGTTCAGCACCAGCAGGTCGATGGCGCCGATGCCGTGCTCGGCCATCACCGCCTCGTCGATGCCGGCGCGACCGAGGAGTCCGCCGTGCACCACCGGGTGCAGGGTCTTGACCCGGCCGTCCATCATCTCGGGGAAGCCCGTGGCGTCGGCCACGTCGCGCACCGCGAGCCCGGCCTCGCGCAGGGCGCGCGCGGTGCCACCGGTGGACAGCAGCTCCACGCCGCGCGCGGCGAGGACGCGGGCGAGTTCAACCAGTCCGGTCTTGTCGGACACGGACAGCAGGGCCCGGCGCAGGGGCAGGCGATCGGTGGTCATTGCGTGGGAAAGGCAGCGGGGAAACCGCGATTATACGGCGCGGGGGCGGACCGCCCGGGCGGCCGGATCAGACGATGTCGTAGTCGCGCAGCTTGCGGCGCAGGGTCGCGCGGTGGATGCCGAGCATGGCCGCGGCACGGCTCTGGTTGCCTTCGCAGTGGTTCAGCACTTCGACGAACAGCGGGATCTCGAGCTCGCGCAGCGCGATCAGGTAGAGGTTTTCCGCATCGCAGCCGTCCAGGTCGCGGATGTAGCGGCGCACGGCGGTGGCCACGTGCTCACGCAGCGGCGCCCGCTGCGTGCCGCGGGGCTGCGGCTCGTTGGTGTCGGCGGCGTTCAATCGGACCCCTGGACCTGCTCGCGCCTGGCGCGCGAAGGGGATCGAGTCTAGCGCGACCGCCTCGCCGCTGCCA
Organism: Luteimonas sp. MC1750; assembly: GCF_016615955.1. NCBI lineage: Bacteria > Pseudomonadati > Pseudomonadota > Gammaproteobacteria > Lysobacterales > Lysobacteraceae > Luteimonas > Luteimonas sp. MC1750. Next base: position 428,512 of record NZ_CP067113.1, read on the forward strand.
TCGGCCGGGCGTCAGCGGAAGTCGAAGGAAAAGCCGACCGCGCCCGGTGCGGGCTCCAGCACGTCCATGCGGATCACCGCGCCTTCGCCGCTCTCCAGCAGCGCGGCGGGCGGCTCACCGCCGAGGTATTCGGCGGGCAGGAAGGCGCGCGCGCCCAGTGGCCGGCCGTCGATGTCCGACAGCGTCAGCACGACCTCGGGCCAGGGCTGGGCCCAGGCGGCCTGGTTGCGGAAGCTCGCGACGATGCGCAGTGCACCCGGCGTTCCGGGATGCGGACGCACGTCCCGCTCGAGCAGGGCGAACGCGGCCGGCTCGCGCCAGGGCGGCAGGCTGCAGCGCAGCACGCTGCAGGCACCAGCGACCAGCGGCCGCCAGCCCGGATCGGCGGCCAGGCGCGCGCGGTCGGCGAGTAGCCACTGCAGGCCGAGCAGCAGGGCCAGCGCGGTGATCGCGGCGGGCAGCCACCCGCGGCGGCCGGTCGGCGCATCGGCAGAGCCCGGCGTGCGGCCACGGGCGAAGCTCGGCGCCGTGCGGCGCGGGCGCGGGGCGGTCCCCGTCGTTGCCGTTGCTGTCGTCGGCGCCGTCGGGGTGTGCGCCGGAGTCTCTCCATGCACCGGAGGTGCCTCTGGCACCGACACCGACCGAGCGGCAGGGGCCGACGCGACCGGTTCCGTCGCCGGCGGCCCGACGGGCGAACTGCCCGCCCCGTCAGAGCCGTCCGCATGTGATGCAAGGGCCGCAGGCGCCACGGCCGCAGTTGTTGAGCCTGCGAGGGCAGGGTCCGCATTGGCAGGGTCCGCAACGACAGAGTCCCTGCTGGCCGGGTCCACGGTGGCAGGTTCTGCCACCACGATCACGGGTGCGGGCGTGTCCTGCAGCAGGTTCGCGATCGAGATCGCCGGCTGCGCGGCGCGGTCCGCGGCGGGATCGGCGGCACCGCCGCCGTCGACCGCGTCATCCAGGTTGCCGAACGCTTCGGCCATCGCCGCGGCCACGCCGCTGCGGGCGTCGTCGGCGGGCTCGCGCAGGGCCGCCCCGGGCGCCCCGCGCAGCTGCGCCGCGCAGCGCGGGCAGCGTTCGGGCGGCAGGTCGGTCACCGGGTCGGTGGCGACCAGTCCGCGGCAGAACGGGCAGTTGACGAACATGGCGGCTATTCAAGCACGCGCCGCGCGCGCGCGGCAGCGCTCAGCCGCGGCGGATGCCGTCAATGCGAACCCAGTCACCATCGACCTCGACCCGCAGTTGCTCGAACCACTCGCCATAGCGCGCAAGCAGCGGCGCCTGCTGCCCGTCGAGGATGCCCGAGAGCGCGAGCCGTCCGCCCGGCGCCACGCATCCGGCGATGGTGTCCGCCAGCGTGTCGAGCGCGGCGGCGAGGATGTTCGCCACCACCACCGGCCACGTACCGGCCGGGGCGTCACCGGGCGCGTGCACCGCCATCCGCGCGTCGACGCCGTTGCGCTGGGCATTGTCGGCCGTGGCCTGCAGGGCCTGCGGGTCGTTGTCGATGCCGGTGGCGTGTGCGGCGCCGAGCTTGAGCGCGGCCAGCGCGAGGATGCCGCTGCCGCAGCCGAAATCGAGCACGCGCACGCCGTCGAGCATGCCGTCGCCGGCGAGGCCGTCGAGCCAGCGCAGGCACAGGGCGGTCGTGGGGTGGGTGCCCGATCCGAAGGCCAGCCCCGGGTCCAGCCGCACCACGGCCGCATCGGCGCCGGCGTCCGCCGGCAGGTCGCGGTTCCAGGGCACGATCCAGGTCCGCCGGCCGAAGCGCAGCGGCTCGTACTGGTCCATCCAGGCCCGCTCCCAGTCCTGGTCCTCGACCTGGCGGAAGGAGGCGCGGCCCCAGTCCAGCCCGGGGTCGAAGCTGTCCAGCGCGGCGAGCAGCAGCAGCGCGTCGGCGTCGTGCGGGAACAGCGCGGTCAGGGTGATCGAGGCCCACAGCGGCGTCTCGCCCACGCCGGGCTCCAGGATCGCGTCTTCGTTGCGGGTGCCGGCGTCGGCGTCGAGCATGGTCACCGCCAGCGCGCCGACGTCGTCGAGCGCGTTCTCGTAGCGGGGCTGCTCGGATTCGCGGCAGTGCAGGGTGAGTTCGAGGAAGGGCATCGCGTGTCGGTCGGCCGGGGAGGCCTGCATGGTACCGGCAGCGCGTCACGCGCCGGCCCGGGGACGTCCCGGGCCGGCGTCGTGGGTCAGGAGCCCGGGACCAGGGTCGCCACCTCGAAGGCGGTGCCACGCCCGCTGCCGTCGGCACGCAGGGTGGCGGTACCGGCCACCGGCGCCTTGGACGAGCGCACCGTGAACGAGTACAGCTCGCCCCAGCCGAGCGTGCGGCCGGCGCTGCCGGCGCTCCACTCGACGCTGTCCGCGCCGGCCACGAAGTCCCAGTCGTTGCCGGACTGCAGGTCGCCGTCGCGGAACGTGGTCGAGGTGATGCTGGCGCCCGAGGCGGTCGCGAGCGCGAACGCGTCGAAGCCCTGCGTGGAGGTGATGCGCAGGTTGGGCGATGCGCCTTCGGTCATCGCGAACGCGAACTCGAAGTTCATCAGCGCGTAGTGGTACTCCCAGCCGCCGCCCACCAGCCGGCGCGCCTTCACCGCCAGCTTGGCGCGTGCGCCGCCGTCCACCAGCTCGGTGATGAGCCGGCGTTCCTTGTTGGGATTCATGTGCGGATTGCGCGGGTTGGGCAGCGGCGGCGCGACGTCGAACCAGCGGTCGATCGCCGAACCCAGGCGCTCGCTGCTGGAGGCGATGTTCCAGGTGCTGCCCGTCCAGCCGGGCGTCGTCACCCGGGTCGACATCGAGTTGTAGATGTTGATGTCGGAGCGCGCCACGTACCAGGACTCGAACAGCCAGCCCGCGCCGGGGTTGGCGGTGGGCGAGACCTGGGCTTCGTTGACCAGCATGCGGTAGCTGTAGCTGTCGCCCGGCGAGTTGTTCATGACCCCGTCGCAGTTGGTGTCGAACACCGAGCCGCAGCGGCCCCACAGCCCGGACGACGGCAGGATCTCGTCGCGCGAGGTCATGCCCTGGGTGTAGTCGTTGTTGCCGACCGAATAGGTATCGGTGCAGCCGCGGCCCAGCGCGTGGCCGTGGTGGTCGCCGCTGTCCAGGCAACTGCCGTTGGTGGTCAGGTAGGCGTGCTTCACCCCCGAGCGGCCGATCTGCTCGAGGCTGCCGTCCGGGTTGGTGCGGTACATGTTCCAGATCAGGTAGGGATGCTGGTCGTTGTTGTACGGCGGCGAGGGCGCGGTGAACTTCTGGTACCAGGGGATGGTGGCGGTCCACAGCGCGGTGCTGGTGCCGAGCGGGTCGCCGGGCACGGTGGCGTTGATGCTGCCCTCGTTGACGTTGTTCTTCAGCGTCGCCGACGGCGTGATCACCATCGTGCCGCTGCCGGCGTTGCCCGTGCAGCCCTGGCAGCGCGAGAACTGCGTGAACGTGCTGAGCATGAAGATGTCGTTCTGGTAGGTGCCGCCGTTGGGCGCCGCCTGGCCGTGCCACGTGATGTAGTTGGCCTGCGGCTGCAGGTCCCCGCTGCCGCGCGCCAGCACCGGCGCGTCGAGCTGCAGCTCGGCGATGGCCATGCCGGCGGCATGCGGGGCGCCCAGGCGCTGGGCCAGGCGCTCGCTGATGCGGATGTCCGACGAGCCGATGGTCAGCGACGGCGGGTCGTCGAGCAGTTCGTGCATCACATGGTCGACGTGGAACCAGGCCACGCCCTGCGCGTCGACGAGGTCGAATTCGGGCTCCATGCCCGGCTTCACCCGGCGCGGGACCAGGCGGAAGCCGTCGAGGTCGATGCTGCCGCCCTTGAACTGGATCGCGTAGCCACCGCGTGCCTGCAGCGCACCGCCGGCCATCTCGCGGGCATAGCCGTTGGTCACCAGGAACTGAAGGCGGCGGCTGTCCTGGAGGGAAAACCGCTCCGAGCCGTCGGTCGCGCGCTGGCCGTGGACCGAGCCCGGCGCGATGCGCAGCCCGAGGTCGCCGGCGAGGTCATGGTTCCAGCGGATGGCGATGTCGCCGCCGCCCACGCTCCATGGCCGCTCCACGCTGCTGGCGGCGCTGGTCGCGCCTTTCGGCGCCGGTGCCGCGGTGCGCGGCTGTGCAAAGGTGATCCCGGCCGCAGCCGTCACCAGAAGGCCGCCCACTACGACGGTCGCGAGCCTGTTCCTGCGATAACGCATCGATCCTCTCTCCCATGGTCGTTGGACCGGCCCCCGTGCCCGGCGTGTCCCGAGCATATGCGAGGGCCGGCCGGCGGCCGTGATGCGCTGCCACATCGTGCCGCCGGCGGGAGAGCGGGCGCCCGGCCCGGCTCACAGCAGGGAGAGCGACTTCTCCTTGCGCTCGGCCAGGCGCTTTTCCAGGTAGTGGATGTTGCGCCCGCCTTCCTCGAATCCGGTGTCGGCGAGGATGCGCTGCTGCAGCGGGATGTTGGTGCGGATGCCGTCGATGACCATCTCCGACAGCGCGACGCGCATGCGGCAGATCGCCTGCTCGCGGTCGGCCCCGTGGACGATCAGCTTGCCGATCATCGAGTCGTAGTTGGCCGGGACGGTGTAGCCCTCGTAGACATGGCTGTCGACGCGCACGCCCGGGCCGCCGGGAGCGTGGAAGTGCTGGATCCGGCCCGGGCAGGGCAGGAAGCTGTCGGGATCCTCGGCGTTGATCCGGCATTCGATGGCATGTCCGCGCATCACCACGTCTTCCTGGCGGATCGACAGCGGGCGCCCGGCGGCGATCATCAGCTGCTCGCGGATCAGGTCGATGCCGGTGACCATCTCGGTGACCGGGTGCTCGACCTGGATGCGGGTGTTCATCTCGATGAAGTAGAAGCGCCCGTCCTCGAACAGGAACTCGAAGGTGCCGGCGCCGCGGTAGCCGATGCGCAGGCAGGCCTCGACGCAGACGCGGCCGATCTCCTCGCGCATGGCGTCGGTGATGCCGGGCGCGGGCGCTTCCTCCACCACCTTCTGGTGGCGGCGCTGCATCGAGCAGTCGCGCTCGCCGAGGTGGATGGCCTGGCCCTGGCCATCGGCCAGCACCTGGATCTCGATGTGGCGCGGGTTCTCGAGGAACTTCTCCATATAGACCATGTCGTTGCCGAAGGCCGCCTTGGCCTCCTGCTTGGTGGTCGCGATGGCGTTCACCAGCGCCGCCTCGGTCTGCACCACGCGCATGCCGCGGCCGCCGCCGCCGCCCGACGCCTTGACGATCACCGGATAGCCGATCTCGCGCGCAACGCGGACGTTCTCGGCCGGGTCGTCGCCCAGCGGGCCGCCGGAGCCGGGCACGCAGGGCACGCCGGCCTCCTTCATCGCGCGGATCGCCTCCACCTTGTCGCCCATCATGCGGATGGTGTCGGCCTTGGGGCCGATGAAGACGAAGCCCGACTGCTCCACGCGCTCGGCGAAGTCGGCGTTCTCGGCCAGGAAGCCGTAGCCGGGGTGGATCGCCTGCGCGTCGGTGACCTCGGCCGCGGCGATGATGCTGGCCATGTCGAGGTAGCTCTGCGGCGACGGCGCGGGGCCGATGCAGACCGACTCGTCGGCCATGGCCACGTGCTTGAGGTTGCGGTCCACGGTGGAGTGCACCGCCACCGTGCGGATGCCCAGCGCATGGCAGGCGCGCAGGATGCGCAGCGCGATCTCGCCGCGGTTGGCGATGACGACCTTGTCGAGCATGCCGGCGGCCTCAGCCGATCACGAACAGCGGCTGGTCGAACTCGACCGGCTGCCCGCTCTCGCCGACGATCGCCAGCACCGTGCCGCCGACGTCGGCCTCGATCGGGTTGAACATCTTCATCGCCTCGACGATGGCCAGCGTGTCACCGGCGTTGACGGTCTGGCCGACGGTGACGAAGGGCGGCTTGTCCGGCGCCGGCGAGGCGTAGAAGGTGCCGACCATCGGCGAGCGCACCACGTGGCCGTCGGGCAGCGACGGGCCGCTGGGCTCGGCCGGGCGCGCGCCGCCGGTGGCGGCCTGGACGGGGGACTGCATCGGCATGACCGCTTCGGCGGGGGGCGCGTAGTGCGGCGACGGCTGCACCGGGCCGTAGCCGGTGCGCGGCGTGCGCGCCAGGCGGACCGATTCCTCGCCCTCCTTGATCTCGATCTCGGCGAGGTTGGAGTCCTCGAGCAGGTCGATCAGCTTCTTGATTTTTCTCAGGTCCATGCGGGCCTCTCGGGTAGTGCCGGGCGCGGACGCCGGCGATGGATACGGGATGGGGATACGGGGACGGATCAGGACGCCGGCGCCAGGCGGGCCAGCGCGGCGTCCAGGGCAAGGAAATAGCTCGCGGCGCCGAAGCCCGCGACCACGCCGACCGCCAGGTCGCTGAAATAGCTCTGGCGGCGGAAGGGCTCGCGGGCGTGCGGATTGGACAGGTGCACCTCGATGAACGGAACCGCGACCGCGGCCAGCGCATCGCGCAGGGCCACCGAGGTGTGGGTGAAGGCGGCGGGGTTGAACAGCACGAAGCGGGTGCCATCGCCGGCCGCCGCCTGGATGCGGTCGACCAGCACGTGCTCGGCGTTCGACTGCAGGCTCTCGAACGCCAAGCCCGCGGCCTCGATCCGTGCGAGCAGGGTCGCGTCGATCGCAGCCAGCGTGTCACGGCCATAGATCTCCGGCTCGCGGCTGCCGAGCAGGTTGAGATTGGGGCCGTGGAGGACGAGGATCCGGTCCATTCAGTGCGGCGCGGTGCCCGGCGTAAAAACGGCGGCCAGTCTGCGCCAAGCCGCCGTTGCTGTCCAGATCGCCGAACTTCTGCGACAAAGCGCAGTTTTAATCGGTCGTTTGAATCACTCGTCGATGCGCGCCCACGCGTCGAGCTCGCCGTGGGTGAAGGGACCGATCCGCTGCTTGAGCAGGCGACCGTCGGCCGAGACCAGCACGGTATAGGGCAGCACCCCACGCGGATTGCCCAGCTGGACCCCGGCGTCGCGCGGCCCCGGGGCGTCGAGCACGATCGGATAGCGCACCGGGATGCGCTCGAGGAAGGCGTCGACCGATGCCTGGTCATCGAGCGCGATCCCGATCACCTGGACGCCCGACGTGCCCTGGGCGGCGGCGTAGCGGTCGAGTTCGGGCATTTCCTCGATGCAGGGACCGCACCAGCTGGCCCAGAGGTTGACCAGCAGCGGGCGGCCGCCGAAGTCAGCGGGCAGGGTGCGCGGCGTGCCGGCCAGGTCGGGAAGGGTGATCGCGGGTACCGGCCCGCCGCGCGTGGCCACGGCCAGGCCGTCGGGCGTCGGTGGCGCGACCGCGCCCATCGCCTGCTGGACCGCGCGCTGGCCGAGTTCGGTGCGCAGCAGCGGTCCCGGCCCATTCACCGCCAGGCCGGCGACCACGCCGAGCACGCCCGCCACCAGCGCCACCAGCAGGATCGTCCGCGTGCCCATCAGCGCGCCGCCCGTTCGAGCGCGGCGACCGCCACGTCGCGGTCAAGCACGGCGGGCAGGACCTCGCCGGCGCCGCCGCCGCGCGGGTAGACCACGTACAGCGGCACGCCGACGGCGCGATGCTGCTCGAGGAAGGCGCTGATCCCAGGGTCGACATTGGTCCAGTCGCCCACCATGTAGACCGCGCCGGTGCGCTGCAGCGCGTCGCGGAAGGCGTCGCTGGACAGCGTCGTCCGCTCGTTGGCCTTGCAGGTCACGCACCAGTCGGCGGTCATGTTGACGAAGACCGGGGTCCCCGCGTCGCGCAACGCCTGCAGCCGCGCCGCCGAATACGCGACTGTGGCGCCGTCGGCCGCGACCGCCGCCGCCGGCGACGCGGGTGCGGGCAGGCGACTGGCCAGCCAGGCCGACGACAGCGCCACCGCGAGCAGGGCCACCGCCGGCAGGCGCCGCAGCCAGCCGCCGCGCATGCGCGCGCGCTCGAGCCACCACAGCGCCAGCGCCATCACCGCCACGCCGGCGGCAACCAGGGCCATCGCGTCCACGCCGCGCTGGCGACCCAGCACCCAGGCCAGCCAGATCGCGGTCAGGTACATGGGGAAGGCCATGACCTGCTTGAGCGTGTCCATCCAGGCGCCGGGGCGCGGGAGGCGCTCGGCCAGCCCGGGCACGAAGCCCACCAGCAGAAAGGGCAGCGCCAGCCCCAGACCCAGTGCCAGGAACACCAGGACCGCCACCGCCGGGGTCGCGGTGAAGGCGTACGCCAGGGCGCCGCCCATGAAGGGCGCGATGCAGGGGCTGGCGACGACGCAGGCCAGCACGCCGGTGAAGAAATCGCCCACCGGGCCGGTCCGCGACGCGAGGCCCTGGCCGAGGTTGGCGCTGCCGCCAATGCTGAAGACGCCAGACAGGCTGAGGCCCACCGCCGCCATCAGCAGCACCAGCGCGGCGACGAAGCCCGGCTGCTGCAGCTGGAAGCCCCAGCCCAGCGCCTGGCCGGCCGCGCGCAGCGCCAGCACCGCCAGGCCCACGACGGCGAAGGCGGTGACGACGCCCGCGGTGTACCAGAGCGCATGGCGGCGCGCGTGGGCGCGGCCACCGCCGCCCTGCGCCAGGCCCAGCACCTTGAGCGACAGGATCGGCAGCACGCAGGGCATGACGTTCAGGAGCACGCCGCCGCCGAGCGCCAGCAGCAGGGCCAGGGCCAGTCCGCCGGCGCCGCTGGCCGGGGGCGTGCTGCGGGCGGCGTTGTCGGCGGTCGTGCCCGCGCCGGCGGTCGCGGTGCCCGCGGTCGCGGTGCCCACAGCGGTGCCGGCAGTGGCGCCGGCATCGCGCGCGGCGCGGCCGGCTTCCAGGCCGGCAACCGCGCCGTCGGCTTCGGCGGCGCCCGCCGTTGCGGCGTCAACGGGCAGCCCGTCGGAACCGACGGTGGATCCGCTGGCACGGGTGGCGTCGGCGGACGCCGCTGCGGTCGCGCCCGGGGCGCCCGGGGCGCCCGGGCCGTCCGGCGTCGCCGGCACGCCCGGCCCCGCAACGTCGGCCTGCGGCGTCACCGTGCCCGCCGGCAGGGCGACGCGCACGCGGCGCGTCATCGGCGGATAGCAGATGCCGTCGGCCTGGCAGCCCTGGAAGGTGGCGCTGAGCGTGGCCTGGCGCGGCTCCGCGTGGCTGCGCAGCAGCGGCAGCGGCACGTCCACGCCGTCGAAATACACCACCACGTCGCCGAAATATTCGTCGCGGTGGGCCGTGCCGCGCGGCCAGCGCGGCGCGCCGGCACGGATGCCCTCGGCCTCGAGCTGGAAGCGGCTCTGGTCGCGGTAGATGTAGTAGCCCGGCGCCGGCGTCAGGCGCATCAGGATGGTGTTGCCGCCGTCGGCGATGGCCTCGAACGCGAAGGCCTGGTCCTCGGGCAGCGGCATCGCGCCGGCCGCGCCGGGCAGGGCGAGCGGGCGCGGCCCACTGCCCAGCGACTGGCCGAGCGCCGAGAAGCCGGCATCCGGCTGGCCACGGCCGGGCGGGGTGCCGGCCGTCGGTGCCGGCAGGGCGACCGTGATCGTGCGGGTCTGCGGCGGATAGCAGATGCCGAGGTCGGCACAGCCCTGGTAGCGGACCTTGAGCCGGGTGACCGGGCCGGTGGCGGTGCCGGGCAGGACGGCTTCGACGCGACCCCGGTAGGTCTCGACCGCGCCGAAGAACTCGTCGGTGTGCCGCTTGCCGGCCGGCAGCTGCAGGCCCGCCGGCGCGGCGCGGAAACCGCCATCCACCGGCTCCGCGCCCATGCGGTGGCGATACAGGTAGTAGCCGTCGGCGATCGCCCAGCTGAGCTCGATGCGATCCGGCCCCGTGGCCTCGGCGCGCAGCACGAAGGCCTCGTCCACCGGCAGCAGGTCGTCCATGTCGATGGCCAGCGCGGCCGGTGACGCCAGCAGCAGGGCCGCGATCACAGACAGGCCGGGCAGGCGCCACGTCCGGTCCGCCGGCTCCTTGCGCAGGAACAGCGCTGTGCGGAGCGCGAGGGTGCCGCGACGGATGAAGGACTGCAGGTTCAAGGCGGTGCGGCGAGGTGGAGGCGGCCCGCTAGGGTAGCCGAGCGAGTTGGTCTGGCGCCTGTCCGCCTCGCATGGGACAGGTCTTGCGCCCACGCTTTTCGTTGCAGCGGGTGCCTCGAGCAGGCGCGCGCTGCCTGCCGCGGATGCAGGGAGGATGCCCAGCCGGATGTCTCCGCGTCCTGCTCCCATCATCCGGCCGCCGGCCATCCATGGCCGGCTCTGGTCATCCCCCCTGCATCCGCGGCAGGCCCGACCCTTGTCGCGGTCTGGAGAAGCAAACGCCCGCCCTTGCCGTTGGGCGGAGCGCGGGCAAAGCCACACCGCTTTGGCGCGTGGCCTGCTGACGGGAAGTCAAGGAGGAGGTGACGGCCCTCCGGGCCGGCACCGGGGGACATGAGCGGCAGCAGGCCATGCGTCGAAGCGCCGCGACGCCGCACCCGGCGTCTGCCTCGCGTGCGAGAAGAGCCAAAAAAAGGGGCGCCGGTTCCCCGGCGCCCCCTCTTCAATCGCCGTGACCCCGACTCAGCGCAGGAGTCTGGCCTTGGCCGCGCTGCTGCTGCGGGCCGGTGCCGATGCCGGTGCCAGCGCCGGTGCCGGTACAGTCACGCGCTCGCGCGGGTCACGGATGCGCGGGTTGCGCGGCGGCGTGGGCGTCGGCGTCGCCAGTTCGCAGGTGCCGGGCGTGGTCGAAGTGAACAGCGCCGTCGTGCCCCACTCCGGGTGGTCGATGAACGGGTTGCGGTTGCCCTGGTAGGCGAAGACCACCTCGTTGCGCGCGCGCTCCGCCGCATCCGGCGGGTCGGCCAGGTGCCACTCGACCAGGGTCGACAGCAGGCCCATGTAGGCCGGCGCTTCCAGCGAGCTGGTGCTGACGATCAGGCTGCGATTGTCGGTGAGCTCGAGGTCGGGCTCGCGCTGGGCGGTGGTCGGGTGCTGGCCGCCTTCGTAGCGGATCGCCATGTACATCACCGCGCGCGCCATGTCGCCGCGGCGTGCGCCCCAGACCTCGAACGAGCCGGCATTGCCGTTCGCACCTTCGACCCAGTTCGAGTTGCCCGGGTAGACGCCGGTGCCGCCGCCGCGGCCGTTGTAGGACTCGGTCGCGCGTTCCGAGCAGCCGGCGTCGCAGTTGGCGAACGGCATGTTGCCGCGGTTCGAGTTGTAGACCTCGTCGCTCAGGTAAAGCATGTGCGTGTCGGTGTACGGCGCGTTCGGCAGGCCGCCCAGGCTGTTGCCGGGGAAGCCGAGCGAGTTCGGCCAGGTGTGCTCGCGGTTGTACTTGTTGCTGCCGCCCGAGCCGGCCCGATCGCTGCCCTTGGCGTAGGTCCGGTTGCGGTAGACGTCGAGGATCCGGCCGGGATCGTTGGGATCCTCGTCGGCGATCTCGAGGATGGTCCAGGTGTTGGTGCCGCTGCCGCTGTAGGGGTAGGCGACGTGGCCGCGGATGGTCTCGTGCAGCGAGCAGCGCAGCTGGCCGGGGCTCGATGTGTTGACCAGGCCGTAGTACTCCCCGTTGCCGCTGCCCCGGTCGGCGTGCCTCACGCGGAAGGCCACGGTGGTGCTGGACTCCGGAGCGGTCGCGTCGAGGTCCACGATCCGGCTGGCGTCGATCTGCAGCGAGCAGGCCTGGCCGGGGACGAGCGGGCGCACGGGGGTCAGGGTGAAGCTGGTCGCCTGGGTGACGTGGTCCAGCGTCGTGGTGCGGCGGCGGGGCACGCCCTCGCAGCTGAGGCGGAAGGCGCCCGGCTCGACGATGACCGGTTCGCTGAAGGTGACCGTCATGTCGGCGGCGTAGGGGAAATCGCTCGAACCCTGCGCCGGGAAGGTGTCGACCACGGTCGGCGCGGCATTGCCGGCCTCGCCGAAGGTCTGGCTGTTGTTGCAGGTGCCGAAGGTCGCGGTGGCCGATCCCGCCCAGGTGAAGTCGGCCTGGACGTTGCCGGTGCCGCCGAGCTGCAGCGAGGTGCCGACCGGCGTGTTGTTGGGTTCCGAGACGCCGATGTCCTCGCTGGCCATGCCCGCGGCCGGCCCGTTCGTGGCGGTCATCACGCCTTCGTAGCTCAGGAACTGGACCACGTTGCCCTGCGGGTCGACCAGGGCGACGCCGTCGGGCGAGCCGTTCTGCAGGCCATCGACGGGGTAGTTGACCGTGGCGAATCGCACGTTGCCGCCGCAGGTGGCCGCGACGCCGGCGGGCAGCGTGCTGGTGGAATAGGACTGGCCGTTGCTGCCGTTGTAGAGGACCAGCTGGTAGTCGGCCAGGTTCTCGCCGGCGCTGCCCACCACTTCGATCGCCTCGCCGACGTCGGCGCCGGCGTTGTCGTAGTGGATCTCGTTGATGAAGACCTCGGCATGCGCCGGGAAGGTGGCCGCGGCCGCAAGTGCGATCGCGCAGAACAGAGTGGAACGCTCGGAACGCATTCGGTGTCTCTCCCCAATTGGACGGGGCAATTTACCCCCGCGATATGACAATGTCGCGCCGGGCGACACACTTTCCCGCTTGCCTGCACGCCGGCGCGACATGCCGTCCGTATGCTTTCGATGCTGCGTCCCCATTCATCGAAGGCTTTCCCATGCAACTTCCCTGCGGCTCCGCGCTGCGCTCCGGAGTGGTGGCGCTGGCACTGGCCGCGGCGCCGCTGGCCGCGGCCGGCAGCGACATCGAACTGGCCGCCGGGGCTTCGACCACCACCGACCGCGAGTTCACCCGTACGGCCTCGATCGCCTGGGTGCCGAAGCTGCGCGACCTCGACAATGCCGTGCTCCGGGCCCAGACCGGACTCATCTACGTCGACGGGCGTGGCCCGGTCACCGACCGGGACCTGGAGGACGAGGTCTGGGTCGGCTACGTCGGCCTGCGCTACGAGCGCACCGACAACGGCCTGACCCTGGGCGCGGCCATCGGGGCCCAGTCAGGGGAGACCGACGCCCTGTCGGGCGATCCCCAGTTCGTGACCTCGGTGGGCTGGCGCTGGGACCGGTTCTCGCTGTCGGTCCGGCACATCTCCAACGCCAGCCTGCACAGCCCGAACAACGGCGAGACCGCCCTGGTGGGTGCCTGGCGCTTCTGACGCCGGCACCCCTTGAACTCCCGCCGCGGCCCCCCATCTCTGGGACATCCCGGTCCGCCGGGTTTTTCGCGGCGCGTCCTCTGGCACTCGGCATCCCCGACTGCCAGAATATGCGACCGATTTGCCCCTTAGTCGTTACAAACCAATCACTTGTGAGGATTGCATGAACCTGAAGCCGCTCTACGACCGCGTGGTCGTCAAGCCGATCGAAGCCGATGAAGTCTCCGCCGGCGGCATCCTGATCCCGGACAACGCCAAGGAAAAGCCGACCAGGGGCGAAGTGATCGCCGTGGGCGACGGCAAGGCCCTGGACAACGGCAGCCTGCGCGCGCCGAAGGTCAAGGTCGGCGACAAGGTCATCTACGGCCAGTACTCCGGCTCGGCGTACAAGCACGAAGGCACCGAATACAAGATCGTGCGCGAGGACGACATCCTCGCCATCGTCGGCTGAGCGCGCCCGGGCGCCTCGCGATCCCGGGCCCTGGCCCGGGGCTTTGACCCAACTCTCTCCTGATCCCAATTCGAGGTAATACACATGTCCGCGAAGGAAATCCGCTTCGGCGAAGACGCGCGCGCCAAGATGGTGCGTGGCGTCAACGTGCTCGCCAACGCCGTCAAGGCGACGCTTGGCCCCAAGGGTCGCAACGTCGTGCTCGACAAGAGCTTCGGCTCGCCCACGATCACCAAGGACGGCGTGTCCGTCGCCAAGGAGATCGAGCTGGCCGACAAGTTCGAGAACATGGGCGCGCAGATGGTGAAGGAAGTCGCCTCGCGCACCTCCGACAACGCCGGTGACGGCACCACCACCGCGACCGTGCTGGCCCAGGCCTTCATCCGCGAGGGCATGAAGGCGGTCGCCGCCGGCATGAACCCGATGGACCTCAAGCGCGGCATCGACCAGGCCGTGATCGCCGCCGTCGCCGAGCTGAAGAACATCTCGAAGCCGTCGTCGACCTCGAAGGAAATCGCCCAGGTCGGCACCATTTCGGCCAACTCCGACGCCAACATCGGCGACCTGATCGCCCAGGCGATGGACAAGGTCGGCAAGGAAGGCGTGATCACGGTCGAGGAAGGCTCGGGCCTCGAGAACGAGCTCGACGTCGTCGAGGGCATGCAGTTCGACCGCGGCTACCTCTCGCCGTACTTCATCAACAACCAGCAGTCGATGTCGGCCGAGCTGGATGATCCCTTCATCCTGCTGCACGACAAGAAGATCTCCAACGTCCGCGACCTGCTGCCCGTGCTCGAAGGCGTGGCCAAGTCCGGCAAGCCGCTGCTGATCGTGGCCGAGGAAGTCGAGGGCGAGGCCCTGGCCACGCTGGTGGTCAACACCATCCGCGGCATCGTCAAGGTCGTGGCCGTCAAGGCCCCGGGCTTCGGCGACCGTCGCAAGGCGATGCTGGAAGACATGGCCATCCTCACTGGTGGCACGGTGATCTCCGAGGAAGTCGGCCTGACGCTCGAGAAGGCGACGATCAAGGACCTCGGCCGCGCGAAGAAGGTGCAGGTCTCGAAGGAGAACACCACGATCATTGATGGCGCCGGCGAGTCGACGGGCATCGAAGGCCGCATCAAGCAGATCAAGGCGCAGATCGAGGAGACCTCCTCCGACTACGACCGCGAGAAGCTGCAGGAGCGCGTGGCCAAGCTGGCCGGCGGCGTTGCGGTGATCAAGGTCGGTGCCTCGACCGAGATCGAGATGAAGGAAAAGAAGGCCCGCGTCGAAGACGCCCTGCACGCCACGCGTGCGGCCGTCGAAGAAGGTGTGGTCCCGGGCGGCGGCGTTGCGCTGCTGCGCGCCAAGACCGCCATCGAAGGCCTGAAGGGTGCCAACGAAGACCAGAACCATGGCATCGAGATCGCGCTCCGCGCGATGGAATCGCCGCTGCGCGAGATCGTCGCCAACGCCGGTGAAGAGCCGTCGGTCATCGTCAACAAGGTCAAGGACGGCACCGGCAACTTCGGCTACAACGCCGCCAACGGCGAGTTCGGCGACATGGTCGAGTTCGGCATCCTGGACCCGACCAAGGTCACCCGCACCGCGCTGCAGAATGCGGCCTCGATCGCCGGCCTGATGATCACGACCGAAGCGATGGTGGCCGAGCTGCCGAAGAAGGAAGAGCCCGCGATGGGCGGCGGCGGTGGCATGGGCGGCATGGGCGGCATGGATTTCTGATCCAGCGCGACTGCGTCACTGCATCATGGAGGACCCCGCTTCGGCGGGGTCCTTTTTTTTCGGCTGCAGAACGGGACTGCGTGGTGGTCCACGCGGCCCGTCCCGCGCACAGGGGGTGTGCTGCGCCGGCCGTCTCCGCGTCCTGCTGCCAGCGGCCGGGCGCCGGCCATCCATGGCCGGCTCTCCGCACACCCCCTGTACGCGGGACGGGCTCCGGCCTTTATCGCTACGGACTGCAGAGCAAAGTCGCTGCGCCGGGAAAATTCTGATCAACAGGGGCGCGCCGGACTCACATTGACGAGGACGCGACGGCCTGCCGCGCCGTTCGGCTTTGTCCCGCCACAGGATTGCGAAAGAAGTCGGACCCGCCGTGGATGCAGGGGGGATGACCAGAGCCGGCCATGGATGGCCGGCGGCCGGAACTGGGAGCAGGACAGCGAAGATTCCGGCTGGTCATCCCCCCTGCATCCGCGGCGGGCGCTGCATAGCAAGGCATCCCCCCCTGCATCCGCGGCGGGCACCGCACACCCCGACCCCGCCCATGGAAGGGGGCGAAAGTCCGTGACGGGGGCGTATCGCCCGATCCCGGAGGCGATGCGACAATCCGCGGCTCCTGACCGAAACGACGAACCCCATGGCCGGCGCCTCACTGCTCACCCTCCTCGACGACATCGCGACCCTGCTCGACGACGTCTCGGTCCTGACCAAGGTGGCCGCCAAGAAGACCGCGGGCGTGATCGGCGACGACCTGGCGCTCAACGCGCAGCAGGTCGCTGGCGTGAAGGCCAATCGCGAGCTGCCGGTGGTCTGGGGCGTGTTCAAGGGATCGCTGGTCAACAAGCTGATCCTGGTGCCGGCGGCGCTGCTGATCAGCTGGCTGGTGCCGGTGCTGGTGGTGCCGCTGATGATGGTGGGCGGCGCCTACCTCTGCTACGAGGGCTTCGAGAAGGTGGTGGAGAAGCTCTTCCACCGCCACGAGAAGCCCGACCCGGAGGCGCGCGCGCAGGCGGTGCTGGCTTCTGGCGAGACCCCGCGCGAGCTGGAGAAGAAGAAGATCCGCGGCGCGGTGCGCACCGATTTCATCCTCTCGGCCGAGATCATCGTGCTGTCGCTGGCGGTGGTGGCCGACGAGCCCCTGCTGACGCGCACGGTCTCGCTGTCGGTGATCGCGCTCGGCGTCACCCTGCTGATCTACGGCCTGGTGGCCGCGATCGTGAAGATGGACGACGTCGGCCTGTGGCTGGACAAGCGCGAGGGCGCGCTGGCGCCGCTGGGGCGTGGCCTGGTCTACGTGGCGCCGTGGCTGATGAAGACGCTCGGCGTCGTCGGCACCATCGCCATGTTCCTGGTGGGCGGCGGCATCTTCGTGCACAACATCGACGCCCTGCACCACGTGCTCGAGGTGCTGGAGGGCCGGGGCGTGCCCGCCTTCGTCGCGGATACCGGCATCAGCCTGGTCGTGGGCATCGTGGTCGGCGCGCTGGTCGCCGGCGCGGTCACGCTGGTGAACCGCGTGCGCGGCAAGCCCGCGGTCGCGGCGCACTGAGTCGTGCGCGAAGGGGCAGGGCGCGCGGGGCGCGCCACGATCGCACTGGCCGCCGGCGGCACCGGCGGGCACCTGTTCCCGGCCGAGGCCCTGGCGCGCGAGCTGCAGGCGCGCGGGCGCGAGGTCGTGCTCTACACGGAGGCCCGCGGCGCGCGTTTCACCCAGGCGCTCGAGGGCCTGCCGCACGTGGTGCTGCCGGCGCGCAGCCTGGCCGGCGGGCTCGGCGGCAAGCTGGCCGCGGCCGCGGTGATCGCGCGCGCCACGCTGTTGGCGCGGGTGGACATGAAGCGTCGCGGGGTCGGCCTGGTGGCGGGCTTCGGCGGCTATCCCAGCTTCGCCCCGGCGCTGGCCGGGCGCAGCCTGGGGCTTCCGCTGCTGCTGCATGAGCAGGGCTCGCGCCTGAGCCTCGCCAACCGCCAGCTGCTGCGCTTCGCCGACCGGGTGGCCACGTCCTTCGGTGGGCTGGAAGGGGTCGACGACGGCGCGCGCGCCACGCTGGTCGAAACCGGCAACCCGGTGCGCGCCGGCATCCTGGCCGCGGCGCGGGCGCCCTATCCGTCGCAGACCGGCGGGGCGCCGCTGCGCCTGCTGGTGGTCGGCGGAAGCCAGGGCGCCGCGGTGTTCGGGCGGGTGCTGCCGCCGGCGCTGGCGCTGCTGCCCGAAGGCCTGCGCGCGCGCCTGCGCCTGTCGCTGCAGTACCGCGGCGACGATGCCGCGGCGGTCGCCGCCCTGCTGCGCGACGCCGGGATCGAGGCCGAGCTGGAGCCCTTCTTCGACGACATGGCCGCGCGCCTGCGCGACTCCCACCTCGTCATCACCCGCGCGGGTGCGACCACCATCGCCGACCTGCTGGTGGTCGGGCGCCCGGCGATCCTGGTGCCGATTCCCCAGGGCGGGTCGCGCGCCGAGCAACTGGGCAATGCCCAGGCGCTCGAACGCCTCGGCGCCGGCTGGTGCATGCGCGAGGACGCCGACGGCTTCACTGCCGAGGCGCTGGCGCAGCGCCTGCGCCAGCTGTTCGCGGATCCCTCGCAGCTCGCCGAGGCCGCGGCGGCCGCCTCGCGGCTGGGGCGACCCGACGCCGCCGCGCGCCTGGCCGACGCGGTGGAGGCGCTGCTCGCCGCAGGCGCGGAGCCGGGACACCGCGGCGACGTCGACCGGCGCGGGGACTGACTCCAGCCGTGGGCACCACCGACGACGTCATCATCATCGGCGGCGGCCACAACGGCCTGGTCTGCGCCGCCTACCTGGCCGGTGCCGGACTGAAGGTGCGGGTGCTCGAGCGCCGCGGCATCGTGGGCGGCGCGGCGGTGACCGAGGAGTTCCATCCCGGCTTCCGCAACTCGGTCGCCAGTTACACGGTGAGCCTGCTCAACCCGCGCGTGATCGCCGACCTGCGCCTGGCCGGACATGGCCTGCGCGTGGTCGAGCGGCCGTACTCGAACTTCCTGCCGCTGCCCGATGGCCGCGCCTTCCGGCTCGGCGGCGACCATGGCCTGGCCGAAGTCGCGCGCTGGTCGGCCCGCGACGCCGAGCGCCTGCCCCAGTACTACGCGATGCTGGAGCGCGTGGTCGCCGTGCTGCGCGAGCTGACCCTGCTGACGCCACCCAACGTGTCCGACGGCTTTGTGCTGGCCGACTGGCTGGCCTCGGCCACCGTCGCGCGGCGGCTCGGGCGGCTCGACATGCGCGGGCGGCGCGACCTGCTGGAGCTGTTCACCAGGTCCGCGGGCGACCTGCTCGACCACTGGTTCGAATCCGGGCCACTGAAGGCCGCCCTGGGCTGGGATTCGGTGGTCGGCAACTTCGCCAGCCCGTACACGCCGGGCTCGGCCTATGTCCTGCTGCACCACGTGTTCGGCGAGGTCAACGGCAAGCCCGGCGCCTGGGGCCACGCCATCGGCGGCATGGGCGCGATCACCCAGGCCATGGCCGCCGAGTGCGCGGCCCGCGGGGTGGTGGTCGAGACCGGCGCCGAGGTCGCGCAGGTGCTGGTGGAAGGCGGCCGCGCCGTGGGCGTGGCGCTGGCCGACGGCCGCGCGCTGCGCGCGAAGGCGGTGGCGGGCAACATCAATCCGAAGCTGCTCTACACCGCGCTGGTCCCGCGCGAGCACCTCGACGAGGACACCGCGCAGCGCTTCGCGCGCTACCGCTGCGGCTCCGGCACCTTCCGCATGAACGTGGCGCTGTCCGAGCTCCCCGACTTCACCGCGGCGCCGGGCACGGCGCTGCAGCCGCACCACCAGAGCGGGATCCTGGTCGGGCACTCGCTGCGCTATTTCGAGCAGGCCTATTTCGATGCGAAGTCCAAGGAGCACAACGCCGGATGGGCGCGCGCGCCGATCGTCGAACTGGTCATTTCCTCGACCCTCGACGACACCCTGGCGCCGCCCGGCCAGCACGTTGCCAGCCTGTTCTGCCAGCACGTGCACCCGGACGTCGACGGCGGCTGGGACGCGCACCGGGACACCGTGGCGCGGCTGATGATCGACACCGTCGACGCGGTCGCGCCCAACTTCCGCGCCAGCGTGCTCGGCTACGAGGCGCTGTCGCCGCTCGACCTGGAGCGGCGTTTCGGCCTGGTCGGGGGCGACATCTTCCATGGCGCCCTGGGGCTGGACCAGCTGTTCTCGGCCCGCCCGGTGCTGGGCCAGGGCAACTATCGCGGCGCGCTCCCGGGCCTCTACCTGTGCGGCTCGGGCACCCATCCCGGTGGCGGCGTGACCGGATTGCCGGGGCGCAACGCGGCCCGCGAGATCGCGCGCGACTTCGGGCGCAGGCTGCCCGTCGGCACTTGACGAATGCTGTACCGGCCAGTCTCGTTTTGCGCTGCAGCGTGCAAGTTGCATAACGCTTCCTTCACGATCGATCCGCACCCGACGTGGGGGAGGGAGCAAAGCCCGGAGCGGTCCGCCGCTCCGGGCTTTTTTTTGCCTGCCACAATCGGCGCATGAGCCCGACCCCGGATCCTGTCGACGCCGCCGCGCTGTCGAGTGACCTCGACGCCCACGTGTCCCGCCTGCTGGAGCGCCTGCCCGCCGACGCGGTCGCGCGGGCTGGAGACGCGCTGCGCCGGGTCGCCGAGGCCAGCGATTTCGCGCTGGAGGTCTTCGCCCGCCAGCCGGCGGCGCTGGAGGCCCTGGTCGACGACCCGTCGGCGATGCCGGCCCCGCCGCAGCTCGATCCGGCGGCGCCGGACGACTGGCCGGGGCAGCTGCGCCGCTGGCGCACCGCCTGCTCGGCACGCATGGTCTGGCGGGACGTCGAAGGCCTGGACGAGGTCGGCGCCACCCTGGCCGGCAGCACCCGGCTGGCGGAGGACTGCTTGCAGCTGGCGCTGGCGGCGCTGGAGGGCGGGTTCGCCGTGCGCCACGGTCACGTCCGCGACGCCAGCGGCGCGCCCGTCCGCCTGGTGGTGTTCGCGCTCGGCAAGCTGGGCGGCGGCGAGCTCAACTTCAGCTCCGACATCGACCTGGTCTACGCCTACGAGGCCGCCGGCGACAGCGACGGGCCGCGGCCGCTGGCCGCCGAGGAGTACTTCGCGCGCCTGGGCCGGGCGCTGGCCAAGCTGCTCGACGAGCCCACGGTCGACGGCTTCTGCCACCGGGTCGACCTGCGCCTGCGGCCCTTCGGCAACGCCGGCCGGGTGGCGCTGAGCTTCGCGGCGATGGAGCAGTACTTCCAGCGCGAGGGCCGGGACTGGGAGCGGTACGCCTGGCAGAAGGCGCGCCCGGTGGCCGGCGACCTCGAGGCCGGCGAGCGCTTCCTCGCCTCGCTGCGGCCGTTCGTCTACCGCCGCTACCTGGACTACGGGGCGCTGGCCGGCCTGCGCGAGATGAAGGCGGCGATTGCCGCCGAGGTCGCGCGCCAGGAGCTGGCCGACGACATCAAGCGCGGGGCCGGCGGCATCCGCGAGATCGAGTTCCTGGTGCAGGCCCTGCAGCTGGTCCGCGGCGGACGCGAGCCCGCGCTGCGCGGCCGCCGGCTGCTGCCGATGCTCGAGGCGCTGCGCGTCGCGCGGCAGGTCGAGGCCGGCGCCGCCGGCGAGCTGGCGGCGTCCTACCTGTTCCTGCGCCGGGTCGAGAACCGCCTGCAGATGCTGCGTGACGCGCAGACCCATGTCCTGCCCGACGCGCCGCTCGACCGCCTGCGCATCGCCCGCGGCCTGGGCCATGGCGACTGGGGTGCGTTCCTCGCCAGCCTGGCGCCGGTGCGCGCGCGGGTGGCCGCGGAGTTCGGGGCCCTGCTGGCGCAGCGTGACGACGCCCATGCCGGCGTGAGCAGCGACGTCGCCAGCTACTGGCGCGCGCTGCCCGAGGGCGGCGACGCCGGCGTGCTGGCCGCGGCCGGCTTCGGCGACCCGGGCGAGGTCGACGCCGCGCTGCGCGACTTCGCCCGCTCGCCCAGCGTGCGCGACCTGTCGGACGCCGCGCGCGCCCGGCTCGACCGGGTCATGCCGGTGATGCTGCAGGCCAGCGCGCCGGCCGACCGTCCGCTGCAGGCGGTGCGCCGGCTGCTGGCACTGCTGCACAACATCCTGCGGCGTGCGAGCTACCTGGCCCTGCTCGACGAGCAGCCGGCGGCCCTGTCGCGCCTGACCGACCTGGTCACCCGCAGCGCCTTCCTCGCCGAGCGCGTCGCGGCGCATCCGCTGCTGCTCGACGAACTGCTCGACCTGCGCGTGGAGGGCCCGATGCCCGGGCGCGGGCAGATCGAGGCGGCCTGCGCCGCGGCGCTGCAGCGCGACGACATCGAGGGCGCGCTGTTCGCGCTCAACGAGACCCGCCAGGCGCTGAGCTTCCGCGTCGCGCTGGCCACGCTCGACGGCCGCCTCGCCGCGGTCGACAGTGCGCGCCAGCTGGCCTGGCTGGCCGACGGCGTGGTCGCCGCGGTGGTCGAGCTGGCGCGGCGCGAGATGCAGGCCGCGCACGGCCTGGTGCCCGATGCGCCGTTCGCGGTGATCGGCTACGGCAGCCTGGGCGGCGAGGAGCTGGGCATCGGCTCCGACCTCGACCTGGTGTTCCTGTACGACGCGCCGGGCGACGCGCAGTCCGACGGGCCGCGGCCGCTGGAGGCGCAGCGCTGGTTCGCGCGCCTGGCGCAGAAGATCGTGCTGCTGCTCGGCACGACCACCGGTGCCGGACGGCTGTACGAGGTCGACGTGCGCCTGCGCCCGGATGGCGGCAGCGGACTGCTGGTGTCGTCGCTCGCGGCCTACGGCGAGTACCAGCGCGAGCGCGCCTGGACCTGGGAGCACCAGGCGCTGGTGCGCGCGCGCTGCGTGGCCGGCGACGCCGGCCTGGGTGCCGCGTTCGAGGCGGTGCGCGCGGCGGCGCTGGCGCGCCCGCGCGATGTGGCGACGCTGGCGGCCGACGTCTCGGGCATGCGTGCGCGGATGCGCGCGAGCCTGGACCGCGGGGACGCCGCGATGTTCGACCTCAAGCAGGGCGAGGGCGGCCTGGTCGACCTGGAATTCCTGCTGCAGGCCCTGGTGCTGGGTGGCGCGGCCGGGCAGCCGCGTCTGCTGCAGCCGCGGGCCACGCCGGCGCTGCTGGAGGCGTGCCGGGACATCGGGCGGCTGGATGCAGCCTGCGCCGACGCGCTGTGCGCGGCCCACGCGCGGCTGGTGGCCTTGGGGCTGGAGCGCACGCTCGACCGGCGCGCGCGCCTGGTGCCGGTGGACAGCGAGGGCCTGGACGCGGCACGCGTGGCGATCCGCGCTGCGTTCGCGGCGGCGGGCCTCGCGCCCGCCGCGGGCATCACGCCGCTGGACTAGCCTCGCCGGCGCCGATCCCGGCCAGGCGCTGCAGGGCCTCGGCGTATTTCGCGCGCGTGCGCTCGATGACCTCGGGCGGCAGGCGCGGACCGGGCGCGGTCTTGTCCCAGTCCTGGGTCTCCAGCCAGTCGCGCACGAACTGCTTGTCGTAGCTCGGCGGGCTGGTGCCGACCTCGTAGGCATCCGCCGGCCAGTAGCGCGAGGAGTCCGGGGTCAGCATCTCGTCCATCACGTACAGGCGGCCGTCGGCATCGGTGCCGAACTCGAACTTGGTGTCGGCAAGGATGATCCCGCGCGCGGCCGCGAACTCCGCCGCGAAGGCGTAGAGCCGCAGCGTCGCGTCGCGGACCTGCTCGGCCAGTTCGGCGCCGATGGTCCGCACCATGGTGTCGAAGTCGATGTTCTCGTCGTGGTCGCCGACGGCGGCCTTGGTCGAGGGGGTGAAGATCGGCTGGGGCAGCTTCTCCGCCTGGCGCAGGCCGTCGGGCAGCGCGATGCCGCTCACGCGCCCGGTGCGCTGGTAATCCTTCCAGCCGCTGCCGATGAGGTAGCCGCGGGCGATCGCCTCGACCGGCACCGGCTTCAGGCGCCGGGTGACCACGGCGCGCAGGCGGTAGGGCTCCGGATCCACGCCGTCGGGCAGCACCGATGCCACGTCGATGCCGGTGAGGTGGTTGCGCACCAGGTGCTCGGTGCGGTCGAACCAGAAGTTCGACACCTGGCAGAGCATCTCGCCCTTGCCGGGGATGGCGTCGGGCAGCACGACGTCGAAGGCGCTGAGGCGGTCGGTCGCGACCATCAGCAGCAGCGGGCCGAACGCCTCGGGACCGGAACCGGACGGGAGCGCGTACACATCGCGGACCTTGCCGCGGTGGAGCAGTTCGAGCCCGGGCAGGTGGGCTTCGAGCAGGGTCGTTGCCATGGGTCGTCTTGGAGCCGTCGGGGGGGCATTGTAGCGATGCACGGCCAGGCGTGCGGGCGGCCACGGTAGAATCGCGCGCATGAAGCGATGGTATGGAAAGGTCCTGGGGTTCATCGCCGGCTGGCTGCTGATGCGCCACCCGGCGGGCGGCCT
Organism: Luteimonas sp. MC1750; assembly: GCF_016615955.1. NCBI lineage: Bacteria > Pseudomonadati > Pseudomonadota > Gammaproteobacteria > Lysobacterales > Lysobacteraceae > Luteimonas > Luteimonas sp. MC1750. Next base: position 452,111 of record NZ_CP067113.1, read on the forward strand.
GATCGGGCTGCTCATCGGGCACGCCTTCGACAGCGACTGGTTCCGGGTCGCCGGCAACGACGCGTACACGGTGCTGGGGCTGGAGCGCGACGCCAGCGACACCGAGCTCGACCTCGCCTACCGGCGGCTGATGGCGCAGTACCATCCCGACCGCATGGCGGGCGCGGCGCCCGAGCTGCTCGACCAGGCGCAGAAGCGCGCCGCCGAGATCAACCGCGCCTACGACCGCATCCGCAAGGCCCGCGGCCGCCGCTAGGCCAACGCCTGTCCCGCCCCTGACGCCCGCCGCAGCGGGCGGCGCGGCGCCCAACTCCCCCGTGTCCAACGCGAGCCCACCATGCAGCCCACCGTCATCGCCCCCTCCATCCTCTCGGCGGACTTCGCCCGCCTCGGCGAGGAGGTCGACAACGTGCTCGCGGCCGGCGCCGACTGGGTGCACTTCGACGTGATGGACAACCATTACGTGCCCAACCTCACCATCGGCCCGCTCGTGTGCTCGGCGCTGCGCAAGCACGGCGTGACCGCGCCGATCGACGTGCACCTGATGGTCTCGCCGGTGGACCGCATCGTCGGCGATTTCGCCGAGGCCGGCGCCACCCTGATCAGCTTCCATCCCGAAGCCAGTTCGCACGTGCACCGCACCATCCAGCTGATCCGCGCCGCCGGCTGCCAGCCCGGCCTGGTGCTTAATCCGGCGACGCCGGTCGACGTGCTCGACTACGTGCTGGACGAGCTCGACCTGGTGCTGCTGATGTCGGTCAATCCCGGCTTCGGCGGCCAGGCCTTCATTCCCTCGGCGCTGGACAAGCTGCGCAAGGTACGCGAGCGCATCGACGCCAGCGGGCGCGCGGTGCGCCTGGAGATCGACGGGGGGGTGAAGCCCGACAACATCGGCGCGATCGCCGCCGCCGGTGCCGACACCTTCGTCGCCGGCTCGGCGATCTTCGGCAAGCCCGACTACGCCGCGGTGATCGAGGCCATGCGCGCCGAAGCCGCGCGCGCCTGCGCGGCCGGGGGCGCGTGAGCGCGCCGCCGCGCTGGCGGCTGGTGCTCAACGGCAAATCGGCCGGCGACGACGCACTGCGCGACGCGGTGCACGCGATGCGCGACCGCGGCGTGGTGCTGGACGTGCGGGTGACCTGGGAAGAGGGTGACGCCGCGCGCGAGGTGGAGGATGCGATCGCCAGCGGCGTGCAGGCCATCGTCGCCGCCGGCGGCGACGGCACGCTGAGCGAGGTCGCGGCGGCGCTGGCCGGTCGCGACGCCGATGCCTGGGCGCTGCCTGCGCTGGGCCTGGTGCCGCTGGGTACGGCGAACGACTTCGCCTCGGCCGCCGGACTGCCGCCCGATGCGCTGGCCGCGCTGGAGCTGGTGCTGTCGCAGCCGGCCCGGCCGATCGACCTGCTGCGCCTGGACGTCGCCGGGACATCGCACTGGGCCGCCAACCTCGCCAGCGGCGGGTTCGGGACCCAGGTCACCCAGGAGACCGACGACGGCCTGAAGAAGCTGCTTGGCGGCCTCGCCTACCTGGTGACGGGACTCGCGCAGCTGGGCCGGATCGAGCCGGTCGCCGCGCGGCTGCGTGGCCCGGGATTCGCGTGGGAGGGCGAGTTCATCGCGCTGGGCATCGGCAACGGGCGCCAGGCCGGCGGCGGACAGGCGCTGTGCCCGGATGCGCTGATCGACGACGGCCTGCTCGACCTGACCATCGTGCCGACGCTCGAAGGCGAGGTCGCGGCGACGATGGGCACCCTGATCGCCGAAGGCCGGCATGCCGCGCTCGAGCGCGTGGCGGTGCGCGCGCGCCTGCCGTGGGTCGAGATCGAGGCGCGCGAACCGATCGTGCTCAACCTGGATGGCGAGCCGGTGGAGTCCGCCCGCTTCCGCATCGAGGTGGCCGCGCAACGGCTGCGCATGCACCTGCCGGCGGGCTGCGCGCTGCTCGATGGCGATGGATCTGCGAAGCTTGCCGGATGATGACGCCCGACCAGTTCCAGACCCTTGCCGACGCCGGCCACACCCGCATCCCGGTGGTGCGCGAAGTGCTGTCCGATCTCGACACGCCGCTCTCGGTCTACCTGAAGCTGGCCGACGGCCCGCACAGCTGCCTGTTCGAATCGGTCGAGGGCGGCGAGCGCTTCGGCCGCTACTCGATCATCGGCCTGCCGGCCACCCGCGTGCACGAGTTCCGCGGCCACCGCTACGCGCTGCGCGAGCACGGCGAAATCGTCGAGCAGCGTGACGTCGACGATCCCTTCGCCGAGGTCGAGCGCCTGCGCGCGGAGCAGTCGGTGCCGGACGTCGAGGGCCTGCCCGGGTTCAGCGGCGGCCTGGTCGGCTGGTTCGGCTTCGAGTGCATCGGCTACATCGAGCCACGCCTGGCCGCGGAGGCCGGCCTGCGCGACGACCTCGGCACGCCCGACATCCTGCTGATGCAGTGCGACGAGCTGGCGGTGTTCGACAACCTCAAGGGCCGGCTGTACCTGGTGGTGCATGCCGACCCGCGCGAGCCGCGGGCCCTGGCGCGCGCGCAGCGCCGGCTGGACGCGCTGGTGCACCGGCTGCGCCAGGCCGGCACCGGCTATCCCGAGACCCTGCGGCCGGCGGCGCTGGCCGAAGGCGATTTCGTCTCCGGCTTCACCCGCGAAGGCTTCATCGACGCGGTGGCCAAGGTGAAGGAGTACATCGCCGGTGGCGACGTGTTCCAGGTGGTGCTGTCGCAGCGGCTGACGGTGCCGTTCGAGGCGCGCCCGGTCGACGTGTACCGTGCGCTGCGCGCGCTCAATCCGTCGCCGTACATGTACTTCCTCGACGTCGGCGGCACCCAGGTGGTCGGCAGCTCGCCCGAGATCCTGGTGCGCATGCAGGGCGGCGAAGTCACCGTGCGCCCGATCGCCGGCACGCGCCCGCGCGGCGCCACGCCGGCCGAAGACGCCGCGCTCGAAGCCGAGCTGCTGGCCGACCCCAAGGAGCGCGCGGAACACCTGATGCTGGTCGACCTCGGCCGCAACGACGTCGGCCACGTGTCCGCGCCGGGCACGGTCGAGGTGGGCGAGCAGTTCGTGGTCGAGCGCTACAGCCACGTCATGCACATCGTCAGCGAGGTCACCGGGCGCGTGCGCGACGGCCTGTCCTACGCCGATGTGCTGCGCGCGACCTTTCCCGCGGGCACGGTCAGCGGCGCGCCGAAGATCCGCGCGCTGGAAGTGATCCGCGAGCTCGAGCCGATCCGCCGCAACGTCTATGCCGGCAGCATCGGCTACATCGCCTGGAACGGCGACGCCGACATGGCCATCGCCATCCGCACCGCGGTGATCCAGGACGGCCACCTGCACGTGCAGGCCGGCGCCGGCATCGTCTACGACTCCGATCCGGTCAAGGAATGGGAAGAGACGATGAACAAGGGCCGCGCGCTGTTCCGCGCGGTGGCGCAGGCGGCCGGCGGGCTGTGACGCGCCGAGGCGCGCCCGCGCTCAGCGCAGGCGTCGCTCCAGGCGCGCGAAGCCGTGCCACAGCAGCCACATCGCGCCGGCGAGATAGGGCACGCAGCTCGGTACCCACATCAGCACGCCGGCCAGCTGCTGGTCGGCCATGACGTCCAGGCCCAGCTGCGGTGCGCGTTCGGCGTAGATGGCGTACAGCGGCCGCGCGGAGAACGTCATCAGCGCGCCCAGGAAGCCCATCTGCATCATCACCGCGACCATCGCCACCACGCCCGCGCCGGCGCCGACGTGGGGATCGCGGATGCGCGTCCACATCGCCGCCCACAGCCACAGCCCGGAGGCGAGGAAGGTCCCGTGCATGGTCCAGTGCACCGGATCGCTTTCCAGCGCAGCCGTCGTGGCCGCCGGTAGATGCCATGCGCAGAGCACCACGCCGTGCGTGACCGAAGCCGCCGTGAGCGAAGCGGCGGCGCGCGCCTGGGCCGCGCCGAGCGTCCGGTGCAGCTGCCGCGCCAGCGTGGCCGGCAGCGCGTGCGCGGCCACCGCCAGCGGCTGCCCGGCCAGCAGCAGCGGCGGCACGAAGGCGATCAGCAGCATGTGCTGGGCGATGTGCGCGGCCAGCGACCATTCGCCATAGGCATCGAGCGGCCAGGTGGTCGACAGCAGCAGGACCAGGACGCCGACGGCGGCGCTGGCGAAGCCCGCGCGCCCGACACCGGCACCGACGCCCGCGCGTCCCCAGAGCCGCCGGAGCCCGACGGCGTACAGCAGCACCCAGGCGGCGAGCGGGACGAGGAGCCACGGCGAAGGCGAGAACGCGGTGGCCAGCGTGGGCGGATGGTCGTGCCCCGCGTGCGCCAGCACGCTGCCGGCCGGCAGCCCGGCGAGCAGCACGCCGGCAGCGACGCGGGCCCACGCCCGGCGCACCCACCACGGCTGCTTCGCGCCGGAGCGGGCACACTGCGGTGAATCCGAGGGGAATGGCGCATGTATTTCTGGCTGAAGATCCTGCATGTCTCGGCGATGGTCCTCTGGTTCGCCGGACTGTTCTTCCTGCCGCGGCTGTTCGTGGCGCGGCACCGTGGCCAGCGCGATGCCGCCGCCGGCTACTTCAATGCCACCGCCAACACGCTCTACTTCCGCATGGCCACGCCCGCGGCGCTGGTGGCGGTGGCCAGCGGGATGGTGCTGATCGCCTACGGGCCGAGCGGTGCCTGGCTGGTGATGAAGCTGGTGATCGTGGCCGGCGCCGTGTTCCTGCATCTCTACATGGGGCTGGTGCTCTACGAGCTGGGCCAGGGCCGCGATCGCCACGGTGCGCTGTTCTACGGGCTGCTGGGCTGGACGCCGCTGGCCTTGCTGCTCGCCATCGCGGCGCTCACCGGTGCCAAGCCGCAGACCGTCGGCGACCTGCCGCCGCCGCCGGGTGCCGACGCGAAGCCGTGAATGGCACAGGCCGGGAGCGGGGCGCACGCCTCACGCCTCCGGCGGGGCGTCGGGACCGCGGTCCTCGCTGCCGGGATGTCCGGCGACGCCAATCCCGTGATGGAAGCTGAGTCCGCCACCCAGCCAGCCGGCCACGCCGACCAGCACCGTCATCAGCGACGACAGCAGCAGCCCCCAGGGCCAGACCGCCGCAACCGGATCGCCCCAGCGCAGCCAGGTGTTGGCCGCGGCCACCGCCAGCACCATCACCCCCGAGAGCGCATGGCTCCACGCGGAGACATGCCGCCGCACCACCCGGATCAGCAGCAGGTCGACGGTGCCGACCGCGGCGGCCACGAGCCCCATCGCCAGGCCTGCGCCGCTCAGCACCTGCGACAGCTGCGCCCAGAACGCCAGGCCGCTCCACAGGTACAGCACGTCGGTCACCGAGACCACGAGCAGGAATGCGATCGGGAACACCACCAGCATCGGGTGCAGCGGGTGCTTGCGGATCGCCACGCGGCTTTCGACGGTGCGGGTGAGCTGCGGCGGGGTCGGCGGCTTGAGTGATTCGGCCATGTCAGGCACAGCCCGGAAGCAGCAGCACGGGGATGGTGGTGAACAGCACCGCGACCGCGGAGAGCACGCAGAGCGCGCCGCTGGCCGCCGCGGCGAAGCGGCGTCGCGCGGCAAGCGCGGGCGCGGAGCGGTCGGCCTGGGCGGCACGCCAGCCGCGCCAGGCGCGGCGTCCCAGCCACGCCAGCAGGGTGAACGTGACCGCGGTCAGCGCCAGGACCGACCAGGCCAGTGCGGTCAGGCCGGCATGGCGGGTCAACGCCAGGCCCTCGGCGCAGGTGACGCCCTGCAGCGAATACACCACGACCAGGTGCAGCGCCCAGAGCAGCATCGGCGCGGCGATGCCGGTAAGGCGCCAGGGCGAGAGGACGCCGTCCAGGCGCACGCCGTCCAGGTGTGGCCCGTCCGGGCGCGCGCCGGTCACGCCAGCCTCGGGAACAGGTGGAGGACGCCCCAGGCGACCACGCCCTGGCCCACCACGTAGCGCCAGAGCGCGGTGGTGACGCGCGCCTCCAGCGGACGCGCCGCGGTCACCAGGCCGCGGCGCAGACGCGCCGCGACGAAGGTCGCGAACAGCATCGCCAACAGCACGTGCACGGCATGGAAGCCCGCGAGCGTCCAGGCCACCGATGCGTAGGCGTGAACGGCGGGCGCTCCGGTGGCCGCCATGGCCCAGGCCTGCGCCGCGATGAAGCCGGCGCCGAGCACGACGGTCGCCATCCACGCGCCCGCGGCGCGTCCGCGCGCGTCGGCCTGCAGCGCACGCGTCGCGACCCATGCCGTTCCGGCGCAGGCGATCAGCAGGACCAGCGCGGCGATGGCCGCCGGCCAGCCCGCGACCCCGATGCCCGCCGGCGGCCAGGCCTCCGTCCCGAGCCACAGGTAGAAGTAGCTGAAGACCAGCGACGCGAACAGCGAGCCGTCGACCAGCAGCGACATCACCAGCGCCCACCAGCCCGGCGCGTTGCGCGCGGCGCCCTGCGTGGGCAGCACAAGTCCTGGCTCGGCCTCGACCGCGTCGGGCCCGCCGGGATCGCCGGTGGTCCAGGCCCAGCGCCAGAGCAGCGCGAGCAGCGGCAGCACGAGCAGCAGCACGGCCCAGTAGAGCTTGGCGATGAAGCAGGCCAGCAGCACCGCCAGCGCAAGCGCGGCCAGCAGCGGCAGCCAGGTCGGGCCGGAGACGCGGATCACCTGCTCGGGCCGCGCATCCAGCAGGCTGCTGCCGAGCAGCTCGCGCACGCCGTGGCGCGCGTCGCCGAGCAGTCCGTCCGGCCGTGCGGCGGCGTCCGCGAGCAGCGGATCGGCCCACAGCGGATCGCGGCCCTGGACGCGCGGCACCGACGCGAACGTGTAGGGCGGAACCGGGTGCTGCACGGCCCACTCCAGCGTGCCGGCGCGCCATGGATTGCGGCGCGCGCGCGGTCCATGCCGGAGGCTCAGCACCAGGTCCGCCAGCACCGCCACCATTCCGACGGCCAGCACGAAGCCGGCGGCGGTCGACACCAGGTTGAGCCAGTGGAACCCGAGCTCCGGAAGATAGGTGTAGGCGCGTCGCGGCATGCCCAGCAGGCCGGTGAAGTACATCGGCAGGAAGGTCAGGTTGAAGCCGAGGAAGACCAGCCAGAACGCGGTGCGGCTGAGGCTCTCCGACGGCTCGCGCCCGCTCACCAGCGGCAGCCAGTAATAGAGGCCGGCGAACAGCGGGAACATCAGCCCGCCGATCAGCACGTGGTGCAGGTGCGCGACCACGAAGTGGCTGTCGTGCGCCTGCCAGTCGAAGGGCACCATCGCCACCATCACGCCGGTGAGCCCGCCGGGCACGAAGACGAAGAAGAAGCCGAACAGGTACAGCGTCGGCACGCGCAGCCAGGGGCGCCCGGCCCACAGCGTCGCGATCCAGGCGAACACCTGGATGCCCATCGGGATCGCCACCGCCATGCTCGCGGCGCTGAACAGCGCCAGCGCCAGCAGGGGGATGCCGACGGTGAACATGTGGTGCACCCACAGCCCGAAGCTGAGGAAGCCGGTGCCGACCAGCGCCAGCACGATCCAGGTGTAGCCGACCATCGGACGTCGCGCGAAGGTCGACACCACCATCGAGACCACTCCCGCGGCCGGCAGGAAGATGATGTAGACCTCGGGGTGCCCGAACAGCCAGAACAGGTGCTGCCACAGCAGCGGATCGCCGCCCAGCGCCGGATCGAAGAACACGAAGCCGAAGGCACGCTGGATCTCCAGCAGGATGCTGGCGAGGATCAGCGGCGGGAAGCCGAAGACGATCATGAACGAGGTCACCAGCATCGCCCACGCGAACAGCGGGATGCGCCGCAGGTCCATGCCGGGCGCGCGGCAGACCAGGATCGCCACGATCATCTCCACCGCCGCGGCCACGGCGGCGATCTCGGAGAAGGTGACGCCGATCAGCCAGAAGTCGGCGTTGAGCCCGGGCGACCAGGTGGCGTCGGTCAGCGGCACGTACATGAACCAGCCCGAGTCCGGCACCGCGTCGAACAGGAAGCTGGAGTACAGGAACAGCCCGCCGAACAGGTAGCACCAGAAGCCGAACGCCGACAGCCGCGGGAAGGGCAGGTCGCGCGCGCCGATCATCTTGGGCACGAGGTAGAGCGCGAAGCCCTCCATGATCGGCACCGCGAACAGGAACATCATCGTGGTGCCGTGCATGGTCACGAATTCGGCGTAGCGCTGCGGATCCAGCACCTCGTTGCCGAACCAGGCCAGCTGCAGCCGGATGAACATCGACAGCATGCCGCCGATCAGGAAGAAGGCGAGGCCGGTGACGATGAAGCGCAGGCCGATCGTCGAGTGGTTGACCGCGGTCAGGCGGCCGCGCCAGCCCGGCGGCGTGGACCAGGTTTCGTGCAGCGCCTGCAGGCGCGCGTCTTCCGGCGTGGCTGCGGGGTTGGTCGGAGCCGTCATCGCGGCGCCTCCCCGCCATCGACATCGGCATCGGCATCGACATCGGCATCGGCATCGACGGCATCGTCCACGGTGTCCACGCGGACGGCGTCGCCCGGGCCCAGCGCGTCCAGCGCTTCGACGGCAGCGGCGTCGGCGGCCGCGACCGCCGCCGGAACGCCGCCCGCCCGCTGTGCGAGCCACGCCTGATGGCCGGCGTCATCCTGCACCAGCACCTCGAAGGCCATGCGGGCGTGGCCGGTGCCGCAGTACTCGGCGCACTGCCCGCGGATGCGGCCCTCGCCGTCGGCGCGCAGCCGCAGGCGGTTCACGCGCCCGGGGATGGCGTCGACCTTGCCGCCCAGGCGCGGGATCCAGAACGAATGGATGACGTCGGCGCTGGTGATGCGGAATTCGACCATCCGGCCGCGCGGCATCGACAGCACGTCGAGCGACTCCGCCACCACGCCACCGTCCGCGTCGCGGTAGCGGAAGTGCCAGCGCCAGCGCCCGGCGACCACGTCCACGCGCTGGTCGACCTGCTGGCCGAGCCCGGTGATCCGCGCGCTGGACACCGAGCCGTAGACCAGCAGCCCCGCCAGCAGCATTGGCGGCAGCACCAGCCCGCCGCCGACGATGAGCCGCTGCGGTTTCGCCAGCGCGCGGGTGTTGCGGCCGCGGAAGAGTGCCCAGGACACCAGCCCCATCACCATCAGCCAGACCGCCAGCGCGCCCCAGAACATCGCCCACCAGATGCCGGCAATGGCCTCCGCCGCCGGCCCGGCCGGATCCAGCGTCGACTGCGGCCCGGCACAGCCCGCGGCGGCGAGCAGCGCCAACGCGGCGGCCGTCGGGCGCGCGCAGGGTGCGATGGTCGCGATGGTGGTCCCCTCCTCGTGGCCGCCGACGCCGCGGGCAGCCCCGGCGCGATCGCCACAGGCTAGCCACGGCTGTGGACAGCGAATGTGAACGCGCACCGCGTCCGGGCTTTCGGCGAGAATGGACGGCTTCCGGCGGCCCCGACGCCGCGCGCCTGCAGGGGCCATCCGTGCTGCTGATGATCGACAACTACGACAGCTTCACCTTCAACCTCGTGCAGTACCTGCAGGTGCTGGGCGCCGAGGTCGAGGTGGTGCGCAACGATGCGCTGACGGTCGACGACATCGGGCGCCTCGGGCCGAGCCACATCGTGATCTCGCCGGGACCGTGCACGCCCAACGAGGCCGGCGTCTCGATCGAGGTGATCGAGCGGCTGGGCCCGACCACGCCGATCCTCGGCGTCTGCCTGGGCCACCAGGCGCTCGGCCAGGCCTACGGCGGACGCGTGGTGCGCGCGGGCCGGATCATGCACGGCAAGACCTCGCCGATCCGCCACGCCGGGAACGGTGTGTTCGCCGGCCTGCCGGACGGGTACGAGGCCACGCGCTACCATTCGCTGGTGGTGGAGCAGGACAGCCTGCCCGACTGCCTCGAGGTCACGGCCTGGACCGAGAACGACGACGGCAGCCGCGAGGAGATCATGGGCCTGCGCCACCGCGAGCACCCCGTCCACGGCGTGCAGTTCCATCCGGAGTCGATCCTCAGCCAGCACGGTCACGCGCTGCTGAAGAACTTCCTCGACGTCGCGGCCTGAGGCCCGCGGCGACGCCGCGACCGGCGCATGCGTCGCCCCGGCATCCCCCGTTCCCTGAAGAAGCCAGCCCCGACCATGCCCATCACCCCCCAGGAAGCCCTGCAGCGCACCATCGAACACCGCGAGATCTTCGAGGACGAGATGTTCGACCTCATGCGGCAGGTGATGCGTGGTGACGTGTCGCCGCAGATGACCGCGGCGATCATGATCGGGCTTCGGGTCAAGAAGGAAACGGTGGGCGAGATCACCGGTGCCGCGCGCGCGATGCGCGAGCTGGCGCGCCGGGTCGAGGTCGCCGACCGCACGCACCTGGTCGACATCGTCGGTACCGGCGGTGATGGCGCCAACACCTTCAACATCTCCACCGCGTCGAGCTTCGTGATCGCCGCCGCCGGCGGGCGGGTCGCCAAGCACGGCGGGCGCAGCGTGTCGTCCACGTCCGGCAGCGCGGATGCGTACGAGGCGCTGGGCGCCGCCATCGAACTGCCGCCGGAAGCCGTCGCGGAGTCGATCGCGCGCACCGGCATCGGCTTCATGTACGCGCCGGCCTACCACCCCGCGATGAAGGTGGTCGCGCCGGTGCGCCGCGAGATGGGCGTGCGCACGCTGTTCAACATCCTCGGACCGCTGACCAATCCCGCGGATGCGCCGTCGATCCTGATGGGCGTGTTCCATCCCGACCTGGTCGGCATCCAGGTGCGCGTGCTGCAGGAGCTCGGCGCCGAGCGCGCGCTGGTGGTCTGGGGCCGCGACGGCATGGACGAGATCTCGCTGGGCGCGGGAACCCTGGTCGGCGAGCTGCGCGACGGCCGGGTGCGCGAGTACGAACTGCACCCGGAGGACTTCGGCATCCCGATGGCCGCCAGCCGCAACCTCAAGGTCGAGGGTGCGCAGGAGTCGAAGGCGATGGTGCTGCAGGCAATCACCGACGCCGACGGCCTGCCCGGGCATATCGTCGCGCTCAACGCGGGCGCGGCGCTGTACGTCGCCGGCGTGGCGGATTCGATCGCCAGCGGCGTCGAACTGGCGCGCGCGACGATCGCTTCGGGCGCGGCGCGCGCGAAGCTCGACGCGTTCGTGGCCACCACCCGGGAACTCGGCGAGGCTGCGATCGCGGCTGTAGCCGCTCCCACAGTCGAGCCCCCTGCAGGAGCGGCTACAGCCGCGATCACCCCGGGCCGCCCTGTAGGAGCGGCTACAGCCGCGATCACTCCAGCGGCCGACGCCGGAGCCTGCGAATGAACACCGGCCATGCCCCCGACGTGCTGGCCCGCATCCTGGCCCGCAAGCGCGAGGAAGTTGCGGAGCGCAACCTGCGCGTCTCGCGCGCCGAGATCTTCCTGCGCCTGGCCGACGCGCCCCCGCCGCGCGGTTTCGCCGCGGCGATCGAGGCGAAGATTGCCGCCGGGCAGACCGCGGTGATCGCCGAGGTCAAGAAGGCCAGCCCGTCGAAGGGCGTGATCCGCGCCGACTTCGATCCCGCCGCGATCGCGCGCAGCTACGAGGCCGGCGGCGCGGCCTGCCTGTCGGTGCTGACCGACGTCGACTTCTTCCAGGGCGCCGACGCTTACCTCCAGCAGGCGCGCGAGGCCTGCTCGCTGCCGGTGCTGCGCAAGGATTTCATCGTCGACGGCTACCAGGTCGACGAGGCGCGCGTGCTGGGCGCCGACTGCGTGCTGCTGATCCTGGCCGGGCTGGACGATCTGCTTGCGAGCGACCTCTGCGTGCAGGCGCTGGAGCTCGGCATGGACGTGTTGGCCGAAGTGCATGACGCCAACGAGTTTGAGCGCGCGCTGCGCCTGCCCACGGTCGCCGGGCGCGCGCCGCTGCTGGGCGTGAACAACCGCGACCTGCGCAGCTTCGAGGTGTCGCTGGACACGACGCTGGCGCTGAAAGCGATGGCCCCGGAAGACCGCCGGCTGGTGACCGAGAGCGGCGTGATGACCGCCGACGACGTCGCGCTACTGCGCGGTGCCGGCGTGGATGCCTTCCTGGTCGGCGAGGCCTTCATGCGCGCCGAGGATCCGGGAAGCGCGCTGCGCGGGATGTTCGGGACGTGAGCGGGCCGCGGTACGCGGTGCCTCGCGATGATGCCCCGCTGGTCGTCTTCGACTTCGACCACACCCTCTACGACGGCGACTCCGGCAGCCACCTGTTCGCCTGGCTGATCAAGCGCAGCTGGTGGCGGCGGATGCTCGCGCTGCTGCTGGCCCCGGTGTTCGGTCCGATGGTCGCCTTCCTGCCGACCCGCCGCGCGGGCATCTCCGGTTTCGTCTGGGCCGGCACGGTCGGCTTCCACCGCGTGCGCGACCTGGATGCGCTCACCGACGCCTATGTCGCGCAGCACGTCGAGGAGATCCGCGGCCGCCTGCTGCCGCTGGCGCTGGAGGTCTTCCACGCCCACCGCGAGCGCGGCGACCACGTCGTGGTGGCCACCGGCGCGCCGCCGGAACTGGCCCGCGCGATCCTGGCGTTTGCCGCCCACGAGGACGTGCCCGTGGTCGGCACCCTGGCCGGCCCGCGCTTCGGCGCGGTGGTCGCGGCGCGCCACTGCCACAACGAAGAAAAGGTGCGCATGCTGCGCGAGCTCGGCTGGGGCGACATCGACGCGGCCTATTCCGACTCGAGCGCCGACCTGCCGCTGCTGCACGCCGCGCGCAGGCCGGTGGTGGTGAATCCGAAGCCGGGCGCGATCGCCCGCTTCGTCCGCGAGCTTCCGCCTGCGACGCCGATCCTCAACTGGGGCTGCCCGGGGCGGGGCGGCGAACCCGTGGCCGTCGCGGTGGGAGACGACGGCCGGCTGCCGTCCGATCCGGCTCAGCCGGCGAGCGCGCGGTAGATCTGGTAGAGCGAGATCCCCATCACCAGCACGCCGACCGCCAGCAGCACCAGGCGCTCGCGCACGTGCCGCACCAGCAGCGCCGCCAGTGGCGCGGCGATCACGCCGCCCAGCAGCAGGCCGATGATGATCCGCCAGTGGTCGAGGCCGACCGAGAACAGGAAGGTGATCGAGATCGCCAGGGTCACCGCGAACTCGGATGCGCTGACCGTGCCGATGCTGGTGCGCGCTTCGCCGCCGTTCGCCAGCAGGGTGGAGGTCGCCATGGGGCCCCAGCCGCCGCCGCCGATGGCGTCGAGCAGGCCGGAGACGAAGCCGAGCAGGCCCACGCGCTTCACCTCGCGCCGCGGCACGCGCCGGCCCAGCGCACGCACCAGGATCAGCACCGCCAGCACCAGCAGGTAGGCGTGGATCCAGGGTTTGATCGTCGCGCCATCGATGCGGCTGAGCGCGTACGCGCCGATCACGCCGCCGACCACGCCCGGCACCGCCAGGCGCAGCATCAGGCGGCGATCGACGTTGCCCAGCATGCCGTGCGCGGCGCCGGAGACGCCGGTGGTGAACACCTCGGCCGTGTGCACGCTGGCGCTCACCGCCGCCGGCGGCATGCCCATCGCCAGCAGGATCGAGGAGGAGACCAGCCCGAAGGCCATTCCCAGCGCACCGTCCACGAGCTGTGCGCCCAGTCCGATGGCGACGAACATCAGGAAGTGGCTGTCGATCAGGTCCATGCGCGGCATCCGGGCGCCACGCGGCACCCTGCAGGCGGCAAGACTAGCCGGCTGGCGTGGTGGTGGCGTTGTCGCCGGTCAAGCGTCGCCGAGGCGCTTGATGAAGCGCAATGTCCCGTCGCCGAATCCGCAGGCCCGGTAGAAGGCGTGGGCCTCGGCGCGCTGCGATCCGCTGGTCAGTTCGATGCGCGCGGCCCCGGCGGAGCGGGCGCGGCGCTCGGCTTCGCGCAGCAGCTGCCGGCCGAGCCCACGGCCCTGCGCGCCGGGCGAGACCACCAGGGCGGTGATCCGGCAGGTGGTGGTATCCAGCGGCAGGTAATACATGAAGTCGATCGCGACCAGTCCGCAGACCATGCCGCCGCAGCGTGCGACGACCAGGGCCTGCCGGTCGTTGGCGGTGATGGTGGCGATGCGGCGCGCGGCGTCGCCGGTGTCGCAGGGGTAGCCCAGCGCGCTGAGCAGGGCGGCGACGTCGTCGGCGTCGATCGCCGAGGCGCTGCGCAGGTCCGCGTCCGGCAGGGTGCCCCTGGATTCGAACGCCGCGACCATCGGCGTCAGCGGGTGCCGTAGAGGACGATGGTCTTGCCGCGGGCGTGCAGCTTGCCGTCGGCCTGGAGCTTCTTCAGCACGCGGCCGGCCATCTCGCGCGAGCAGCCGACCAGGCGCGCGAGCTCCTGGCGCGACACCCGCAGCTGGGTGCCGTCGGGATGGGTCATCGCCTCCGGCTCGCGGGTGAGGTCGTGCAGGGTGCGGGTGATGCGGTCGGTGACGTCGAGGAAGGCCAGGCGTCCGGCCTTGCGGCTGGTGTCGAGCAGCCGCCGCGACAGCTGGGCGCCGATCGCGTAGACGATCTGCGTGGCGTCGCCGGACAGCGAACCGTCGAACAGCTGGTACAACCGCTCGTAGCTGATCTCGGCCAGTTCGGTCTGCACCCGGGTGCGCAGCACCACTTCGCGCACGTCGGACTCGATGAAGAGGCCCATCTCGCCGACGAATTCGCCGGGTCCGAAGTAGCCGAGGATCAGTTCGCGACCGTCGTCCTCCTCGGTGATGATGGTGACCGACCCGCTGACCACGTAATACATGGTCCCGGCCTGGTCGCCCGGGCGGAACACCTCGGTGCGCGGCGGATAGCGGCGGCGATGGCAGTGCGCGAGAAAGCGTTCGATCGTCGCCGGCGATGGCATCAGGGGATGCTGGGGACGTCTCAAGGTTGTCAGGATGGCCACAGGGCTGATAGTCATGGAAAGCTTGAACGGGGGATGAAGCAAGAGTAGGCCGTCCTGACCCATCCGGCAAACGCGTTGGGGCCCCGCCCGGCCGGCCCCGGTGGCGCTTCACTCGCGGGCGGGGGGGCAATGGCGCATAATCGCGCACTTTCCGCCCGAACCGGGGTCCGCACGACGTGGTCAAACCGCTGCCTCGCCTGAAGCTGCAGGGATTCAACAACCTCACCAAGGCCCTGAGCTTCAACATCTATGACGTGTGCTACGCCGTCTCCAAGGACGAGCGCCAGCGCTACATCGAATACATCGACGAGGAATACAACGCCGATCGCCTCACGCAGATCCTCACGGACGTGGCGGAGATCATCGGCGCGAACATCCTCAACATCGCGCGCCAGGACTACGATCCGCAGGGCGCGTCGGTGACGATCCTCATCTCCGAGCAGCCGGTGATCGACAAGGCCGACGCCAAGGGCGTGATCTCGGATGCGGTGGTCGCGCACCTGGACAAGAGCCACATCACCGTCCACACCTACCCGGAAACGCACCCGCAGGCGGGCATTGCGACGTTCCGCGCGGACATCGACGTGGCGACCTGCGGCGTGATCTCGCCGCTGAAGGCGCTGAACTACCTGATCGAGAGCTTCGAGTCGGACATCGTCATCGCCGACTACCGCGTGCGCGGCTTCACCCGCGACATCAAGGGCAAGAAGCATTACATCGACCACAAGATCAATTCGATCCAGGACTTCCTGGCGAAGAACATCAAGGCGCGCTACGAGATGTTCGACGTCAACGTCTACCAGGAAAACATCTTCCACACGAAGATGCACCTGAAGGACTTCGACCTCGACCAGTACCTGTTCGAGGAAAAGGCCCGGAACCTGTCGTTCAAGGAACGCATGAAGATCGAGGCGCTGCTCAAGCGCGAGATCGAGGAGCTGTTCCACGGGCGCAACCTGGTCGAGTGATCCCTCTGCCGCAGGTCACGCGGCGTTGGGCACCAGCGGGACGGCCCGCGCGCGGACACGGTCCGCGGAACGGAGACCGACGGCGGTCCGGAGCGAAGGCTCCGGACCGTTTTTTCATTTGCGGCGCAGCGCCGGCGCATGGTCCCGGGCAGCGCGAAGGAGACCAGCAATGGCGTGGATTTATCTGGTGGTGGCAGGCCTGTTCGAAGTGGTCTGGGCACTCGGGCTGAAGTACACCGAAGGCTGGACCCGGCTCTGGCCGAGCCTCGGCACCGTCGCGGCGATGGTGGTGAGCTTCTGGTGCCTGTCGCAGGCGCTCAGGGCGATCCCGATCGGCACCGGCTACGCGATCTGGACCGGGATTGGCGCGGTTGGCGTGGCGGCCTTCGGCATCCTGGTGTTCGGCGAGAGCGCGTCGCCTGCGCGGCTGGCGTGCATCGCGATGATCGTGGGCGGAGTGGTGGGGCTGAAGCTGGTTTCCGGCTGAGCCACCTTGCACCTGTAGGAGCGGCTACAGCCGCGATCGCTCCTGCGCACCCCGATCGCGGCTGTAGCCGCTCCTGCAGGTCGGTGCGCGGGATCTCGGCTGTAGCCGCTCCTACAGGCGGTAGGCGACGGTCTTCATGACCTTCGACGCCGCGGCCATCAGGGTCGGGATCGGCTGCGGCAGGACGCGGGCGCCGGCGGCTTCCGCGTTGTCGGCATGGCGGGCCTCGTCGGCCTTCATGGTCTCGAGGATCGCGCGGCTGCGCAGGTCGGCTCCGGGCAGGGTCTGCAGGTGCTCCTCCAGATGGGCCTCCACCTGGCGTTCGGTCTCGACCACGAAGCCGAGGTTCCAGCCATCGCCGCGCAGCCCGGCCAGCAGGCCGATCGCATAGCTCCCCGCGTACCAGAGCGGGTTGAAGAGGCTCGGCCGGCTGTCCAGCTCGCGCAGGCGGTCGTCGCACCAGGCCAGGTGGTCGGTTTCTTCCTGCGCCGCCTCGAGCAGGTGGGCGCGCGTGGCCGGATCACGCGCCACGGTGGCCTGTCCGACATACAGCGCCTGGGCACAGACCTCGCCGACGTGGTTGATCCGCATCAGCCCCGCGGCGTGCCGCCGCTCGGCGTCGTCGAGCTCCACTTCGGGCTCGCCGGCGCCGGGGTTGGGGCGCTCGGCGCGCGGCCGCCCGGCCACGGTCTCCAGCGCGTTCTGGGCATCCGCCAGCAGGCGGTCGAGGGGCGACAGGGTGCGGGAACGGGTCGTCATGCGGACATTGTGGGATGTGGATGGCAGGGCGTACAGGCAGCCCGCCGGCGCACGGCACGGGGACGCGCAGGCCGCCGGGGCCGGCAAGTTGCGATGGCTGCCGTGGCCCGGTACAATTCCGCCTCTTGCGTTCCCTGAACGTGAAAACGCGAGGCGACGTTCCGCCGGCGATGGCCAGCGCAACCAGCCCGACCAGTCACCCCTGAGAGTTTCCCGATGAAGACCTTTACCGCCAAGAACGAGACCGTCCAGCGCGACTGGTTCGTGGTCGACGCCGCCGGCAAGACCCTCGGTCGCCTGAGCACCGAGATCGCGCGTCGCCTGCGTGGCAAGCACAAGCCCGTCTACACCCCTCACGTCGACACCGGCGATTACATCATCGTGATCAACGCCGAGAAGATCCACGTGACCGGCAACAAGCTCGCCGACAAGATGTACTACCGCTTCACCGGGTACATCGGCAACCTGAAGTCCGAGTCCCTGGGGCAGGCGCTGGAGCGCCACCCCGAGCGGGTCATCGAGCATTCGGTCAAGGGCATGCTCCCGAAGAACACCCTGGGCCGTGCGATGTACCGCAAGCTCAAGGTGTACAAGGGTTCCGAGCACCCGCACGCCGCCCAGCAGCCGCAAGTCCTGGATATCTAAGTCATGGCAATCACCCAGAATTACGGCACCGGCCGTCGCAAGTCCTCCACCGCCCGCGTGTTCCTGCGCCGCGGTACCGGCAACATCACCGTCAACGACCGTCCGCTCGACGAGTTCTTCGGCCGCGAGACCGCGCGCATGATCGTGCGCCAGCCGCTCGAGCTGACCAAGAACACCGAAAGCTTCGACATCATGGTCACCACCCACGGCGGCGGCACCACCGGCCAGGCCGGCGCCATCCGCCTGGGTATCGCCCGCGCGCTGGTGGAGTACGACGAGACCCTGAAGTCCGAGCTGCGCAAGGCCGGCTTCATGACCCGCGACGCCCGCGAGGTCGAGCGCAAGAAGGTCGGTCTGCACAAGGCGCGTCGCGCGACCCAGTTCTCGAAGCGCTGATCGCGGCATTCAGGATTCCGTACGCGGAATCCTGCGCTACAATTGCTACATAGCCCCGTCGCCAAGCGGTAAGGCACCTGACTCTGACTCAGGCATTCGGAGGTTCGAATCCTTCCGGGGCTGCCACATCGCGACAAGTCCGAAGCCCGCCTCGCGCGGGCTTCGTCCTTTCCGGGCCCGGCGCCAGGCGGCGGCGGCCACGCCCGCGCCTTCCCCGGCCGCCAGGGCGTCGCCATGGCCATCATCTTCCCGCCGCCGTACACCCCCGAGGGCCGCGAACAGCTCGCGCTCCGCGACGAGGGCTATGCGGTCCTGTCGCCCGCGGCGGTCGCGGCGACGACCGGCATCCCCGTGGCGGGCATCGCCGGCCTGGGCACGGGCTGGGACGATCTTCCGCCCGACGGATACCTGCGCGACGGCGGCCGCTACCGGCGCCGCCGCCATTCCTGCTTCGTGGTCGACGGTGCCGACGTCCGGATGGCGCCGCACCGTGCCCATTGGCAATCGCTGGATTACAACGCGCTGCACGGCGGCATGGCGCGCATGTACCAGCCGCTCTCTGCCGCGCTGGCGTCGCAGCCGGCCTGGTCGCGCCTGCTGGCCGCGCTTGGCGGCCTGTGCAGCGGCGTGCGCGACGCCGGCCCCTGGCACGTCGAGGCGCACCAGTTCCGCATCGACACCAGCGACGGCATCGGCCGCCCCACGCCGGAGGGCGCGCACCGCGACGGCGTGGACTTCGTCGGGGTCTTCATGGTGGGCCGCGAGGGCATCAAGGGCGGCGAAACCCGTGTCTTCGACGCCGCCGGCCCGGACGGCCACCGCTTCACGCTCGAAGAGCCCTGGTCGCTGCTGCTGATGGACGACACCCGCGTCATCCACGAGTCCACGCCCATCCAGCCGCTGGATCCCGACGGACATGGGCATCGCGACACCCTGGTGCTGACGTTCCGCGCGGGGGCGTTCCAGGGGGAAGATCGAGAAGTGTTTCTTGCCACGGATGACGCGGATTGCGCGGATTTACGCGGATCTGTCTGAGGCAAGATTGCTTTCTGATGGTGGCTGCTGTGCGCGGCCGGTTGTAACCGGCTGGCGGTGAAGTGCGCCGGCCCGGATGCCTCCGCTCCCGGCTTGATCCGCGTAAATCCGCGCGATCCGCGTCATCCGTGGCCAACCGCGCTTTCGCAGCCGCGCGCCCCGACGCACCCCGCTACAATCGCCGGACTGTGAATGGCGTGGAGTGGCGATGAAGCTGGGTTCCCTGAAGGAAGGCGGGCGCGACGGTACGCTGGTGGTGGTGTCGCGGGATCTTGCGCGCGCGGTGCGCGCGACCGGGGTCGCGGCGACGATGCAGCAGGCGCTCGAGGACTGGTCGAACGTCGCGCCGCGGCTGGTTGCGCTGGCCGATGCCCTCGAGGCCGGCAGCGCCGATGGCGTGTTCGACCTGGAGCCGGCGCAGCTGGCGGCGCCGTTGCCACGTGCCTACGAATTCGTCGACGGTTCGGCCTACCTGCCGCACGTCGAGCGGGTGCGCCGCGCCCGTGGCGCCGAGGTGCCGGAGAGCTTCTACACCGATCCGCTGATGTACCAGGCCACGAGCGCCGGCTTCCTCGGACCGCGCGACCCGGTGCGCGTGACCAGCGAGGACCATGGCATCGACCTCGAGGCCGAGATCGTCGTCATCACCGACGACGTGCCGATGGCGGTCACGCCGGACGAGGCCGCCGGCCACATCCAGCTCATCGGCCTGGTCAACGATGTCTCCCTGCGCAACCTGATCCCGGGCGAGCTGGCCAAGGGCTTCGGCTTCCTGCAGTCCAAGCCGCGATCGGCCCTGTCGCCGGTGTTCGTGACCCCCGACGAGCTCGGCGAGGCCTGGCGCGGCAGCAAGCTGCACCGCCCGCTGGTGACCCATGTCAACGGCGAATGGTTCGGCGCGCCCGAGGCCGGCGTCGACATGCAGTTCGACTTCTCGCAGCTGGTGGCCCACGCCGCGCGGACGCGTCCGCTTTCGGCCGGAACCATCGTTGGTTCGGGGACGATCGCCAACCAGGACACCTCGCTGGGCGCCTCGTGCTTCGCCGAGAAGCGCACCGTCGAGGCCCTCGAGCACGGCATGCCGAGGACGCCCTTCATGTCCTTCGGCGACCGCGTGCGCATCGAGATGCTCGACGATCGCGGCCAGTCGATCTTCGGTGCCATCGAACAGCTGATCGAGCACCAGCCCGCGCCCTGAGCGCGCGGCGGGACTGGCCCCGCAGGAATGCCGGGGCCGCCAGGGGAGGACGTGATGGCCGGAACGGACGGCGAGGCGGGCGAGGGCGGCGGCAACGGCAACGGCAACGGCGCGCTGTGCCTGCACTCGTACTGGCGCTCGAGCGCGGCCTACCGCGTGCGCATCGGACTCAACCTCAAGGGGCTGAAGTACGACATCGCGCCCGTGCACCTGGTGCGCGGAGGCGGGGAACAGCACGCCGCCGACTTCGCCGCGATCAACCCGCAGGAACTGGTGCCGGTGCTCCAGCACGGCCACCGCAACCTGCGCCAGTCGCTGGCGATCCTCGAGTACCTGGACGAGATGTGGCCCGAGCCGCCGCTGCTGCCCGCGACCGCGCGTGACCGCGCACGCGTGCGCGCGCTGGCCCAGGTCGTGGCCTGCGACATCCACCCGCTCAACAACCTGCGCGTGCTGCAGTACCTGGAGCAGGACTGGGGCGTGCCCCAGCCCGAGCGCGAGGTCTGGGTGAAGCACTGGATCCAGTCGGGCTTCCGTGCCTTCGAGGCGCTGCTGGTCGACAACCCGTCCACGGGCGAGTTCTGCGACGGCCACCAGCCGACCATCGCCGACTGCTGCCTGGTGCCGCAGGTCTACAACGCCCGCCGCTTCGGCGTCGACATGTCGGCCTATCCGGCGATCACGCGGATCGAAGAACGCTGCCTCGCGCTGCCCGCCTTCGACGCCGCCCGGCCCGAACGCCAGCCCGACGCACCCGCCAGCTGAGGCACCTGGCCCCTGTAGGAGCGGCTACAGCCGCGATCACCGCGCGGCCCCATCCCTGTAGGAGCGGCTACAGCCGCGATCACCCCAGCCCGCGCAGCAAACTGGCTCCGCTGCCGCAGTCTCACTCGCAGTTGCAGTTGCAGTTGCAACCGCAATCGCAACCCATCGAAAACCGTCCGCCTCCCTCAGGCGTGCCCGGTATCAAACACGTCCGCGTAGGGGTCGTGCTCGCCCTCCCCGCCCTCGGACAGGCGGAACTTGAGGTCCAGCCCTTCGCGCGAGTCGGCGGCGCGCAGCGCGGTCTCGCGCTCGATCCGGCCTTCCTTGTACAGCCGGTACAGGCACTGGTCGAAGGTCTCGATGCCTTCCTCCAGGGACTCCTCCATCGCCTGCTTGATCTCGTGCACCTGGCCGCGGCGCAGCAGGTCGCGGATCATCGGCGTGTTGATCAGCACCTCGGTCGCCGGCATGCGGCGGCCGTCGGTGCCCACCACCAGGCGCTGGCTGACCACCGCGCGCAGGTTCAGCGCGAGGTTCATCAGCACGTTCTTGTGCGCGGCCTCGGGGAAGAAATTGAGGATGCGCTCGATGGTCTGGTCGGCGTTGTTGGAGTGCAGCGTCGCCAGGCACAGGTGCCCGGTCTCGGCGAAGGCGATCGCGGCCTCCATCGTGGTCGCGTCCAGGATCTCGCCGATCAGGATGACGTCCGGCGCCTCGCGCATCGCGTTCTTCAGCGCGTTGTGGAACGCATGGGTATCCAGGCCGACCTCGCGCTGGTTCACGATCGATTTCTTGTGCCGGTGCAGGTACTCGATCGGATCCTCGATGGTGAGGATGTGCCCGGACGTGGTGGTGTTGCGGTAGTCGATCATCGACGCCAGCGTGGTCGACTTGCCCGAGCCGGTGGAGCCGACGATCAGCACCAGGCCGCGCGGGGCCATGATGATGTCCTTCAGCACCTGCGGCAGCTGCAGCTCCTCGATCGAGGGGATGCTGCTGCGGATGGCGCGGATGACCATGCCGACTTCGCCGCGCTGCTTGAACACGTTGACGCGGAAGCGGCCGGACTCGGCCAGCGACAGTGCCATGTTCAGCTCCAGGTCGCGTTCGAACTGCGGCACCTGGCCTTCGTCCATCAGCGAATAGGCGATTTTCTTGACCATGCCGGGCGGCAGGCCGGTGTTGCCGAGCGGATAGAGCTTGCCTTCGACCTTGATGTACACCGGCGCGCCGGTGGTCAGGAACATGTCGGAAGCGTTCTTCTCCGTCATCAGCTTCAGGAAGTAGCCGATGTCCATTCGCGGGATTCCCCAGTAGCGCAGCCCCGGCGATTGCGGTCCGGACGGATGCTGTTGACAATGGCCGGGCGTTTCCCCTCTCCGCGGCGGCCCCCTTATGCGCACAAGCTTCGCACAATTCAATCCGCGCCTGCATGGCGCAGGTCTCGTTCTTGCGCTGGCATTGGCCGGTTGTGCCAGCCTGCCGCCGCCGACCGCCGAACTCTCGGCGGCCCAGCAGGCCGTGGCCCGGGCCGACGCCGCCGACGCGCAGCAGTACGCCGTCGACGACCTGGAGCGCGCGCGCACCGCGCTCAGCCGCGCCCAGGCGGCGATGGCCGCCGGCAAGGAGCGCGATGCCCGCGCCCTGGCCGCGCTGTCCGAGGCTTCCGCCGACCTGGCCAGCGCGCGCAGCGCGCAGGCCCAGACCGAGGCCACCCTCCTGCAGCGCCGCAACGAAGTAGCCGAGCTGCGCCAGCGGCTGGGCACGGAGGGCGCGCGATGAACCGTCTTGTCCTCGCGATGGCCCTCGCCGCCCTGCTGGTTCCGGGCGCCGCGCTGGCCCAGTCGGGCGCCGGCGACGACGCCGACGCCGCGCCGCTGCAGGCCCGCCTGCGCGCCCTCGATGCCGACCCCGAGCGCGGCTCGCTCGCCGCCTACGAGCGCCTGCGCGCACGCCAGGCGCTCGACGTGCTGGCGGGTACCCGCGGCACCCAGGCCAGGGCCGACGCGCGCCAGGTCGCGGAGTGGCGCCTCGCGACCGCCGAGATCGCCGCCGCCACGGAGCTCGCGCGCCGCCAGATCGACCGGCTGGACCGGGAGCGCAGCGAGCTGCTGGTCGAGGCCAGCCGCCAGGACGCGGCCCGGGCGCGCGCCGAGGCTGAACGCCTGCGCATCCAGGCCCAGATCCAGGCCGAGGAGGCCGAGCGTCTGCGGCTGGAGGCCGAGATGGAATCCGGCGCCCGCCAGCGCGCCGAGGGCGCCCTGGACGATGTCGCCAGGACCCAGGCCGACCGCCTGCGCGCGGCCCGTGCGCGCGAGGCCGAGCTCAAGCGCCAGGAAGCCGAGCTGCTGAAGTCGCTGGAAGACTAGCCTCCGGGCCTTCGCGGGCGGCTCGCGGCCACCTCGCGCCAGCGTTCAGGCCGTGGCCGGCTGGACCCTTGCCCGCCCCGGTAGGGAGGAGTAGGGTCGATCCCAGAGGCCGGTGTCCGCCGTTGGCGGATCCGCCTCTTCGAAGGGAGGAATCGTGACGGAATGCAGCGACTCCATCGGGACGGTCGCCGCGGGCAAGCCCCCGCGGACGCTCCCGAGGGAGGGTGTCTGGAGCCCGTCGCGAACCGTCCCCCACGATGCGCCCCGTGCCGCAAGGCCCGGGGCGTTTTTGCATGCCCGCGCGGCACGAGGCGCGGGCCAAGGCTGAAGGAGGTCTCCATGTTCGAAGGGCAACCCCAGGCGGAACTCGACGCGCTGTTCAAGGCCAACCCGGAGTTCAGGCAGCTCTACCACCACCACAAGGAACTCGACAAGAAGGTGCTCGACGCCGAGCTCGGCGTGCTGCCGATCGACGACACCACGCTGGCGCGGATGAAGCGCGAGAAGCTCGCCGCGAAGGACCGCCTGTCGGTGATGTACCAGGCACTCGCCCACTGACCGCAGCTCCCCCACCCCCACGTGACAGCCCGGGCTGTCGCGGGCGGCGGCGTCCTCCTCGTCGGGCGCCGCCGCCCGCGCCGCCACTCCCGGGCCCGGCCCGGGATGCGGCGGGCGATGCGATAATCGGCGTCTCTTTCGCCGACAGGCACCGCCGCATGCCCATCCACGATTCCGTCCTCGGACTCATCGCCAACACGCCCATCGTCCGGGCGCGCAGCCTCGACGCCGGTGTCTGCGAGCTGTACTTCAAGCTCGAGAGCCAGAATCCGGGCGGGTCGATCAAGGACCGCATCGGGATGAGCATGATCGAGGCGGCCGAGAAGCGCGGCGACATCAGGCCCGGCGACACCCTGGTCGAAGGCACCGCCGGCAACACCGGCATCGGCCTGGCGCTGGTCGCCCAGCAGAAGGGCTACACGCTCATCCTGGTGGTGCCGGACAAGATGAGCCGGGAAAAGATCTTCAACCTGAAGGCGATGGGCGCCGAGGTCGTGCTGACCCGGTCGGACGTCGCCAAGGGCCACCCCGACTACTACCAGGACCTCGCCGAGCGGATCGTCCGCGAGACCCCGGGCGCCTACTTCATCAACCAGTTCGGCAACCCGGACAACCCGGCCGCGCACGAGACCGGCACCGGCCCGGAGATCCTGCGCCAGATGGCCGAGGTCGGCGGCGTCGACGCGGTGGTCTTCGGCTGCGGCAGCTCGGGCACGATGAGCGGGCTCTCGCGCTGCTTCGCCGAGCACGCGCCTCACGTCGAAATGGTGCTGGCCGACCCGGTGGGTTCGATCCTGGCCGAGTACATCAACGAAGGCACCCTGTCCGAGAAGTCGGGGAGCTGGATGGTCGAGGGCATCGGCGAGGACTTCCTGCCATCGATCTCGGACTTTTCCCGCGTGAAGAAGGCCTACGCGATCAGCGACAGGGAGAGCTTCCTGGCCGGGCGCGAGCTGCTGGCGAAGGAGGGCATCCTGGGTGGCTCGTCCACCGGCACCCTGCTGGCGGCGGCGCTGAAATACTGCCGCGAGCAGACCGAGCCGAAGAAGGTCCTGGTGTTCGTCTGCGACACCGGCAACAAGTACCTGTCGAAGATGTACAACGACTACTGGATGCTCGACAACGGTTTCCTCGAGCGCCAGCAGCACGGCGACCTGCGCGACCTGATCCTGCGTCCGTACTCGCAGCGCGACACCGTGGTGGTCGGTCCAAACGACCTGCTGGTCACGGCCTACCAGCGGATGAAGCTGTACGAGATCTCGCAGCTGCCGGTGATGGACGGCGAGCGCCTGGCCGGCATCCTCGACGAGTCGGACGTGCTGATGCATGTCTACGGCAACGAGGATCGCTTCCGTGACCCGGTGTCCACCGCGATGGTCAGCAAGCTCGAGGTCCTGGACGTGAAGTCGCCGGTGGAAGCCCTGCTGCCGGTGTTCGACGGCGGCAAGGTCGCGATCGTGATGGACGGCGAGCGCTTCCTGGGCCTGATCACCCGGATCGACCTCCTGAACTGGCTGCGTCGACGGGTCAGCTGAGGGTCAGCCGCGGCCCCCTGCAGGGCCGGCAGGCTGCGGTGCCGGTGCTACAATTCGCGGTCTTTTCAAGCGGATATACCGGCATGCGCAAGGATCGTGATCAGGCTGGCGGCGACGGCGCAGGTTGGGGCCACGGGACCCGGGCGATCCACGCCGGGCAGTCGCCGGATCCCTCGACCGGCGCGGTGATGGTGCCGATCTACGCCACCTCGACCTACGCCCAGTCCAGCCCTGGCGTCCACCAGGGCTTCGAATATTCGCGCACCCACAATCCGACCCGCTTCGCCTATGAGCGCTGCGTCGCCGGACTCGAGGGCGGCAGCCGTGGCTTCGCCTCCGCGTCGGGGCTGGCGGCGTCCTCCACGGTGCTCGAGCTGCTCGACAGCGGCGACCACGTGGTCGCGATGGACGACCTATACGGCGGCAGCTACCGGCTGTTCGAGCGCGTGCGCCGCCGCAGCGCCGGGCTGGACTTCAGCTTCGTCGACCTCACCGACCCTGCGGCCTTCGAGGCCGCGATCACGCCGAAGACGCGCATGGTCTGGGTGGAGACGCCCACCAACCCGATGCTCAAGATCGTCGACCTCGCCGCGATCGTCGCGATCGCGCGCAGGCACGAGCTGCTGGTGGTGGTCGACAACACCTTCGCCTCGCCGATCCTGCAGCGTCCGCTCGAACACGGCGCCGACCTCGTACTGCATTCGGCCACCAAGTACCTCAATGGCCACTCCGACATGGTCGGCGGCATGGTGGTGGTCGGCGACAACGACGCGCTCGCCGAACAGCTCGCCTTCCTGCAGAACTCGGTGGGCGCGGTGCAGGGACCGTTCGACAGCTTCCTGGCGCTGCGCGGCCTGAAGACCCTGCACCTGCGGATGCGCGCGCACTGCGACAACGCGGCCGAACTGGCCGGTCGCCTGCTCGAGCATGCCGGCGTCGTGGACGTGATCTACCCGGGTCTGGAGTCGCATCCGCAGCATGCGCTGGCCAGGCGCCAGATGGACGGCGGCGGCGGCATCGTCTCGGTGCGGGTCGCCGGCGGATACGCGGGCGCACAGCGCTTCTGCGAGCGCCTGCAGCTGTTCACCCTGGCCGAGTCGCTGGGCGGCGTCGAAAGCCTGGTCAACCACCCGGCGGTGATGACCCATGCCTCCGTGCCCGTGGAACGCCGCGCGGTGCTGGGCATCAGCGAGGACCTGGTGCGGTTGAGCGTGGGCGTGGAGGACGTGGAGGACCTGTGGGCGGATCTGGACCGGGCGCTGGCGTCCACCACCCCATGATCCCAGGCGCCGACGCGCGCTCCGAGGCCGCCCCGGCGACCTCGGCCGTGCTGGCCTTTGCGCTCGCCGGCGTGGTGCCCGACGGTGAGGAGGGTCCGCGCCTGCGCCATCGCGTGGCCGGGCAGGGCTATGGTCCTGATGCCGCCGCAGCGACGGATGTCCGGATGGCCGGTGGCGGCGTGCGGCTGCAGTTCGCGCGGCCCGAGGGCTTGATCGATTTCATCCAGCTCGAGCCGGCTGCAGTGCCGGGGCGTTACCGGCTGCTGCGCCTGGCCATTGGCGACGCGCCGATGGTTGACCTTGGCCGCCGACTGATGCTGGCGGTGGAGCGCCTGGACAGTCCGGTCGACGGCGGGGCGTTGTCGTTTTCCAGCGACCTGGATCGGCCGGCGGTCGAATTCGACCTGCGCGACCTGGACTGGCCGGATGGCGCGCTGCTCGAGCTAGTGCTGCGGCGGGATGGCGATGCCGGCCCGTCCGCCGGACTGGGCGAGCTGTGCGAGCACCTCGCCGCGGAGCTGGTGCCCGCACGGGCAGCATCCGCGCGGATGGGGCGGGAGCTCGCCGACGCCGCCGACCGCTTGGCCGCCCTGGTCAACCTGACCGCCGGCCTTGGCGAACGGCAGGCCGCGCATGCCGAGGGGCTGGCCGGACACGTGGCGGGCCAGTCGCGCCTCGACGCCGGCCTGCAGGCGCTGGTCGAGGGGCAGGGACGGCTGGACCAGGCGCAGCAGGCGCTGGCCGGCGCGGTCCAGGCCCTGGACGCGCGGCTCTTGGCGCAGGACGAGGCGCTCGCAGGGCTGGCCGCGCTGGCGCGCGCCGCCGGCAGTCGCGAAGCGGCAGATGCCGCCCACGCCACGACCCTGAAGGCGGTCACCGCGCTGCAGGCAGAGGTCGCGCAGGTGCGGCACGCGGTGGAGAACGTGTTCTGGCGGCGCTGGATGCATCGGCTCCGCGGAGGTGCCCGGTGAACGGGACAGCATCGGCGCGCGCGCCGCGGCGGCTGGAGCTCTCTCCGCTGCACCATCTCCAGGCACTGGGCGCCGGCCGCTGGCGCGCCGTTGGGCACGATCCGTACTTCCAGGCGGCGCTTCCGCCGGAGTGCCTGTCGGGGGGGCTGCTGCGCATCACCGCGCACATCGAGGGCGACGCGCTCGAACGTCCCTGCCTGTATCTCGACCACGGTGGCGGCTGGAGCGAAGCCGGGCGCGTCGAGCTGCATCCCGACGGCCCCGGCGCCTGGACCGCGGTCGTGCATGCCCCGGCGCTGGCTGGGCCGGTTCGCTTCGATCCCAGCGAAACGCCCGGTGCCTTCACCCTCCACGCCCTGCGCGCGGAGCCCGTCGATCCCGCCGCCCTCCTGATCGAGCTGCTCGACCAGGAGGCCCGTGGCTGCCCGGCGTCGGCCGCGGCGGTGATGGCACGCGCAAGAACGCTCGCGGATGGCCCGGGCGGGGCGTCGGCGGCCTGCGCGTGGCTCCTCGACGGGGGCGCCCGCGCGCTGGGCGTGAGCGGCGATCCCTACCAGGCCTGGATCGGCGAGCACGACACCCTCGCGCCCGCCGCGCTCGACGCCCTGCGGCCGATCGCCAGCCGGTTGCCGGTGCGGCCCCTGCTGTCACTGCTGCTGCCGCTTCCGGACGCGCATGGTGCCGAGGCCGCGGCCTGCATCGACGCGGTGCTGGCCCAGGCCTGTCCCGACTGGGAGCTGCTCCTGGTCGGCGGTGCCGGCGCACGGCCACTGGCGGCTGCGGCCCTGGCCCGCAGCCGGCGCGTGCGCTGGATCGAGGGCCGCGCGGACGACGCCGGCGCCTGGAACCAGGCACTTTCGGCAGCGTCGGGAAGCCACCTGATGGTGCTCGAAGGCCTGCCGCGGCTGGCGCCGCACGCGCTGCTCGCCTACTCCGATGCGCTGGGTCGCCGGCCCGATACGGCCCTGGCCTACGCCGACGGCGACCGCCTAGACGCCGACGGCCGGCGCTTCGCACCGGTGTTCCGCCCTGCCTGGAACTTCGATCTCTTCCTGGCTCGCGACTACATCGGCGTTGGCGCGGTATTCGCGCTGGAGCGCGTGCGTGCGGTGGGAGGGTTTCGTGCCGACCACGCCCCCGCGTTGGCGGCCGATCTCGCGCTGCGCTGCCTGGATGCCACCGCCCCGGTGCTGCACCTGCCGCTGGTGCTGGCGCACTGGCCCGACGCCGTGCCGGCCGTGGATGCAGCGGCTGCCGGAGCCGCCCGCCGCGGGGCCCTGGCCGACCTGCTGGGCGAACGCGTCGCGGCCGTGGAGCCGGCGTGGCGCGACGGCGCCCGCCTGCGCTGGCCGCTCCCGGCACAGCCTCCACGCGCCAGCATCGTCATTCCCACGCGCGACCGCGTCGACCTGCTGCGCCAGTGCGTGGACAGCATCATCGCGCTCAGCAGCTATCCCGACTTCGAAGTGCTGGTGGTCGACAACGGCTCGACCGGGCCGGACACGCTGGAGTATCTCGCCACCATCGCGTCGCGCCCGGACGTGCGGGTGCTGCGCGACGAGCGGCCGTTCAACTACTCCGCGCTCAACAACCGCGCGGTGGCCGAGGCCACCGGCAGCGTGGTGGTCCTGGTCAACAACGACATCGAGGTGCTGACGCCCGACTGGCTGGACGAGCTCGTTTCGCAGGCGCTGCGCCCCGGCGTGGGCGCGGTGGGCGCGATGCTCTACTATCCCGACGACACGATCCAGCACGCGGGCGTGGTGTTGGGCCTCGGGGGCGTGGCCGGTCATGTGTACTCGCGCGCGCCGCGAGGCGCCGCCGGTGAAGCCGGCCGTGCCGCCCTGGTGCAGGAGATGTCGGCGGTCACCGCCGCCTGCCTGGCGATCCGCAAGTCGGTCTGGGACGAAGTCGGCGGCCTCGACGAGCAACTTCAGGTCGCCTTCAACGACGTCGACTTCTGCCTGCGCCTGCGCGCGGCTGGCTACCGCAACGTCTGGACGCCGCACGCGGAGCTCTACCACCACGAATCGGCCAGCCGTGGCAGCGAGGACACCGAGGACAAGCTGCGCCGCTTCCATTCCGAAGTGGCCTTCATGGTGGAGCGCTGGGGCGCCGTGCTCGACGACGACCCGGCCTACAGCCCCAATCTTTCGCTGCAGCATGGCGCCGCCAACACGCTGGCCTCGCCGCCGCGCAGCGGTCTGCACGCGTGGCTGCGCCACTTGGGCGCGCGCGCGGCCGACCCCCGACACGACACAGGACGCTGGACTCCACGATGAAGGATCACGACACCGCGCCGCCGGCCCACGGCGGCATCGGCGTGCCGCTGCGCCCGCACAACCACCTGCGCCACCTCGGCGACGACGCCTGGGAGGCGGTCGGCAACGACCCGTTCTTCCGCTGCGAACTGCCGGCGGGCGGGCTCGAGGCCGGGTGGTACGAGGTCGAGCTCGCGCTCGAACGCCTCGAAGGCCCCGAGCTGTGGAGCTTTTTCTACCCCGACTACGGCGACCCGGAACTCGAGCGCCACAAGGTCTTCGTGCCGCTGCGCAGCACCGGCGACGGGGGCATGCGCGCCGTCGTGCTGTTCTCCAATCCGGTGCGCAGCCTGCGCTTCGATCCCGCGCTCGCGGTGTGCCGGTTCCGGATGTCCGGGCTGCGCCTGCGCCGGCTCGGCCGCGCGGAGGCGGCGCGCACGATGCTGGGCTCCCTGTTCGCGGACACGCAGGGGGCGGGCGCGCGGCTGCGCCTGGCCGCGGCGCTCGGCGGCAGCCTGCTGTCGGGTGGGCCGGCGGCCTTCGCGGGCCGCCTCAATGCGCGCTACGCCGCGCCACCCACCGGCGACGTCGAGGTGGGCTACGACACCTGGCTCCAGCTGTACGACGCGCAGTCACCCGAGGCCCTGGACGCCCTGGCCCGGCAGGCCGCGGCGCTGCCGGTGCAGCCGCTGTTCTCGATCATCGTGCCGGTCTACAACACCGAGGAGCGCTGGCTGCGCAAGTGCGTGGACAGCGTGCGCCGCCAGGCCTACGGGCGCTGGGAGCTGTGCCTGGCCAACGACGCCTCGCCCAGTCCGCACGTGCGCCGGCTGCTCGACCGCATGGCCGCCGAGGATCCCCGCATCCGGGTCGTGCACCGCGAGGAGAACGGCCACATCTCGGCGGCCTCGAACAGCGCGATCGGCATCGCCGGGGGTGACTGGCTGGTCCTGCTCGACCACGACGACGAGTTGCATCCGGCCGCGTTGGCCGAGCTGGCGGGCGCCATCAACCGCTTCCCCGAGTGGAAGGTGGTGTTCACCGACGAGGACAAGATCGACGAGCAAGGCCGCCGCTTCGATCCCTACATGAAGTCGGACTGGAACTACGACCTGTTCCTGTCGCACAACTGCATCAGCCACCTGGGTGCGTACGAGGCGGCACTGGTGCGCGAGGTCGGCGGCTTCCGGATGGGCATCGAAGGCAGCCAGGACTGGGACCTTGCGCTGCGCTGCATCGAGCGCCTGGCTCCCGGCCAGGTCGGCCACATCCCGAAGGTGCTGTACCACTGGCGGGCGATCGCGGGGTCAACCGCGCTCGCGCCGCAGGAGAAGGACTACGCCCACCACGCCGGGCTGCGCGCCATCGCCGGGCACCTGGAGCGTACCGGCTCGTCCGGGCGGGTGGAGGACATTCCCGGCCAGCGCGGCAACTACCGGGTGCGCTATGCCGTGCCCGACCCGGCGCCGCTAGTGAGCATCATCATCCCCACGCGCGACCGGGTTGAGCTGCTACGCGCCTGCGTCGACTCGATCCTCGGGACGACCACCTATCCCGCCTACGAGATCGTCATCGTCGACAACCAGTCACGGGAAGCGCAGACGCGCGACTACCTGGCGTCGCTGGCAGGCGAGACCCGGGTGCGGGTGCTGCCGCACGACGCGCCGTTCAACTACTCCGAGATCAACAACCTCGCGGCCGCGGCGGCCAAGGGCACGCTGCTGTGCCTGATGAACAACGACATCACCGTCATCACGCCCAGCTGGCTGGAGGAGATGGTCGGACACGCCTGCCGGCCGGGAGTGGGGGCGGTGGGCGCGATGCTCTACTACCCCAACGACACCATCCAGCACGCCGGCGTCATCATCGGCGCGCACGGCGTGGCCGCGCACGCCTACTCGGGCTACGGCCGCGGCTACCCGGGCCATATGAGCCGGGCGCGCCTAGCCCAGGAGCTGTGCGCCGTGACCGCGGCCTGTCTGGTGGTCACGCGCGAGGCCTACGAACGCGTCGACGGCCTGGACCCGCAGCTCAATGTCGCGTTCAACGACGTGGATTTCTGCCTGCGCCTGCGCCAGGCCGGCTACCGCAACGTGTGGACCCCCTTCGCCGAGCTCTACCACCACGAATCCGCCACCCGCGGCTACGAGGACTCGCCCGAGAAGGCCGAGCGTTTCAACGGCGAAGTGGTCTACATGCGCGATCGCTGGGGCGCGGCACTGCAGTACGATCCCTTCTACAGCCCGAACCTCAGCGTGACCGACACGCTTTACCTGCTGGCGTTCCCGCCGCGCGACTGGCCGGGCGCATTCGTCGCCGACGTGTGACCCGAGCTTCCTGATGCATCCCAACCCACCCCTGGATACCTGCATGGACAAGAAGATTCTGCTGGCAACGGCGCTGCTCGCCGCCGCCCTCCTGGCCGCGTGCGGCGGCGACGAGCCCGTCGGCGCCCCGCCTGCGGTCCCGCCAGCCGCCGATGACACCCGCGCCGCGGCCCCCGGCCCGGCGGCCGTGTGGGCCGAAGCGTTCACCCCGGCGGCGGATGCACTCGCCGCTGGCCACTGCGCCTTGGACGCCATCAACGGCGGCAGCCCGCAGGCGGTGGCCCTGCCGGCCACGGGCAGCGCGCTGTTCGGCGGGTGGGTGGCCGATGCCGCGCTGCAGGTCCCGGCCGATGCCCTGTTCGTCCTGCGGGGCGCCACGGCCAGCTTCGCCGCCCCGCTGTCCGCCGGCAGCACCCAGCGCCCCGACGTGGCCCAGGCGCTCGGCAGCGAGGCGCTGGCAGGTGCCGGCTTCGACCTGTTGCTCGCGCTCGATGGCCTGCCCGCAGGCAGCTACGAACTCTCGGCGGTGGTCGACCGCGCCACCCAGGCCACCTGCAGCTTCAACGCGACGCTGGTCATCCAGTGACCGGTGCACCGAGCGCCGTTCGACCACATGCGTGACGCGCCCTTCCTGGCCAGGCCCCCTGCGCGTTGGAGGCTCCGCGCGCGGGCGCCGTTCTCGGCGCTACTCCAGTACCGGGACCTGACCCGGGAGCTGGTGGCGCGCGACATCCTGGGACGCTATCGCGGCGCCAGCTTCGGCCTGCTGTGGTCGCTGCTCGGACCGCTGATGATGCTGCTGATCTACACCGTGGCCTTCGGCGAAATCCTCGGGGCGCGCTGGAGCCAGACGGCCGATGCCGAGGTGCCGTTCGGGATCGTGCTGTTCCTCGGGATCATGGTGCACGGCTTCTTCGCCGAGTGCCTCGCGCGCTCGCCGCGGCTGATGGTTGACAACGGCAACTACGTCAAGCGAGTCGTGTTCCCGCTGCACATCCTGCCGTGGACGGTGATGCTGTCCGCCGGCTTCCATCTGCTCGCCAACCTTGTGGTGTTCGCGGTGCTGTGCGCGTTGATGGTGGGCACCCTCTCACCGTGGATCGCGCTCGCGCCCGTGGTGCTGCTGCCGCTGGCGCTGCTGGCGGTGGCCACGGGCTGGCTGGTGTCGTCGCTTGGCGTCTACATCCGCGACATCAACCAGGCCGTGCCCGTGGTGGTGACGGCCCTGCTGTTCCTGTCGTCGGCGATCGTCCCCGTGGACGCGCTGCCCGAGCGCTACCAGGCCATCTTCGCGCTCAATCCGCTGACCTTCTTCATCGACCAGGTGCGCGAGGTCGCGCTGTGGGGTCGTCCGCCGGACTGGACCGGCCTGGCCTGGCGTGGCTTGGCCAGCCTGGTGGTGCTTTACGCGACCTACGCCTGGTTCCGGATCAGCAGCCGGGGGTTTGCCGATGTCCTCTGAGGTCGTGGTCCGCCTGCGCGGCATCGGCAAGTCGTTCCCGATGTTCGACAAGCCCTACCAGCAGCTGCTGCACGTGCTTGCGCCGGGCGCGCGCAGGGTCGAGCATTTTCACGCACTGCGCGGCGTGGACCTGGACATCCGGCGCGGCGAGGCGATCGGCGTCATCGGCCGCAACGGCTCGGGCAAGTCCACGCTGCTGCAGATCATCGCCGGCATCCTGCAGCCGAGCACGGGCGAGCTGACGGTGTCGGCGCGAATTGCCGCCCTGCTGGAGCTGGGCGCGGGCTTCAATCCCGAGTTCACCGGTCGCGAGAACGTGCGCATGAACGCCAGCCTGCTCGGCCTCAGCCAGCGGCAGGTGGACGAGCGCATGGATCGGATCCTCGCCTTCGCCGAGATCGGCGGCCACGTCGACCAGCAGGTGAAGACCTACTCCAGCGGCATGTTCATGCGCCTTGCGTTCGCGGTCGCGGTGCATACCGATCCCGACGTGCTGATCGTCGACGAGGCGCTTTCGGTCGGCGACATCTACTTCCAGCGCAAGTGCTTCAAGCGCATCGAAGAGATGCGCCAGCAGGGCTGCACGCTCCTATTCGTGACCCACGCCATCGAATCGGTGCTGCAGCTCTGCGACCGCGGCGTGGTGCTCGATCGCGGCCGGCTGATCTACGATGGCGACGCGCAGTCGGCCGTGAAGCAGTACCTGCGGGTGGTCTTCGGCGACAACCCGGCCGTAAGCGGGGACGCGCCGGACGAGGCGGGCCCCGGAACGGAGGCGGATGCCGCAACACCGCCCGGCGACGAGGCCGCGCTGGAGGAACGCGACCTGCAGCGCTTCCTGGAGGGCGGGGCGCGCGACCAGTTCCACACCCGCCCGGGCTATAACCGCGACGAGACCCGCCTGGGCGATGGCCGCGCGCTGACCGCCGACTGCCTGGTCGTGGGCGGGCACGGCCATGGGCCGCTGGTGCATGGTCGCGAACCCTTCCGCTTGCTCGTGCGCTACCACTTCCGCGAGGCACTGGACAGGCTAATCTTCGGGGTGCGCGTGTGCACGGTGACCGGCTCGGTCCTGTACAGCGCCAACACCCTCGTGTCGACGGGCGAACTCTACGCCTGCGACGCCGGTACCACCGCGATCGGCGAGTTCGACCTGCGCTGCGCGCTCCTGCGCGGACAGTACTTCGTGACCGTGGGCGTGTCGCGCCTCGACGAAGACGGCGTGGAGATCCACGCCATCGACCGGCGCACCGATGCCATCATCCTGACCGTGGCCGGTGAAGTGCGACACGCCGAGGGCGTGGCCGACATGGAGGCGGTGTTCACGCTGGGCGCCGCGACCGGCGGGCTGCGGAGCATGGGATGAGCGGCTGGCCCGCCGGACGCCTGCTGGTGTCGTCGGTGAACGGTGGCGGCGTGTTCGCGATTGTCGACGGCGCCGTGGAGCGCTGGTCGCACGTCGACACCACCGGCATCGCGCTCCTGCCCGGCGGCGCGCTGCTGGCGCGGCAGGCCGAGGGCCGCGCGGAGCTGCGCTGGCTGCGTGGGCGCGACGCGGTGCGCGTGCAGCTGGTGGAGCGTTCGCTGGACCTGCACGACGTGCTCTGGCACGACGGCCGGGTCTACGTCGTCGCGACCCAGCTCAACGCGGTATTCGAGTTCGACCACGCCTTCACTGAGCTGCGCCACTGGGCGCAGCCGGGCGAGGAAGACGCACAGCACGTCAATTCCTGCTGTGTCCACCAAGGCCGGCTGCTGGCATCGCGCTTCGGCACCTTCCACGCCCATCGGGGCTACAAGGGCGCCACCCGCGGTGCCGGCGAGGTCTACGACGTCGAGACCGGCGAGGTGATGCTGCGCGGCCTGTCACAGCCGCATTCGCTGCTCTCCGATGGCGACCGCGTGTGGCTGTGCGATTCGGAGGCGCGCACGCTGCGCTGCTATCGCGGCTTCGAAGCCGCAGGTGCCTGGCCGCTGGACGGATATGTCCGCGGCCTGGCGATCGCCGACGGCGTGCTGTACGTCGGGTTGAGCCGCAGCCGCAACGCCGAGCCAGGCGCGATTGCGCAGGCATGCGTGGTCGCATTCGACCTGGCGGACATGTCCGAGCTCGGCCGGATCGAGCTGCCCGCCAACGAGGTCTACGACCTCCGCGTGCCCGACGCCGCGGCCATGGACGATCTGCGCGCGGCGGCCTTCGCCGACGCCGTGGCCGAATACGAGACCCAGGTCGACGCGCGGAACCGCGCCGTCGAGGCCGTGCGCCGCGAGGCCGACGCCACCGGGCTTGCCACGGCGCTGCACGAGGCCAACCTGCGCATCGCCGCGCTGGAGGCGACCGAAGCTGCCCAGGCGAAGGCGCTGGCCGAAGCCACGCGTGCCCGGGCGCGTCTGTCAGTGGAGGCGCTGGAGGAGGGCTCGTGGCGGGCGATTCTTGAGGCCGACGCACTCGCCCTGCGCACGCTCGCCGCGGACCAGGCCGCGCTGCTGGCGCGCCAGGCCGAGGCAGGCGGCACCCTCCGCGACGCGTTCGCCCAGGCCCGCGATGCCTACGACGCCCTGGCGCAGCACCACGCCGGCGCCGTGGCTGCGCATTCCGGACGCGAGGCCAGGTTGCGCGACCTGCTCGCGGCGCAGCAGGCCTTCATCGAACAGATCGTGACCAGCCGCAGCTGGCGCTGGATGCGCAGCATGCGCAGCGCCGCGCCCGAGCCACCGGCGATGCCGCAGGGCGTGCTGGATCCGCCTGCCGCGCAGCCGACCGCGCTGCCGCGGTTTCCCGCGGACGACGTGATCGGGGATGCGCCCGCAGCGCAGCCGTCGTCGCTTCCGTCTCCGCCCGCGCGCGCCGACCTGCCGATCGCGGACCTGGCGTTCGATGTGGTGGCCGAGCCCACGGTATCGATCGTCGTGGCCGCGCACGGCCAGTTCGCCGCCACCCGGGCCTGCCTGGAGTCAATCCGCGACGCCGGCGCCGGCGTGCCCTTCGAGGTGATCCTGGTGGAGGACGCCTCGGGCGAACCGGACATGGACCGCTTCGCCCGCGTGCCCGGCCTGCGCTACCACCGCCACCCGGCCAACCTCGGCTTCCTGCGCTCGATGAACGCCGCGCTGCCGCTGGTGCGCGCTGCGTTCGTACACTTCCTCAACAACGACACGCTGGTCACCCCGGGCTGGCTGGACGGCCTGCTCCTGGCCTTCCAGCTGCATGGTGCCTGCGGCCTGGCCGGGTCGCGGCTGGTCTATCCCGACGGACGGCTGCAGGAGGCTGGCGGGATCGTCTGGTCCGACGGCGACGGCTGCAACGTCGGCCGCGGCGGCGATCCCGCCGATCCGGCCCACGCGGCGGTGCGCGAAGTGGACTACGTGTCGGGCGCCTCGATCCTGCTCAGGACGCAGACCCTTCGCGACGTGGGCGGCTTCGACGAGCGCTATGCGCCGGCGTACTACGAGGACACCGATCTCGCTTTCCGCCTGCGCGAGCACGGGATCCGCACTTTTTACCAACCCTGGTCGACCGTGGTTCACCAGGAAGGGCTGTCACACGGCACCGATGCGGGCGAGGGCGGCAAGGCCTGGCAGGCGGAAAACCGCGTGCGCTTCTTCGAACGCTGGGCTGCGATCCTGGAACGCGACCAGCTTCCCCGGGGCCAGCATCCGTTCCTGGCGCGAAGCCGCGCGCAGCGGAAGAAGCTCGTGCTGGTGGCGGACCGCCACCTGCCGCGGACCGACCAGGACGCTGGCTCGCGCGCGATGTGGCAGCTGATGCGCCTGCTGCAGGAACGGGGCTTCGAGCTGAAGTTCTGGAGCCACGCCCCGGACCCGGATCCGCGCGCGCGCGACCTGCTGCTGATGCACGGCATCGAGATCGTCGGCGAGGGCCTCGTCGGGTTCGACGATTGGCTGAACGCGCACGGCGCCTGCCTGGACTACGCGCTGCTGAGCCGCCCGCACGTGGCCGACGCGCTGGTCGACGCGGTGCGCCGGCGATCCAGCGCCCGCGTCGTGTACTACGGACACGACGTGCACCACCTGCGCCTGGCGGCGCAGCACGCGCTGGAACCTTCCCCGGCACTCGGGCGACAGGTGGTCGACATCCGGCGCCTGGAGGAGGGTGTGTGGGCGCGCGTGGACGCGGTGCTGTACCCGGCCGAAGCCGAGACCCGGCACGTGCAGGCCTGGCGTGACGGCCATGGGGCGGCGGTCCGGGCGCTGACCGTGCCGCTGTTCGCATATGGCGGCGTGCCTGAGCGGCTGGGCGAGGCCGAGCGGCTTGGTGCGCGCGATAGCGTGCTGTTCGTGGGCGGCTTCGCCCACGCGCCCAACGCCGACGCCGTGGCCTGGTTCCTGGCCGAGGCCTGGCCGCACGTGCGCGCGGCCTGCCCGGGGCTGCGGATGGTGGTGGCGGGAGCGGACCCCGGGCCGGAGATCCTGGCCTTCGCGGGCCCGGACGTCGAGGTGACCGGCGCGCTCACGGAAGAAGACCTCATGGCCGCGTACGCGCGCGCGCGGGTGGCGGTCGCGCCCCTGCGCTTCGGCGCCGGCGTCAAGGGCAAGGTCCTGGAGTCGCTGCGCCATGGGGTGCCCTGCGTGACCACCACCGTCGGCGCACAGGGCCTGGAGGACGCGGAGGCGCTGCGCGTGGCCGACCAGGCCGAGGCCTTCGCGCACCAGGTCGCAATGCTCGCGGGCGACGACGCGGCCTGGCGCAACGCGTCGGAGGCCGGCCTGGCCTTCATCCGCACGCGTTTTTCCGAGTCCGCGCTGTGGTCGGCACTGTCGACGGTCATGGACGCCACGCCGTATCCCGACGTCGATGCGCGCCTGGCGGCCATCGCCGCAGCGCAGGCCGCCGCGGCCAGGCGCTGACGCACACTGCACCAAAGGGCAGTGCAGCGCCGGTGCTCGGGCCGGTACCATGCCCGTTCCATCCGTGACCAGGAGCCTGCCTTGGCCGCCACACCCGACACCCGATCGCCGGGAAAGGTCTTCCTCGATGCCGCCAGCGCGCTGCGCGACGTCGTCGCCGATGGACAGACGCTCGCGGTGGGCGGCTTCGGCCTCTGCGGGATCCCGGAAGCCCTGATCGCCGCGCTGCGCGACTCGGGCGTCAACGGGCTGACCGCCATCTCCAACAACGCCGGCGTCGACGGCTTCGGCCTGGGCCAGCTGCTCGCGACGCGGCAGATCCGCAAGATGATTTCGTCCTACGTGGGCGAGAACAAGGAGTTCGAGCGCCAGTTCCTCGCCGGCGAGCTCGAACTCGAGTTCAATCCGCAGGGCACCCTGGCCGAGCGCCTGCGCGCCGGCGGCGCCGGCATTCCGGCGTTCTTCACCGCCACCGGCTACGGCACCGTGGTGGCCGAGGGCAAGGAGACGCGCGAGTTCGACGGCAAGCACTATGTGATGGAGACCGCGCTCACCGCGGACGTGTCGCTGGTGAAGGCATGGAAGGCCGACCGCGCCGGCAACCTGGTGTTCCGCAAGACCGCGCGCAACTTCAACCCGGCCTGCGCCATGGCCGGCAGGGTCTGCGTGGCCGAGGTCGAGGAGCTGGTGGAGGTGGGCGCCATCGACCCGGACCAGGTGCACCTGCCCGGGATCTACGTCGACCGCATCGTGGTCAACGCGAGCCCCGAGAAGCGCATCGAACAGCGCACCGTGCGCGAAGGAGCGAAGTGATGGCCTGGACCCGCGACCAGATGGCACAGCGCGCCGCGCGCGAGCTTGCCGACGGCATGTACGTGAATCTCGGCATCGGCCTGCCGACGCTGGTGGCCAACCACATCCCCGAAGGCGTGGACGTGTGGCTGCAGAGCGAGAACGGCCTGCTCGGCATCGGCCCGTTCCCGACCGAGGACGAACTCGACGCCGACCTGATCAACGCCGGCAAGCAGACCGTGACCGCGCGCAGGGGCGCCAGCTATTTCGGCAGCCACGACTCCTTCGCCATGATCCGCGGCGGCCACATCGACCTTGCGATCCTGGGGGCGATGGAAGTCACCGACAAGGGTGACCTGGCCAACTGGATGGTGCCCGGCAAGATGGTCAAGGGCATGGGTGGCGCGATGGACCTGGTGGCCGGCGTGAAGCGCGTGGTGGTGCTGATGGAGCACTGCACGAAGGCCGGTGAGCCGAAGATCCTGCCCGAGTGCACGCTTCCGCTCACCGGCGTGGGCGTGGTCAGCCGGATCATCACCGACCTGGCGGTGTTCGACGTCACGCCTGGCGGGCTGGTGCTGGTGGAGGCCGCGGAAGGCGTGGACGAGGCCGAGCTGCGCGGTTGCACAGGGGTGCCGTTCTCCGCGGGCTGAAATCCCCGTTGCGGGCGGGCCGGCGTCCAGGCGCCGCCCGCCTGTTCAGCCGCCCGCAGGCACGTCCGGCGCCGCCGCTGCAGGGATGCGCGCGACCGCCGACCTGTGCATGGGACGGCGTGGCACCGAACCGATGTCATAGCCCAGGAAAGCCAGCAGGAACTGCAGCCCGAGGATGATCGGCAGTGCCGCCAGCATCACCGTGCCGGCGGGCGTCGGCACCCCGGCCTGCATCGACTGCAGCCAGGCCGACGCGCCGAAGAGCGTGCCTCCGGCCACCAGCACGGCACCCGCCACCAGCTCGATCGACGCCAGCGACATGTCGCGCAGGAAGTAGTTGTAGAAGATGCGCTTGCAGAGATTGCGCGCGTGCTTGGCGAGGAACTCGCCCAGGATGCGCGAGATGCGCAGGTTGCTGACCTCGTCGCCGTAGTGCGCGTCCATCGGCACGTCCACCGCCACCGCCCGCAGCGTGTTGAGGCGGAACAGCATGTCGGTCTCGAAGAAGTAGCGCTTGCTGATCCGGTCGAACGGCAGCCGTCCGGCCACCGCCGCGTGGATGGCCGTGTATCCGTTGGTGGGGTCGAACAGGTCCCAGTAACCGGTGGACAGCTTGGCCATGAACGACAGCACCGCGTTGCCGAAGATGCGCAACGGCGGCATGCGGGTGATGTTGGTCAGGTCGAAGAAGCGATTGCCCTTGGTGTAGTCGGCTTCACCGGCGAGGATCGGCGCGATGAAGCGCGTGACCAGCCCCGGATCCATCTGGCCGTCGCCATCGATCTTGACGATGACGTCGGCACCCGCGGCGATCGCCACCCTGTAGCCGTTGAGCACGGCACCGCCCACGCCCTGGTTCTGCCCGTTGTAGTGGACGCGCACGCGCGGATCCTGGCACGACCCCTCGACCAGTCGGCCTGAACCGTCCGGACAGGCGTCGTCCACGACCACGATCGTGTCGACGATCGCCGGCATGCGCGCCAGGACGTCGAGGATGTGGGCGGTCACCCGGTAACAGGGGAGCACCGCAGCGACGTGCGGGCGGGCGTTGCGGGAGCGGAGGGTCTGGTCTACGGCAGACTGGATCATGTCAGGAACCGTGGTAGCGCAAATGGATGCTGGAAAGTGCATCCAGCGAAAGCATGGGGGCGCAGAGGACGCATGCCAGCAGTACCAGGCGCGCCACCGGTGTCGCGCGCAGAGCGCAGAAGACGAGCACGAAGGCGAGGGTGGGCAGGAAGTAGCGACCCTGCAGGCCCTGGATGACAGGCGCGCCCGGCTGCGTCCAGGTCAGAAGCAAGGGGAGCGCGAGAAGCAATAGCGAGCCACCAGCTGCCATCAGGGCGAGGACGCGCACCCACATGGGCAGGCGCATGTCATCGGGATTCGTCCAGACGCTGGCGAACAGCATCCATCCGCCTGCGACGTAGGCCCAGGGGGACAGCGGGATGTCAAGCCAGCCAAGCCGGCCGATCATGGAGTTGTAGAGATGGGGCAAACCGTCGCCAAGGAAGGTATTGAACGCCATGCGCGCGACCACTCCCGGCTGCTCCAGGAGCAGCGCCCTGTTCTGCTCAGGGTCGACACCGGGGCCGTAGTGGGCGTTCCCCGCGGACCACAGGGTCCAGCCCACGTGGATCAGCCACGGCAGCAGCATGGAGGTGGCCGCCAGCGCGGCGAAGCGCCGGCGGTTGTCGCGGAATGCGGGATAGCAGAAAAGCACCGCGGCCAGGATCCATGCAGCCCCGGGCTTGGCGAATGCGAGCCCGACGGCGAGCAGCGGGAGCACGATGCGTGCCTGGCTCCAGCCAACCTTGCCCGAAGCCACGCCGGAGACGTAGCCGATGAAGCACAGGGTCAGGGAGAGGAGCATCGAATCCGCACTGATCGACGCCACCTGGCTGATGGTCATCGGCAGCATTGCAACAATGAACAGCGCCCATTTGCCGTGGCCGGCCTGGCGGATCCCGAACGCGACTAGGAAGGCACCCAGCAGCAGGTTGAAGATCCGGGCGGTATCGAGGAAGCCACCGAAGCTTGCGCCCATCCCGCACGACGCCGCCATCGCGAGGGTTGGTGCGACATAGAGGTGCGGCGCGTACTGGTCCGCGGACCTGGGAAGAGCGCGGGGTGCGCGGTCGCAGGCCAGTGGCTGTTCCAGCTGCCGCTCCAGCACGGAGCGGTCGAGTGCCTCGGGCCGCGGGACGCCGCCCCATAGCTCGCCGTACATCGCGGCCACATCGACCACCGGCTCGTGGCCCGAATCACCAAGGAGAACGCCGCCGTGCATCTTCGCAATCTTGCTCAGGTGCGCGGGCTCATCGGGCACCCCGTTCGGCGGCAGCGCATGCAGGATCTGGCCCCCGAGAAGCAGCATCGATCCAAAAGCGAGCCAGTGCGCGTGCCGCGACGCCGTCTCGAAGAGCCTGCGCGAGGCCAGCGAGAGGCGCTCGATGCTCTCGGCCAGCTGCAGCCCGACAAGCAGCGCCGCCGCGAGCAGGAGTGCGGAGAGCGCCATGGCTACCCTCCAACCGCGCACGTGGTCTTCTGCCACCACGCCCTGGGCGATGAGGACGACGAACGGATCTTCCGCACCGGCATGCGGTTCCAGCACGAGGCAG
Source organism: Luteimonas sp. MC1750 (assembly GCF_016615955.1). Lineage (NCBI taxonomy): Bacteria > Pseudomonadati > Pseudomonadota > Gammaproteobacteria > Lysobacterales > Lysobacteraceae > Luteimonas > Luteimonas sp. MC1750. Next base: position 494,854 of record NZ_CP067113.1, read on the forward strand.
CCGGCATCGATGTGCGCCGCCAGCTGGTTGGTCCCTGCGATGTCGTACAGCACGAGCCGTCCATCGCGCGCGCCGAGCTTGCAGAGGCGCAGCACGGGTCCGCCCGGCGCCGGGTCGATCCGCAGGTGCTCGCTGTAGCCCGCCGGGATTCGCAGCCGCATGCGTTTCGTGCCCGCGGCCGCGGTCTCCGAGTGCGAGTCGGCCTCGCGGAACAGGCCATCGGTCGAATGAAAGACCTGCAGCTGCGTGGCGACCGGCGACTGCAGGTCGAACTTCAGTTTGGCCCGTGACTGGAGATAGCCGCCGATCAGCACGCTCGCCGCGAGAAAAGCGAGCACTGCGAGCAGCGCCAGCGAGCGGCGCGGTCGGCGGTGCATCCATTCGAACCGAACAGTGCCCGTTGCGAGCCGTGTGCGGCGCCCATCCGTGGCTGAAGAGTTCGCGGGCACGTGTGCGTTCCTGGGGCGGGGAGTACGGCCGCGCAGTGTACCAGCGGGGTGCAGGCCACTTGCGGACCGGATATGCTAATACGACTGTTCCATTGGCCGGACTGACGTGAGCAAAGCGGAATACCTGACGGGTGCGAACCTGGCCCTGATCGTCTGCACCATCGCCATGCTCTCGTTCGGGCAGGTGCTGTTCAAGACGGCGTCGTCGCATCTCGTGCTGTCGCAGCCCTCCACCTGGCTGACCGTGCCACTCGTGGCTGCCCTAGCGATCTACGGGCTTGCAACCGTGACCTGGCTGGTCGTGTTGTCGAGGGTGCCGCTGTCGTTCGCCTTTCCGTTCTACGGTCTGTCGTTCCTGCTGGTTCCGGTGGCTGCGGCGATCTTTCTTGGGGAGCCTCTTAGATGGCAAACGCTCGCGGGTGGGCTGGTGATCCTGATGGGAATCGCGTTGACCGGCTGGAAGCCCCAGGCCTGAGCCGTTGCCCCGCCTGCGGGGCGGAGCTGGTGACGGGCGTGCAGCCGTGGCATCTGTGCTGCACCGCCTGCACCTATGAAGGCAGCACGCTCGAGCCGCATATCCTCGAGCAGGCCGCGGGAGGCGACCTGGACGAGGCGGCGCGACACGATGGGCTCCAGGCGCTCAGGCGAGCTAACTTCGCGCGGCTGCTGCAGCGACTCGGGACACTCCCGGTACCGGTCCGGACATTACGGCCTCGCCTGCTCGATGTGGGGTGCGCGCACGGCTGGTTCATCGAGGCGGCGGGTGCCGGCTTCGATACTGTGGGAATCGAGCCTGACGCCTCCGTCGCCGCCGCGGCACGTGCGCGTGGACTGGCGGTGCGCAGTGGTTTCTTTCCTGACGTGCTTGGGGCCGACGAGCGTTTCGACCTCATCGTTTTCAACGACGTGCTCGAGCACATTCCCGACGTCAACGCCACGCTGGCGGCGGTCTCCCGGCATCTTTCACACGGCGGCTGGCTGATCGTGAACTCGCCCTCGCGCCGCGGATTCCTGTACCGGCTTTCGAAGATGATGGCGCGCCTGCACCTGGCGCGCACATTCGAACGGATGTGGCAGCTCGGGTTCCCTTCGCCCCACGTCCACTATTTCGACACCGCGGTGATGCGGGCGCTGGCCGCGCGTCATGGATTCGAGTTGGCAGAGACCATGGTGCTGCCGTCAGTCGCGATCCGCGGACTGTATTCCCGCATCCGCTATTCAAGGGACGTGCCGGTGGCCAAGGCAGCGCTGCTCGCGGGTGCGGTCACCGTGGCAACGCCGCTGCTTGCCGTGCTCCCCCCCGACATCGAGGTCTGGTTACTGCGCAAGCCCTGAAGACTGCGCGGTCCTGCGCGCGAGGCGGACGGCAGGCCCCTGCGACCGGGGCCTGCCGCGACCGGTAGCCTCAGCCCAGCGCCGCTTCCAACTCCGGCAGCACCTGGAACAGATCCCCCACCAGCCCGATGTCCGCGATCTCGAAGATCGCCGCATCCGCGTCCTTGTTGATCGCGACGATCGTGCCGGCGTCCTTGATGCCGGTCAGGTGCTGGATCGCGCCGCTGATGCCGATCGCGACGTAGAGCTCCGGGGCGATGATCTTGCCGGTCTGGCCGACCTGCATCTCGTTGGGGCAGTAGCCGGCGTCGACCGCGGCGCGCGATGCGCCCACGGCGGCGCCGAGCTTGTCGGCGAACTTGTAGATGACCTCGAAGTTCTCGGCCGAGCCCACGCCGCGGCCGCCGGAGACCACGCGCTTCGCGCCCTGCAGGTCGGGGCGGTCGGTGCTGCCCGCGGCCAGGCCGACGAAGCGGGTGTGCGTGGGCAGGGTCGCGTCGACGCTGGCCGCCTCGACCGCGGCGCTGCCGCCCTTGGCCGCTTCCTTCCAAGACGCGGTGCGCACGGTGGCGACCACGGTCTGGCCCGCCGGGGCCTCGACGGTGACGATCGCATTGCCGGCGTAGATCGGGCGCTTGAAGGTGTATTCGCCCTCGACGCCCATCAGGTCGGACACCTGCGGCACGCCCAGCAGCGCGGCCACGCAGGGCATCAGGTCCTTGCCGAAGGTCGAGCTGGGGCCGAAGACGTGGCTGTAGCGGTCGGCCAGCCTGGCGACCTGCGGCGCCAGCACCTGGGCGATGGCGTTCGCATTGGCCTCGTTGGCGACGGTCAGCACGCGGGTGACGCCGGCGAGCTGCGCGGCGTCCGCGGCGACGGTCGCCGGGTCGGCGGCCAGCACCACGATGTCGATGGCCTCGGGCGAGAGTGCCTGCGCGGCGCTGACGCACTTCGCGGTGGAGCCGTTGAGCTTGCCGTCGTGGTGTTCGGCGACGATGAGTACCTTGGCCATCAGAGCAGCCCCTTGTCCTTGAGTGCGGCGACGAGTTCGGCCGCGTCCTTCACCATCACGCCCTTGCTGCGCTTCGCGGGCGCGGCGTACTGCGTGGTTTTCAGGCCCTGGCCCTCGTCGACGCCGAGCTCGGCCCAGGCGATGGTGTCCATCGGCTTGGACTTGGCTTTCATGATGTCGGGCAGCTTGATGAAGCGCGGCTCGTTCAGGCGCAGGTCGGTGGTGACCACGGCCGGCAGGTCGACCTCGAGCGTTTCCAGGCCGGCGTCGACCTCGCGGGTGACGGTGGCCTTGCCATCGGCGACCTCGACCTTGCTGGCGAAGGTGGCCTGCGGACGGCCCCAGAGCGTGGCCAGCATCTGGCCGGTCTGGTTGGCGTCGTCGTCGATCGCCTGCTTGCCTAGGATCACCAGGTCGGGCGATTCCTTCTCGACCAGCTTCAGCAGCGCGCGGGCCGCCGCCAGCGGCTGCACCTCCTGGCCGGCGTCGACCACCACGTGGATCGCACGGTTGGCGCCCATCGCCAGGCCGTTGCGCAGGTGGGCCTGGGCGTCGGCGGGGGCGATGGTGGCGACCACGACCTCGGTGGCGATGCCCTTGTCGCGCAGGCGCAGCGCCTCCTCCAGCGCGATCTCGTCGAAGGGATTGGCCGACAGCTTGACGCCGTCGGTGACCACGCCGGTGCCGTCCGGCTTGACCTGGATGCGGACGTTGTAGTCCACCACTCGCTTGTAGCCGACGAGGATCTTCATCGTTGCGGTGCGTCCTTGGGGGGTAGGGCGGAAACCCGCGATTTTAGCCGGCCATGGCCGCGGGCGCGAATCAGGCCCGCAGGACCCGGCGGCCGAGCAGGAAGGTCACCGGCACGCTGGCGGCGACCGACAGCAGCGGCGCCAGGCGCGCATCCAGGCCCAGCGGGCCGATGGAGAGCGCCAGCATCGACGCACCCGCCGCCCAGCCTGCCAGGCAGACCAGCGGCCAGGCGGCGAATCCGCGCCAGCTGTGCCGCACGCGGAAGGCGTAGCGGCTGTGCAGCAGGTAGCCCAGGCAGACGCCGAAGACGAAGCTGGCGGCATAGGCCGCCTGCGGCCGGAGCCAGGGCAGCAGCAGCCAGTACACGCCCAGGCTGGCCAGGGTGTTGGCACCGCCGGTCAGGAGGAAGCGGAGCAGGGTGGCGGCGGTCGTGGCGCCACCCGCTGCCGGCCGCGGCGGGCCGGCGGGACGGCTCATGGGCCCTCGCCGGTCGCCAGCGCCAGGAACTCGTCGTAGTCGCGGATGTAGTCGCCGGCGTCGTAGGCATGCGAGGCGAAGACCAGCAGGACGGCGTCGGGCGAGTAGCGGTACTGCGTTCCCCAGGTCATCGGCGGCAGGTGCAGGCCGGTATCGGGCGAGTCGAGGACGAAGGCCCGGCGCTGGCGGCCATCGTCGGCCAGGACCTTGACCGAGCCGTGCACGCAGAGCAGGAACTGGTGGCACCGGCGGTGCGCATGCTCGCCGCGGGTCTCGCGCGACGGGACGTCGAACACCAGGAAGTAGCGGGCGGGCTCAAAGGGCAGGTCGCGGCTGAATTCGCCCACCGACAGCGAGCCGCGCACGTCGACGAAGCGCGCGAGCCGCTGCAGGCGGGCGCCATCCGGGTGCCCCGTCCCGTCGTCGCTGCCGGGCGTGGCAGCGGCTTCGCGATCCCGCTGCGCTTGCACGCGCTCCGGCGCGGCGACGCGCGCGGCCTTGCCCCGGCCGCCGTCCTCGTCGGCATCGGTGTAGCCGACGATGCGCGCCGGATTTCCGACCACGATCGCGTTCGCGGGGACCGAGCGCGTGATCACCGCGCCGGCGCCGATCATGGCGCCGCGGCCGATGCGCACCCCCGGCAGCAGGGTGGCGTTGGCACCGATGGACGCGCCGTCCTCGACCACGGTCTCGACGTAGCGCTCGGGGCGTTGCCGGCTGCGTGGGAAGACGTCGTTGCTGAAGGTGGCGTTGGGGCCGACGAAGACGTCGTTGCCCAGGCGCACCGCGTCCCAGACCTGGACCCCGCACTTGATCGTGCTGCGGTCGCCGATCACCGCGTCGCCTTCGATGAAGACCCCGTCGCAGATGTTGCAGTCGCGGCCGATGCGCGCGCCCGGCAGCACGTGCGCGAACGCCCAGATGCGCGTGCCGGCGCCGATGTCGTCGCTCTCGCACAGCGCGTTGGGGTGCACGAAGTAGTCCATCAGCGATCGTCCTCGAAGGTTTCCTCGGAGTGCACCAGCGCGAGCGGGCGCGCCTTGGTGTTCTCGAAGGCGCGCCAGGCATAGCTGCCGACCACCCCCAGGCCCAGGGTGTTGATGGCGCCGAAGAACAGGATGGTGAACACCGTGGCCGCGTAGCCGGGCACGGTGACCCAGCCGGAGATGCGCGCGACGATCACCACCGCCGCCAGCAGCGCCGCGGTCACCAGGGCCAGGCCGCCGGTCATGAGCAGGATGCGGACCGGCAGGTCGCTGAAGGCGAATACGCTGTCGAGGAAGTAGGCGACCTTCTTGCGCAGGGTCCACGCGCTGCGGCCATGCGCGCGGCGCAGGCGGGCATAGGGCACGAACACCCGCCGTCCGCCGAGCCAGAACAGCTGCGCCACCAGGTTGGTATGCGCTTCGCGCAGCGTGACCAGGCGGTCGCGGAAGTCGGCGGTCAGCGCGAAGACGTCGACCCCGCCGCGCGGAATGTCCGACATCACGAAGCGGCGGTACATCGACCAGAACGCGGTCGACAGCAGCCGGCCGGCCAGCGGGTCGTCGCGTCCCTCGCGCACCCCGAAGCAGACGTCGGCGGCGCCTCCGCGCAGGGCGGCCAGGAACTCCAGCGCAAGCTCCGGCGGCTCCTGCATGTCGGCCGCGAGCACCGCGATGACCTCGCCGCGGGCGCGCTCGAGGCCGACCCGGATCGCCGGGAAGGCGCCGAAGTTGCGGGTGAGTTCGACCAGGCGCGCCGGGAATCCGGCCGACGGCAGCGCCTCGCGCAGCAGGGCGTGGCTGGCATCCGGGCTGCCGTCGATCACGAACACGGCTTCGAGTCCGCCCTCGACCTGCGGCGCCAGCCTGCGCAGGGCCGCCAGCAGCTGCGGGATCGAACCGGCGTTGCAGTACACCGGCACCACGATGCTCAGCGCGGGTCTCAGAACCGGTTGCATGCGTCGATCACCTCCCCGGCCTCGTCGTCGGTCAGCTCGGGGAAGCAGGGCAGGGTCAGCGCCGTGCGGGCGTGGCGTTGGGTCACCGGCAGCGACTGCTGGCGATGGCGTCCGGCGAAACACGGCTGCCAGTGGTCGGGCAGCGGATAGTGCACGTCGCTGGCGATCCCGGCGTGCGCAAGGTGCGCGCGCAGCGCGTCGCGCCGCTCGCTGTGCACCACGTACAGGTGGGCCACGTACTCCTCGCCGCCCGGCGCGGGGACGACGATGCCGGCGTTGCGGATCCCGTGCGAGTAGCGGTTGGCGATCTCGCGCCGGCGCCGGTTCCAGCTGTCGAGCAGCGGCAGCTTCAGCAGCAGCACGCGTGCCTGCAGTTCGTCGAGGCGGCTGTTGCGGCCACCGGCCAGTGCGTTGACGTACTTGCGCTCCCAGCCGTACTGACGCAGGGCGCGCAGCCGTTGCGCAAGCGCGGTGTCGCTGCAGGTCACCGCGCCGGCATCGCCGATCGCGCCCAGGTTCTTGGTCGGATAGAAGCTGAAGGCCGCGGCGTCGCCGAAGGCGCCGGCACGCCGGCCGTCGGACGCGCGCGCGCCATGCGCCTGGGCGCAGTCCTCGACCAGCGCGACGCCGTGCTCCGCGCACAGGCGGGCGATCGCTTCGATATCGGCCAGGCGGCCGTACAGGTGGGTCGCCACCACGGCGCGCAGCGGGCCCGCCCCGATGGCACCTGCGAGCGCCGCCGGATCCAGCGTCGCGTTGCTGGTGACATCGACGAACACCGGCTCCGCGCCGCAGGCGAGCGCGGCGCCGGTCGCGTACATGGCGGCGTTCGCCGGCAGCGCGACCCGGTCGCCTGCCGTGACGCCGACCGCACGGAGCGCGAGCTCCAGCGCGTCGCTGCCGTTGGCGACGCCCACGCAGTGCGCCACGCCGCAGTAGGACGCGAACGCGGCCTCGAAGGCCTCGACGCCCGCGCCGAGGACGTAGTGCCCGCCGTCCACCACCTCCGCGATCGCAGCCAGCAGCCCATCGCGCAGCGGCGCGACCTGTCGGGCGAGGGAGTTGACTGGAATGGCGGCGTCTCGCATGGATCCTGCCGGGCCTCGGGACCGCGTATTCTGCCAGACCACGGCCGCATGTCCCCTGTGCCCCGCTCGCCCCACGCTATGATGCCGCCGGTCACGGAACGGGGTGGAACGCGATGGGGTTCGCGACCATGCAAGACGCACGCACGCACGGCCGGGGCCTGCATCCGCTCGGCCTGCTGCTGGTCCTCGCGGCCGCATACCTCGCGTTCGCCTACCTGCTGACGCCCAACCGGCCGTTCCCGTACTACCCCGACGACTTCTCGTTCCTGTCGGGCGCGTTCGCCGACATGGGCTGGCACTGGAAGCGCCCGGTCTCGGCCAACATCATCTTCCTCGTCGCCGCCGGCGGGTTCTGGCTGAGCTACGCGGTGCTGGCCGCGTCCACGGTCGTGGTGGCGTGGCTGGCGATGCTGCTGGTCTCGCGCGTGTTCGGCGTCGGCATCGGCCTGCTGCCGGCCGCGGCGGCCAGCGCCGTGCTGTTCAGCCATGCCGCGGCGTTCGAACACGGCAAATACCTCGGGCTGATGACCAACCTGGTTTCGCACGGGCTGGGACTGGCCAGCCTGCTGCTGCTCTGGCACGGCTGGCGCCGGGCGCGCGTCGCCTGGTGCGTCGTGGCGGCACTGGTCTACCTGGCGAGCGCGTTCGCGAAAGAGGACTTCCTGCTGCCGCCTTTGCTGCTGCTAGGTCTGCTCCGGGTCCTCGACCACCACGAGGCCGGCGCGCCTGGCCGGCGGACGGAGAGGCTCTCGCATGCAGCCCGGCTGGTCGTGTCGCTGCTGTTCGTGGCGGTGCCGGCGGGCGCGATGGCCTGGAGCGCCGTGGACCGCAATCCGTTCGTCGCCGGCCTGTTCTCGCCCGACACCAGCAGTCCGTCGTATGCGGTCGAGCTGGCGCCGGCGGCGCTGTGGCAGGCCTTTGCCACGCTGTTCGTGGGCTATACCGCCGTCGCGACGCTGCTTGCCGCATGCGCCGTGCTCGCCATGGCGCGGCTGCCGGGCATGCGCATGCGGCTGGCCTGGCTGGTCGCCACGATCGTGGCGCTGGCGCTGCCCTACGCGGTCATCCCGCACAACATGCCCGGCTATCGCGCCTACGCATGGCTGCCGTGGATGGCCGCGATCATCGGCGTCGCGCTTGCGCTCGCGCAGGCCGCCCTGGACTCGCAGGCCGGGCGGGGTCGCGCGCGCCGGGCGCTGCCGCTGGTCGCCGCGCTCGCCGTGGCCGCGATCGCCGTGGCCGCGCACCGCGAGGCACGCACCGAACTCGCGCTGCGCTATGCCGCCGGCGAAGCGGTCAACCGGCGGATGCTCGAGGTCGTGGAGGCGCATCGCGACGCGATCGCCGCCGCGCCCGTGGTCGGCCTGGCCGGGCTGGATGGCCCGTCGCCGTGGTGCGGCAACGGCACGCTCTATCTGCGCTACAAGCGTCGCTTGGCGCAGCAGTGGATCGTGTTCGCCGCCGGGCCCACGCCCTGCTACCAGGTGTCGACGCCTGGCGGACGCAAGCCACGCTACGAACTCGGACTGACGGTCGCACCGCCGGCCCAGGCCTGTGCGATGGGAGCCATGCCCGTGCTCGCGTTCGAGCCCGACGGCCACGGTCGACTGGCGTCCGCGCAGGACGTGTGCGTGGTTTCCGGCGCGGCGCCGGCGCAGCCCTGAGCGCGATCAGGATCCGCCGAACAGCCGCCCCGGGCGCTCGATGCGGACCTCATGCGGTCCCGCCCCGGGAATGAACAGCGCGGTCTGGTAGCCATTGACCCGGAACATCGGAGCCGGGCGACCGTCCAGCGTCGCGCGCCAGCGGGCGGCGGGATCCTCGTTGAGGATCAGCAGGCCCGGGCCCTCCGCTTCGATGCCGGCCTCGAGTCGGGTCCGGCCGTTGTGCCGCAGGTCCACCGCGCCGCCCAGCCGCCCGGGGCCGGCGAGGGCCGTCACGTCCACTCCGGCGGGAAGATGGGCGCTGCGCACCGCCGCGCGCAGCGGCGAGGCATCGCCAGCCTGGCGCAGGTGCTCCACCGGATCCGCCACCACGTCCAGGCCACCCGACAGGAAGAACAGGCGCGGCAGGGCCTCATCGTGCGTGCGCAGGACCAGCCCCGGGCGCAGCGCCTCGTCGCCGGCGCGGGCGTCGGCGTCGGGCCAGATCGACCAGCGCACGCCATAGAGCGCGGCGACCATCGGGTTGGCCTGCGAGAGCAGCATGTACTTCGCGTATTCGGTGGGTCCGATGCCGCCGTGGATCGAGCGGAATCCGTGCAGCGTCCAGGCGTGGGTCAGCAGGTGGGCATTGTCGACGCTGTCGGCCATGAGGAAGCGGTAGCGGTCGAGGCCGTCCAGGCGCGCGGCGAGCGCGGCGGCATCGGCATGCGCCTGCACCCGGTCGGGATGGAACAGCACCGCGTCGTGGTAGTCGAAGCGGATGTTGTGCCGGAACGGGGTCCAGACGGTCGCGAACAGCAGCAGCGCACAGGCCGCCGCGAACGCGCCGCGCTGTCCGTGCCGCGCGAACAGGGTCCACGCCAGCGCCGCGAACGCGAGGCCCAGGGCCAGCAGGGCGGCGGGCCACCACGCGACCCCTGAGCCGACGGTCGCCACCGTGGCGAAGGCGAGGCCGGCCAGGCCCAGCCACGGCCAGGGGCTGCGCCAGGGTGTCGACCCGGCTTCGGCATGGCGCTGCAGCGCCTGCAGCCCCAGCGGCACCAGCGGCACCAGCAGGAGCACCGCCAGGCAGGACCACCAGGTGAGCTCGCGCACCTTGTTCGCCAGCGGAAGCGCCGTCAGCAGCGGCGCCAGCGGTGCGAAGCAGAAGACCGCCGCGAGCAGGCCGCAGGCCAGCATGGCGCGCGCGCAGCGGGTTTCCGGCGCGGCGGGCAGGCCCGGCGACGGCATGCCCCGCAACAGCATGTTTCGCGACAGCACGCCCCGCGACAGCACGCCCAGCGCCGCGACGAGCACCGCGGCGCCGAGGTAGGCATTGCCGATACCGGGCTGCACCCGGAACGCCACCAGCTGGCCGGCGTCGGCCGGCGCCAGCGCGTGGTAGCGCAGCGCGTGCACCGGCACCGGCTGGTCGCCGACGACGAAGCCGCCGACTTCGCCCAGCCAGCGGATCGAGCGGCCATGGAAGGCGAGGATCTCGCGCAGCCAGGGCCAGCACAGCGCCAGCACCAGCAGGGCCGACAGCGCGAGCCAGCCGCTGCTGCGCGCAAGCCGTCGCAGCCCGTCGCGGTCGCGTGCCGCCAGCACCTGGGCGCATACCAGCAGCCAGACCGCCGCCGAGGCCCAGGCCGCGAACACCATGTTCTGCGCCGGGTGCGCGTGCGCCAGCAGGGTCGCCGCCATCACCAGGCCAATGGCCCGTGGCACCTGGAGCCGCCAGCCCGAGCCCCGGTACAGCGCGACCTGCGCGGCCAGCACCCAGGGGATCCAGGCCATGCCGGCGATGATGTGCGGCCAGCCCGCCGCGCTGCGGACTGCGGGGAACCAGGGAATCGCCAGCCCGACCAGGACCGCGGGCACCACGCGCACGCCCAGCGCACGCGCCAGGGCATAGGCGCCCGCGCCCAGCAGCGCGAGGTGCAGCACGATGACCAGGTTCAGGCGGTCGAGGGTGGCCGCCGGCGACGCGTCGGCGCCCGCCCAGTTGAGGTAGAGCGGATACAGCATGTGGTAGTTCGGGTTCGACCAGTTCGACTCGCCGGCGCGCACGCCCTCGGTGTACATCGCCGCGAGCAGGCCCTCCTCCTCGATCGCATGGCTGGCCTCGTTGAAAAACGCGAGCAGCATGTCCGCCTGGTCGGGGCCGCGGGCCAGGGTCTGGCCCTGGTAGTGCAGGCAGGCGATGCCGAAGACCATCGCGAACACCATCGCAGGCAGCAGGATCTGGGCCCACGGGCGCCCTCGGGGCGCCGGAGGTGCGGCGTCGGTATCGGTGAGCATCCGCCGGATCATAGCGGCCCGGTGCGGCCGAGGTCCTCGGATATGATCGCGGACCGGTCGCGTGGTGGAGGTGGCGTGGCAGCTGTCGACGTTGGAATGCGCGGTGAGCGCGTGCGGAGCGCCCTGATGTGGGGCCTGCTGGCCCTGGTGGTGGCAAACGCCGCGATCTACGTGCGCGCCGTCGCCTGGCCGCTGATCGCCTCGGACAACTGGAACCACGTGCATCCGCTGCTGCGCGACCTGGCCGCCGGGCAGGTCGGCCCGGCCAACTTCTTCGTCCAGCGCGCCGGCGTCGACCACGCGCAGCCGCTGATGAAGCTGGTGATGGCGGTCAACGCGCGCTGGTTCGGGCTCGACTTCATGCTCGAGGGGCTGCTGGGCATCGTGTTTGCCGTGCTCGCGCTCGCGGTGCTGTACCGCCTCGCGGTGGCCGATACGCCTGGAGCGCCGCGGCCATTCGCCTTCCGCCTCGGCTTCGTCGCCGTGGCGGCGGTGCTGCTCTCGCTCAACAGCACCTTCATCTACGTCTACCCGATGGTGACGATGTGGTTCGCGCTGTACGCGCTGGCGCTGCTGATGGCGCTGGCGGCATGGCGGGCACTGCAGGGCGGGCGCGGGTGGCCGCTGGCGCTGGCGGCCTTCGTGCTGGGCGTGGTCGCCGACGACTCGGCCTTCCTGTACTGCGCGGCGCTGGGGCTGGCCCTGCTGCTGTACGCGTTCCGCGAGCGGAGCCTGCGCCGGGTGGCCGTGCTGCTCGCGCTGATGGCGCTGGGCCTGGTGGCGAGCCGCGGCCTGTACGCGCTGTACGGCACCACCTCGGGCACCACGCTGGCGGTGTTCAACCGCCCGCTGCCGGAGCGCATCGCGTCGCTGGCCGTGCTGTGGCGCGAGGCCTGGGCCTGGTTCGCCATCCCGGCGTCATCCGGCCTGCTGGGCAAGGAGTCGCTCACCGCGCTGGCGGGCGACCGCGCGCTCCTGCTGCGCAACGCGCTGGGGGCCGTGATGCTGCTGGCGCACGCCTGGTTCTGGTGGTCGGCGCTGCGCCTGCGCGCAGGCTCGACCTGGCTGGCCGCGGTGCTGCTGATGCTGATGTTCTATGCGCACGTGGCCGCGGTGCTGATGGTCAGGGTCTCGGCGCTCGGCACCGCGTACCTGGACCAGCCGCGTTACATCAGTTTCTACCAGTTCGGGGTGGCGGCACTGCTGCTCATGGCGATGGCGCGCGTGGGCAGCGCGTCCCGCGCGCCTGCAGCGGCCACTGCGCGCACCGGCCATGCGCTGGCGCTGGCCGCGGCCGCGGTGCTGGCGGTGCAGGTCCTGGTCAGCGGGTGCGCGCGCGAGCAGCAGCCCGGGATCGAAGGGTCGCATCTCAAGATGGCCGACGACCTGGCGCGGGTGGCGCAGGATCCGGCAGGCCCGGTGCCCGAAGACTGTTTCCCGGGCATGGACATCTGCGTGCTGCCGCCGGAGCGTCGCGTGGAACTCATCGGCATCCTGCGCGAGGGCCGGCTGCAGCTGTTCTCCGACCAGTACCTCCGGCGCCATCCCGCGCAGCGCGCGGCCGCCGAGCGCGCCCGCGCACCCTGAAGCGCGCGACTCAGAGGTTCTGGTAGTTCGGCCCCGAACCGCCCTCCGGCGTGACCCAGGTGATGATCTCGTAGGGATCCTTGATGTCGCAGGTCTTGCAGTGCACGCAGTTCGCGGCGTTGATCTGCAGCCGCTTGCCGGTGCCGGCCGGGCCATCCGGATCGTCGACGATCTCGTAGACGCCGGCGGGGCAGAAGCGGGTGCAGGGGTTGCCGTATTCCTCGGCGCAGCGGGTGACGCAGACCGTGGTGTCGTGCACCAGCAGGTGCACCGGCTGGTCCTCGTCGTGCTCGGTCGCGGCGAAGTAGACGCCGGCCAGGCGGTCGCGCGGGGCGAGTTCGCGAGGGCCCCAACCGCGATCGGGTGAGGCGGCTTCGTCCAGCTTGCGCAGCGACGACCAGTCGGGCGTGACCTTCATCGTCCAGGGCGTGCGGCCGCCGAGCGCGGTCTCGAGCGCGGCGTTGGCTAGGCCGAACCACAGGCCCTTCTTGAAGCCGGGCTTGACGTTGCGCACCGCGCGCAGCTCGCGCACGGCGTCGGAGTCGCGCAGCTTCGCGTCGAAGCCGGCGGGCGCCAGCGCGCTGGCGGCCAGGTGCTCGGCGGCGAGCATCCCGCTGCGGATCGCCTGGTGGGTGCCCTTGATCTTCGGCACGTTGAGCAGGCCCGCGGTATCGCCGATCAGCAGTGCGCCCGGCATCTCCACCTTCGGCAGCGACTGCCAGCCGCCGGTGACGATGGCCCGCGCGCCGGCGGACAGGATATTGCCGCCCTCGAGCAGCGGCTTGACCGTGGGGTGGTTCTTCCACTGCTGGAAGGCCTCCCACGGCCGGTATTCGGGATCCTTGTAGTCGAGCCCGCTGACATAGCCCAATGCGACCTGGTCGTTCTCCAGGTGGTAGAGGAAGCTGCCGCCGTAGGTACCGCTGTCCGCGGGCCAGCCCAGCGAGTGCACGATCTTCCCGGCAATGCCGCGCCCGGCCGGCAGCTGCCACAGCTCCTTGATGCCGATCGAATACGCCTGCGGATCGCTGTCGGCATCCAGTGCGAAGCGCTTGACCAGGCGCTTGGTGAGGTGGCCGCGCGCGCCTTCGGCCAGCACGGTCACCTTGGCGTGGATGTCGATGCCGGCGGTATAGCCGGGCTTCTCCGAGCCGTCGCGCGCGACGCCCATGTCGCCGATGCGCACGCCGATCACCGTGCCGTCCTCGGCGTGCAGCGTCTGCGCGGCGGCGAAGCCGGGATAGATCTCCACGCCCAGGGCTTCGGCCTGCGGCGCGAGCCAGGCGCACATCGCGCCGAGGCTGACGATCAGGTTGCCGTGGTTGCGCATGCCCGGCGGCACGACCGGGAACTTGCGACCGCCGTCCTTCGTCAGGTACCAGAGCTCGTCCTCGGTCGCGGGCACGCAGACCGGCGGCGGGTTGTCGCGCCAGCCAGGCAGCAGGGCGTCGAGCGGCTCGGGTTCGATCACCGCGCCGGACAGGATGTGCGCGCCGATCGTGCTCGACTTCTCGATCACGCAGACCGAGATCTCGGGGTTGACCTGCTTGAGGCGGATCGCGAAGGCGAGGCCCGCCGGGCCCGCGCCCACGGTGACGACGTCGTATTCCATGACGTCGCGCTCGGGCTCGGGGATGTCGACGGTGACGCTGGGGTCAGCTTGCGGGTTCATGCGGGCGGCCCATTCGGCGAAGTACGGGATTGTCGCGGCTGCGGCCGCGGGCGGCAAACCCGGCGCGCGTCGAAACCGCCGCCGCCAGGCCCGCGGGAGCGGGGATGGCCGCGACCGCGCGCAGGCGGCGCGGCCGGATCGCGGCCGTGGCCGCTCCTACAGGGGCGGGCGTTGGCGGGCGTGCTGCTCGCCGGCGTCCAGGGTCCAGGCGGCGACGTCGCGGCCCAGCACCCCCAGCGCGCGCGTATAGGCCTCGGCCACGCTGCCCACGTCCGTGGCGGCCGCCGGCTCGGTGATGGTGAAGGTCTGCGAGGCGGCAATGCCCTGTTCGCGCGTGTGCAGCAGCTTCGCGTGCAGCTCGATGGTCGCGACGGGGCTGCCGGTGCCGGCGTAGTCGGCTTCGAAGCGGCGCAGGTCGAGCAGCAGGCGATAGTCGGGCGCGATGCCGCTGCCGCGCCGGGCCACGCCGGGCACCCGGCCGGAATCTTCCAGCGTCCGCAGGATCACGTCCTCGACCATGTCCGAGGGCGCCCGCGCCCAGCTGGCGCCGGCGTAAACCTGCAGTTCTCCTGGCACCGGGCGCACCGCGATGCGGAAGGTGTCGACGGTGCGGGCCGCGGTGGGTGTATTGACCGCGAGCTGCCAGTCCACGCGCGGCCACGCGGCGTCGGCCTGGATCTGCGGCGCGGGTGCATAAATCGTGCCCGCCTCACGCTCGCCGCCGCCGAGCAGGGAACAGGCGCCCAGCAGCAGCGGCGCGGCAAGGACGGCGAGCCGGGCGATGGCGATGGTCGGCTTCATTCGGGTTCGAACTCCTTCGGCGCGTCGCGGCCGAGCAGGTAGCGCGCGGGATTGGAATCGAAGCGGTCGCTGATCCGGCGCAGGTCGCGCACCAGCGAGCGCAGCTCGGCCAGCGTCGGGCCGAGCTGGGCCAGGCCGTCGTTGGCGAAGCTGTTGATGGCGTTGCGGTTCTCGCCGAGGATCGCGTCGGCGCTGCCGGCGGCGGTGTCGATCCGCGCCAGCGTCGACTCCAGGCGCTCCACCATGCCGGGCAGCTTCTGCACCAGCTCGCGGTCGATGCCGGTCATCGCGCGGTTGGAGGTCTCCACGGTCTCGACCAGCTTCTCGCTGGCCACGCGCGCGTTGACGATCAGCGCGGCCAGGTCCTCGCGCTGCCCGGCCACGGCGCCGGTCATGCCCTCGATGTTCTCGAGCGTGGCGGCGATGCGCGCCACGTTCTCGTCGCTCAGCACTTCGTCCAGGCGCGCCACCAGGCGGTTGGCGGTGTCGGCGATGTTCTGCAGCGCCGAGGCCTCGGTCAGGATCACCGGGATGTCGTCGCCGTCGCGCGCCGCCAGGCGCGGCGCGTCCGGGCTGCCACCGGTGAGCTGGATGAAGGGCGAACCGGTGAGCCCGGCCATCGACAGTTTGGCGCGGGTGTCGACCTTCACCGGAACCTCGGCGCCGACGCGGATGCGCGCCACCACGCGGCGCGGGTCCTGCGGCGCCAGGGTCAGCGCATCCACGGTACCCACCGCGATGCCGTTGTACTGCACGGTGCCGCCCTCGGTCAGTCCGGTGACCGGCTCGTCGAACACCACGTGGTAGGTCTGCCAGCTGCGGTCGCTGGAGTATTTCGCCATCCACAGCCCGAACAGCAGCATGGCCACCGCCACCACCAGGGTGAAGGCGCCGATGAGGACGTAATTGGCCTTGGTTTCCATGCGATCAGGGTTCCACGGCGGCGCGTTCGCCCGCCTCTCGTGCCGCGCGACCGCGCGGGCCGTTGAAGTATTCCTGCACCCACGGATGCTCGAGGCGTTCGATCTCGTCCAGCGGCCCCGTCGCCACGATCCGGCGGTCGGCAATGACCGCCACCCGGTCGCAGATAGCGTACAGCGTGTCCAGGTCGTGGGTGATGATGAAGACGGTCAGCCCGAGCGCCTGGCGCAGGGTGAGGATGAGGCTGTCGAAGGCGGCCGCGCCGATCGGATCGAGCCCGGCGGTGGGCTCGTCGAGGAACAGCAGCGGCGGGTCCATGGCCAGCGCGCGCGCAAGGCCGGCGCGCTTGCGCATGCCGCCGGACAGCTGCGAGGGCAGCTTGTTGATCGCGTCGGCGGGCAGGCCGGCCAGCTTGACCTTGAGCAGGGCGAGCTCGCGGCGCAGGCCGTCGGGGAGGTTGGGGTGGTGCTCCTTCAGCGGCACCTCGACGTTCTCGCCCACGGTCAGCGACGAGAACAGCGCGCCGTCCTGGAACAGCACGCCGGTATTGCGTTCGATATGCAGGCGGCTGGCGTCGTCGCCGGCGCGTCCGTCCACGCCCAGCACTTCGATCTCCCCCTCGTCCGGCGTGCGCAGCCCGATGATCGAGCGCATGAGCACCGACTTGCCGCTTCCCGAGCCGCCGACCACGCCGAGGATCTCGCCCTCGCGCACCTCCAGGTCGAGGCCCTCGTGCACCACCTGGGCACCGAAGCGGTTGCCCAGCCCGCGCACGCGGACCACCGGTCGCGCGGCGTCGGCGCTCACCAGCCCACCTGCATGAACCAGATCGCGGCGAAGGCGTCGAGCAGGATCACCATCGAGATCGTCTGCACCACGCTGGACGTGGTGCGCTCGCCCAGCGACTGCGCCGTGCCCTGGACCTGCAGCCCTTCCAGGCAGCCGATCAGGCCGATGACCAGCGCGAACACCGGCGCCTTGGACATGCCCACGAAGAAGTGGCGCAGCTCCATGGTGTCCTGCAGCCGGGTCGCGAACGCCTGGGGCGGAATGTCGAGCTCGAAGGCGGCCACCGCCATGCCGCCGAGCAGGCCCGCGATCATCGCGATGAAGGTCAGCAGCGGCAGCATGAGCAGCAGCGCCAGCAGCCGCGGCAGCACCAGCAGCTCCATCGGATCCATGCCCAGCGTGCGCACCGCGTCGACCTCCTCGCGGGTGACCATGATCCCGATCTGCGCGGTGAACGCGCTGGCGGTGCGGCCAGCGAGCAGGATCGCGGTCAGCAGCACGCCGAATTCGCGCAGGAAGGCGATCCCCACCAGTTCGACGACGAAGATGGTCGCGCCGAAGTCGGCGAGGATGCTCGAGCCGAGGTAGGCGATCACCGCCCCGACCATGAACGACAGCAGGGCCACCAGCGGCATCGCGTCCAGGCCCACCTGCTCCATGTGGTGGACGGTGGAGGTGACGCGCAGGCGGCGCGGCTCGCGCGCGATGCGGGCGAGCTTGACCAGGCTTTCGCCGAGGAAGCTCACCAGGGCCACGATCTCGCGGCCGTTGAGGTGCATGGTCTCACCCAGCCGCGCCAGCGCCGCGGCGACGCCGTATTCGCGGCGCTTCTTCGGGCGGTCGTCGGCCACGTCCTCGATCGCGGCCACCAGCGCCATGTGGTCCTCGCGATAGCGGATCGCGTCGTCGCCCAGTCCCTGCCGGTGCGCGTAGCGCAGCAGCTGCAGCACGCCCATGGAGTCCAGGCGCTCGACGGCGGTCGCGTCGACCGCGTTCGCGCCCCCGGGCGCGTCGGCCAGCACCGACGTCACCGCCCCGGCCTGCTCCAGCGTCCAGCTGCCTGCAAGGCGCAGCGTGCCGTCGTCGAGTGCGAGCGTCGGAGTGCTGGCGGTCGTGGCGGGCATGCGCGGAGGATACCGAACACAGGGTCGATCGCGCGTGCCATCCTTTGTGCATGTCGCGCCCGTTTCCCCAGGAAGCCTACGCCGCCCGCATCGCCTTCATGGTCGAGCTGGCCGAACACCTGCACGCCTACGGCACCACCACGCCCCGCCTGGAAGGCGCGCTGGAGCTGGTGGCGCAGCGCCTGGGCCTCGAGTGCGAGCCGTGGACCAACCCCACCGGCATGGTGCTGTCCTTCAGCGATCCGATGCGTCCGCCGGGCGACGGCGACGCCACGCGCGTGCTGCGCCTGCCGCCCGGCGAGAACGACCTCGGCCGGCTGTGCGACGTCGACCGCATCGCCGAGGACGTGCTGGCCGGTCGCATCGGCCTGGCCGAAGGACACGCCGCGCTGCGCGCGCTGGACCGGCCGCTGACGCGGCGGCAAAACCTGATGCAGGTGCTGGGCTTCGGCCTCGCCGCCGTGGGCATCGCCGGCCTGCTGCGGCTGCCGTGGCTGGACATCGGCACGGCGGCGGTGGTCGGCCTGGTCATCGGTCTGCTGCAGGTCGCGGCGCGCACGCGGCCGCGGCTGCGCGAGGCCAACGACGCGGTCAGCGCGATGGTGGCGGCCGCGATCACCATCATGGTGGCGGCCTGGGTGGCGCCGCTGAACCTCAACACCGTGATCATCTCGGCGCTGATCGTGCTCATGCCCGGCCTTGCGCTCACCAACGCGGTGAACGAACTGACCAGCCAGCACCTGATGTCGGGCACGGCGCGCTTCGCCGGCGCGGTGGCGACGATGATCATGCTCACCGTGGGCACGATGGTCGCCATGGTCGGCATGGAAATGCTGGGCGTCGTGCCGCAGGTGCGGGCCTGGCGGCCGCAGCCGGACTGGGTGGAATGGTGCGGGCTGGCGGTGGCGTCGATCGCCTTCGCGGTGCTGTTCCGGGCGAAGGGTCGCGACTGGCTGCTCGTGGCGCTGGCCGCGGCCACGGGCTATCTGGTGTCGCGCAAGGCCGGACTTGCCTGGGGCGCGGAGTTCGGCATCTTCCTGGCGGCGCTGGTGGTGACGGCCGCCGGCAACGGCTATGCGCGCTGGGCCTGGCGCCCGGGCGCGGTGGTGCGGGTGCCCGGCATCATCCTGATGGTGCCCGGCAGCGCCAGCGTGCGCACCCTGATCACGTCGGTGCAGCAGCAGGACGTGGCCGCGGGCCAGAGCGCCGCGATGGCGGTGATCAACATCCTGCTGTCGATCGTCGCCGGCCTGATCTTCGGCAACCTGCTGCTGCCGGCGCGCCGGAACCTCTGACCCGGGGGGCGCTGCTGTGCGGTGCCCGTCGCGGATGCAGGGGGGATGACCAGCCGGAATCTTCGCTGTCCTGCTCCCAGTTCCGGCCGCCGGCCATCCATGGCCGGCTCTGGCCATCCCCCCTGCATCCGCGACGGGTCCGACCTTTTTCGCGATCCTGTGGCAGGAAAAGCCCGAGCGCGGGGCCGGCCGTTGCGTCTTCGTTGACGTGAGCCTGTGCGTGGGACAGGCTGCGTGGACCCGACCGGAGTCCTCATCCGCAAAAACAAAACCCCCGCCGGAGCGGGGGTCGTCAATCACGCGATCAGGAAATCCTCGGGCTTCTTGCCCTTGGACACTTCCTCGGCCATCCAGCGCGGCTGCTTGCCGCGGCCGGTCCAGGTCTGCTCGGCGTTCGCCGGGTTGCGGTACTTCGGCGCCACCTTGATGCCGGTGGTCTTGCGCGGCGCGCGCGGGGCCTTGGTCGCGCGTGGCTCGGTGCCGGCGGACGACGCACCGCCGCCGAACAGTTCGGCGATGGTGTAGCCCTCGGCCGCCGCCGCCGCCTTCAGGCGCGCGCGCACGGTGGTGATCGGCTTGCGCTTCTTGAGCACGGTCTTGCGCTTCTTCGCCTGCGTGATCAGGGTTTCGAGTTCCCTGGCCGAAAGCGTATTGAGGTCGATGGACATTGCATCTCCGGTGGATTTCAGAAGGTGGCGCCGATTATCGGCGACGCGCCGATGTTAATCGTCCACGCGGCGGGCGGCAAAATATCCCGCGCCGCCGCCTGATAATCGCCCCGGTATTTCGCGATCAGCCGGGCAGGCGCTGCAGCAGGGTTTCGCGATCCAGGTGTTCGGCCTCGCCCGCGGTGCGCGCGCGATATTCGAACGTGCCGGCCTCGAGGCCACGACCGGAGACCACCACGCGATGCGGGATGCCGACCAGCTCCATGTCGGCGAACATCGGGCCCGGGCGCAGGCCGCGGTCGTCGAGCACCACGTCGATGCCGCGCGCGGCGAGTTCGTCGTGCAGGGCCGCCGCCGCTTCCGCCACGGCCGGATCGTTCTTCGGATTGATGATGCAGACCGCCACCGTCCACGGCGCCATCGCCTGCGGCCAGACGATGCCGGCCGCGTCGTGGTTCTGCTCGATGGCAGCCGCGACGATGCGCGACACGCCGATGCCGTAGCAGCCCATCATCGGCACCGCGGCCTTGCCGGCGCCGTCGAGCACCTTGCAGCCCATCGCCTCGGCGTACTTGCCGCCAAGCTGGAAGATGTGGCCGACCTCGATGCCGCGCATCAGGCGCAGGGTGCCGCCGTCCTCGGCGCGGTCGCCCTCGACCACGTTGCGCAGGTCGGCGACGGCGTCGGGCTCGGGCAGGTCGCGGCCCCAGTTGACGCCGGCGATGTGCTGGCCGGGGCGGTTGGCGCCGACCACGAAGTCGGCCATCGCGGCGACCTCCAGGTCGGCGACCACGCGCACCGGCTTTGCCGGCGCCACCGGGCCCAGGAAGCCGGGCTCGCTGCCGAGGTGCTCGAGGATCTCGCTTTCGGTGGCCATGCGGTAGTCGGCCAGCCCCGCGACCTTGGCCAGCTTGATCTCGTTGACCTCGTGGTCGCCGCGGACCAGCACCAGCACGAATCGCGGCCTGCCTTCCGCGTCCTGGCCGATCACCGCCACCGACTTCGCGGTGCGCGCCAGCGGGATTCCCATCAATGCGGCCACCGCCTCGCAGGTCTTCTGCGTGGGCGTGTCGATCGCGCGCATGGCCTCGGCCGGCGCCGGGCGCGGGCCGGGTGCGGCCGCGCGGGCGGTCTCGACGTTGGCGGCATAGCCGGTCGGGTCATCCCCGTTGCCGGTGTCCGACCAGGCGATGGCGTCCTCGCCGGAGTCGGCCAGGACGTGGAACTCCTGCGAGGCGTCACCGCCGATCGCGCCGGTATCGGCGAGCACCGCGCGGAAGCGCAGGCCCAGGCGGCTGAAGATACGGGTGTAGGCCGCATGCATCCTGGCGTAGGACGCCGCCATGCCCTCGGCGTCGATGTCGAAGGAGTAGGCGTCCTTCATCAGGAACTCGCGCGCGCGCATCACGCCGAAGCGCGGCCGGATCTCGTCGCGGAACTTGGCCTGCACCTGGTAGAAGGTCACCGGCAGCTGCTTGTAGCTGGCCAGCTCCTGGCGCGCGAAGTCGGTGATGACCTCCTCGTGCGTCGGGCCGTAGGCGTACTCGGCGTCCTTGCGGTCGCGGATCTTCAGCAGCTGGCCGCCGAACTTCTCCCAGCGCCCGGTCTCCTCCCACAGCTCGCGCGGCTGGATGGACGGCATCAGCAGCTCGATCGCGCCGGCGGCGTCCATTTCCTCGCGCACCACCGCCTCGACCTTGCGCAGCACGCGCAGGCCCAGCGGGGACCAGGTGTAGATGCCGGCGGCGAGCTTGCGGATCATCCCCGCCTTGAGCATCAGCTTGTGGCTGACGAGCTCGGCTTCGGCCGGGGTTTCCTTTTCGGTGTGGAGGTGGAACTGCGACAGGCGCATCGGCGGCATCATCGGTCTGGTGGTTCGGCCGGTGATTGTGCCATGCAGCACGCGCGCCGCCCGGCGCCGGCCACCTACTGGCGGCCGCCGTCGACCTCGATGCCGTCGCGCGGCTGGATGTCGACGGTCTCGTAGCGCCGCCCGCGCGGCGGTGGCTCCTGCGTGACCTGGAGCACGCCGGCGGCGTCGGTCCAGCGGTACAGCACCGGGCGCGCGTCCTCGGCGTTCGCGCTGGCCGCCTGTTCGGCGCGCTGGCGCCTGGCCTCGGCCGCCGCCGGCGCCTCGCGCGCGAACCACCAGGCCACGGCGATGCCGGCGGCCAATCCGGCGACCACGGCCCAGCGGGTCTGCATGGCGCGCCGGCTCCCGGCGGTCAGGGCGTGCAGTAGGCCTTGGCCGCGGCCTGGGCCAGCTCGAGCTGGCTGGTCCGCTGCGCCGCGTCGAGCACCTTGTCGGGCTTGCCGTCGCCGTCGGTGTCGTGCATCACGTCGCCTTCGGCCTGCAGGGCGGTGAGGTTGGCGCGGGCCGCGGTGCACTGCGGATTGACCGGCGCCGCGGCCGCGGCTACGGCCACGGCCGGCGACGTCGCCCCCGACGAGGTGATCAGGCGGTGCTCGTACTTGCCGCTGGCGGGCGGCGTCTGCGAGTAGTGGGTGACGCCGTTGGCGTCGGTCCACTTGTAGACCTCGCCGGCGGTCTGCTGGGCGATGGCCGGCGCGGCGGCGAACGCCAGGACGGCGCCAAGGACGAAGCGGTACATGGTGGACTCCTGCCGTGCGGGCGTGGCCGCTGATTGCAGCATCGGGGGCGGGTCCGCGCAAGCGCCGCGGGCCGGTTCCGTGACCGTGCCTGCGCCCGCGGGCCCGCCGCGGCGGCGGTTACACTTGCCCCATGGACGAGTTGCCCCCCAAGCCACGGCGCGGCCGCGGCATCTACCTGCTGCCCAACCTGTTCACCACGGGCGGGCTGTTCGCGGGCTTTTTCGCGATCATCGCCGCCTCGCAGGGCCGCATCGAGGCCGCCTGCATCGCGATCTTCGTCGCCGCCATCCTCGATGGCCTCGACGGCCGGGTGGCCCGCCTGACCAATACCCAGAGCGAGTTCGGCGTGCAGTACGACTCGCTGTCCGACCTGGTGAGCTTCGGCATGGCGCCGGCGCTGGTGATGTACCACTGGTCGCTGGTGTCGATGAAGCTCGACGGCGCCACCCTGGGCAAGATCGGCTGGCTGGCGGCGTTCCTGTATGCCGCCTGTGCTGCGCTGCGGCTGGCGCGTTTCAACAGCCAAGTGGGCAAGATCGACAAGCGCTGGTTCATCGGCCTGGCCAGCCCCGCGGCCGCGGGCATCATGGCCAGCTCGGTGTGGACCTTCCACAGCCTCGACCTCAGCGGCGAGGCGCTGCGCTACGCGGCACTGGCAATCACCGTGGTCTGCGGGCTGCTGATGGTCAGCCAGTTCCGCTACACCAGCTTCAAGGGCAGCGGCAGCGGGCCGGGCTCCGACCGGGTGCCGTTCTTCGCGCTGCTGCTGGTGGTGGCGGCGCTGATCGCGCTGTGGATCGATCCGCCCAAGACGCTGCTCGCGGTGCTGGGCGTCTATGCGCTGTCGGGTCCGGCGCTGTGGCTGTGGCGCCTGCGCGGTCGTCGCGGAGCCGGCGCCTGATGGCCGGGCTGGCCTGGGATCCGTGGCAGCGCGAGGTGCTGGCGGCGATGGGCCACCAGGTCCTGGCGCGCGCGCCGCGCGCGGCCGACATCGTGCCCGACGATCCGCTGGCGCACGCGCTGTTGCGGGCGGCAGGGCGCGGGCCGGAATCCGGCGACGCCGCCGAACTGCTGCGCGGCCTGCCGCCGCTGGCGACGCTGCGCGGCGACGCCGCCGCCAAGCGCGCCCTGTGGCCCCGGCTGCGCGCGCTGCGCCGCGGAGCCGCGCCGGCGTGAGCGCCGCGCTGGCCGACGCGGTGCGTCCGGTCATGCGGCCGATGCGCATCGAGGACCTCGATGCGGTGATGGTGGTCGAGCGCCGCGCCTATCCCTTTCCGTGGTCGATCGGGACCTTCCGCGACTGCCTGTTCGCCGGCTATCCGGCCTGGGTGCTGCTGGAAGGCGGCGCCTTCATCGGCCACGGCGTGCTGAGCGTGGCCGCGGACGAGGCGCACGTGCTCAACGTCTGCGTCGATCCGGCCCGGCAGGGCCGCGGCCATGGCCGCATCCTGCTGCGTGCGCTGGTCGACGCCGCGCGCGGCCGTGGTGCCAGCCGCGTCTTCCTCGAGGTCCGGCCGTCGAACCCCGCGGCCATCGCCCTGTACGAGGACGAGGGCTTCAACGAGATCGGCCGCCGCCCACGCTATTACCCCGCCGCCAACAACGGCCGCGAGGACGCGATCGTGATGGCGATGGAGCTGTTCGCGGAGTAGGGGTCTGCCCGGCCGAAGCAAAGAGCGCTTTTGCCACGGATTTGCGCGGATCGGCGCGGATTTGCGCGGATAGAGCGAAAGCGGATCAAAGAAAAAGCACTCATCGGGAAATGCACTTTTGCGAGGTGCGTGCCTCGGCAGGGGCGGCCGTCCACGCCCACCCTGCGTTTTCTCCAGCAGCCTCCACGACCCTTGCCTCGGACTGATCCGTGTAAATCCGCGCCGATCCGCGCAAATCCGTGGCAAGAACGCTTCTCGCTCCTGGCACCGAAGCCGCCCGCAGCCAATTCGCGGGCGACCTCAGAGGCGGGCGCGCTGCGCGGCGAGGGCCTCGTGCTGCGCGGTCCAGTCGGCCAGGCGCGTGCGCTCCTGTTCGACCACGGCGGCGGGTGCGTTGGCGACGAAGGTCTCGCTGGCGAGCTTGCCCTTGGCCTTCGCCAGTTCGCCGGCCACGCGCTTGAGCTCCTTGTCCAGGCGCGTGCGCTCAGCGTCGAGGTCGACCAGGCCTTCCAGCGGCACGAAGAGCTTCAGCTCGCCGACCAGGGCCGCGGCGGCCGGCGGCGGGTCGCCGGTGATGGCCTCGATGCCTTCGACCCTGGTCAGGAAGCCCAGCTGCGCGCCGAAGCGCGCGATCCGCTCGGCGTCGGCCGCGCCACCGCCCGCCACCAGCAGGCGGATCGGCCTGGCCGGCGACACGCCGAGTTCGCTGCGGATGCGGCGCACGGCGGACACCATGGCCTTGAGCCATTCCACGTCGCCCGCCGCGGACGAGAAGTCCTGGCCGGCGAAGTCCGCCGCGCGGGGATAGGCGCGCGCCATGATGCTCTCGCCCTCGATGCCGAGCCGCGGCGCGACCTGCTGCCACAGCTCTTCGGTGACGAACGGCACCAGCGGATGCAGCAGGCAGAGCAGGCGCTCGAGCACGAACAGCAGGGTGTGCCGGGTGCTGGCGGCGGCCTGCGCGTCGCTGCCGTTGAGCGCGGGCTTGGCGAGCTCGACGAACCAGTCGCAGAACGCGTTCCACGCGAACTCGTACAGCGCCTGCGACAGCAGGTCGAAGCGGTAGCCGGCGAAGTGCACTTCGGCCTCGGCGGTGACCGCGGCCAGGCGGGCGAGGATCCACTGCTCGGGCGCGGTGACCGCCGCCGGCGCGGCGTCCATCGCCCCGGCGCCCTCGGTGTTCATCAGCACGAAGCGCGTGGCGTTCCACAGCTTGTTGCAGAAGTTCTTGTAGCCCTCGGCACGCGCCAGGTCGAACTTGATGTCGCGTCCGGGGCCGGCGAGCGCGGCCATGGTGAAGCGCAGCGCATCGGCGCCGAAGGCGGGAATGCCGTCCGGGAATTCCTTGCGGGTGGCCTTCGCGATCCTGTCGGCCATCTTCGGCTGCATCAGCCCGGCGGTGCGCTTGGCGACCAGGTCGTCGATCGGGATGCCGTCGATGATGTCCAGCGGGTCGAGGATGTTGCCCTTCGACTTGGACATCTTCTGGCCGTCCTTGTCGCGCACCAGGCCGGTCACGTAGACGTCGCGGAAGGGCAGCTGTCCGGTCAGGTGGTCGGTCATCATGATCATCCGGGCGACCCAGAAGAAGATGATGTCGAAGCCGGTGACCAGCACGTCGGAAGGCAGGAAGCGGTCATAGCCGCGCTTGGCCATGGCGTCGGCGTCGGGCCAGCCCATGGTGCTGAAGGGCCACAGCGCGGAGGAAAACCAGGTCTCCAGCACGTCGTCGTCCTGCGACAGCGGACCGGCGTAGCCCGCCGCGTCGGCCTTCGCGCGGGCTTCGGCCGCGTCGTGGCCGACGAAGATCTCGCCGCCGCTGCCGTACCACGCCGGAATGCGGTGGCCCCACCAGAGCTGGCGGCTGATGCACCAGTCCTGGATGTTGCCCAGCCAGTGGCGGTAGGTGTTGATCCAGTTGCCGGGGACGAAGCGCACCTGGCCGTCGGTCGCGTCGGCGCCGCCGGCGAGTTCCAGCCCGCGCGCGCCGAGTCCATCCATGCGCACGAACCACTGGTCGGTCAGCCACGGCTCGATGACCTGGCCGGTGCGGTCGCCGCGCGGCACCTGCAGCGTGTGCGGCTTCGCTTCCACCAGCAGGCCGGCGGCCTCGAGGTCGTCGAGTACCGCCGTGCGCGCCGCGTAGCGGTCCAGCCCGCGGTAGTGCGTCGGGATCGCCTCGTCACCGGAGACGATCCTCGCGTCGGAGGTCAGCACGTTGATCATCGGCAGGCCGTGGCGCTGCCCGACCGCATAGTCGTTGAAGTCGTGCGCGGGCGTCACCTTGACCACGCCGGTGCCGAAGTCGCGCTCGACGTACTCGTCGCTGATCACCGGGATGCGGCGGCCGGTCAGCGGCAGTTCGACGAAGGCGCCGTGCAGCGCGGCGTAGCGCGGGTCCTCCGGATGCACCATCACCGCGGTGTCGCCGAGCATGGTTTCCGGGCGCGTGGTGGCCACGACCAGGTAGTCGCGGGTCTCGCGCAGCGTCTCGTTGCCGTCGGCGTCGTGCTCGACGTGTTCGTAGCGGGCACCGTCGGCCAGCGGATAGCGGATCGACCACAGATGGCCGTCTTCTTCCTCGCTGACGACCTCCAGGTCGGAGATCGCGGTCTGCAGCACCGGGTCCCAGTTGACCAGGCGCTGGCCGCGGTAGATGAGTCCCTCGGCGTGCATGCGCACGAAGGCCTCGACCACCGCGGTCGAGGCGCCGGGATCCATGGTGAAGACGCTGCGCGACCAGTCGCCCGAGGCACCCATGCGCCGCATCTGGCGCTCGATGGTGTCGCCCGACTGCCCCTTCCACTCCCAGACCTTGTCGATGAAGCCTTCGCGGCCCAGCGAATCGCGGGTCTCGCCGCGGCCCTCGCGCTCGAGGTTGCGCGCGACCACCATCTCGGTGGCGATGCCCGCGTGGTCGCTGCCCACCTGCCACAGGGTGCGGAAGCCGCGCATGCGGTGGTAGCGCACCAGCGCGTCCTGCAGCGTGTGCTGGAATGCGTGGCCCATGTGCAGGGTGCCGGTGACGTTGGGCGGCGGCAGCAGGATCGAATACGCGGGACCGTCGCCGGCGGGCGCGAACGCGCCGCTGGACTCCCATTGCGCATAGAGGCGGGATTCGAAGGACCTGGGGTCGTAGCCGGTGGCGAGGGTCATCGGAGGACTCGGAAAGCGGGCAGGGCGGGGGCGGGCCCCGGCGTTACATGTCGTACTTGTTGAGCGCGAAGCCGCGCGCCTTGTACTGGGTCCAGCGGGCGCGCAGCGGATCGCGCGCGGAGGGATCCGCCGGCACCACTTCCAGCACGCGCGCGACCTCGCCTTCGACCGCGGCGTCGCGCAGGTTCAGCACCAGCGGGCGCAGCGGCACGTCGATCTCCGGCGGCACGATGAGCACGTCGGTCTCGGCCTCGTCGCCGCCCTCGTCGTCATCGAAGCCGGTGCCGGCGATCTCGTGGGGGATGAAGGCGTCGGGCTCGAACGACCACATCAGGTCGTCGAGGCGCTCGGCCTGCTCCATGTCGCGGGCCAGCACCAGCATCGGCTGGTTGGCCGCGCAGGCCTTCTTGGCCAGTTCGCAGACCAGCAGCAGCGGCTCGTCGCGGAAGCGGGGCTTGGCAATCAGGTAGAAATCGGCGCGCATGCGGGTTCCCGGTCGACGGCAGGGCCGGCCGGCTCCCGCGAACGGAAGCCCGCGCCGGCCCGGGGGCTTACTGGGCGACCTGGTCCATCAGCCACTGCGACAGCAGGCCGACCGGACGGCCGGTGGCCAGCCCGTTCTTGCCGCTGTGGCTGGCGCTGCCGGCGATGTCGAGGTGCGCCCAGCGCTGGCCTTCGGTGAAGCGCGCCAGGAAGCAGCCCGCGGTCACCGCGCCGGCCCAGCGGCCGCCGATGTTGTAGACGTCGGCGAAGCTGGAATCGAGCATGGTCTGGTACTCGTCCCACAGCGGCAGGCGCCAGGCGCGGTCGAACACCTCTTCGCCGGCGGCCAGCAGTTCCTGGCCGAGGTCGTCGTGCTTGGTCATGAGCCCGGTGGCGAAGCTGCCCAGGGCGACCATGCAGGCGCCGGTGAGCGTGGCCACGTCGACCAGCGCCTGCGGCTCGAAGCGCTGCGCATAGGTCAGCGCGTCGCACAGGATCAGGCGGCCCTCGGCGTCGGTGTTGCCGACTTCGATGGTCTTGCCGGACATGCTGGTGAGGATGTCGGAGGGGCGGTACGAATTGCCGTCGATGGCGTTCTCGACCGCCGGCACCACGACCACCAGGTTCACCGGCAGGTCCATGCCCGCGGCGGCGACGAAGGTACCCAGCACCGAGCCGGCGCCGAGCATGTCGTACTTCATCTCCTCGATGCCGCCCTGGGTCTTCAGGTTGACGCCGCCGGTGTCGAAGGTGATGCCCTTGCCGACCAGCACATAGGGCTTCGCATCACCGCCGTTGCTCCACTTCAGGACGATGAGCTTCGGCGCGTTGGCCGAGCCGCGGCCGACCGCCAGCAGCGAGCCCATGCCGAGCTTCTCCATGTCCTCGCGCTCGAGGACCTCGCAGGAGGCCTTGTCGAACTTGGCGGCGAATTCCTGCGCCTGCTGTGCGAGGTAGGCCGGGTTGCAGATGTTCGGCGGCAGGTGGCCCAGCTCGCGGGTGAAGGCGACGCCGGCGGCGATGGCCTGGCCCTGCGCCAGGGCGGCGGCGTCGTTGCCGGCGATCTCGAGGCGCTCGAGGCCCTTCTCGCCGCGCTTGCGGTTCTTCTCGCCCAGCGTCGCGGTGTAGCGGTAGGCGGCGTGGCCGGCGGCGATGGCGGCCTGGCGGATCGTCCAGGCGGCGTCGCGGCCGGGGACCTCGACCTCGGACAGGGTCAGCAGGGCCGAGCGCACCGGGCCGGTCTTCACCGCGCGCACCGCGTCGGCAATGGCCTTCAGGTACTGCGGAACCGCGAACTTGCCCGGCTCGCCCAGGCCGACCACCAGCACGCGCGGCGCCGAGACGCCGGCGACGTCGTGCAGCATCGCGACCTTGCCGGTGGCACCGTCGACGTCGCCGCGCGCGGCAAGCGCCGTCAGGCGTCCACCGCTGGCCTCGTCGAGGGCGCGGGCGGCGGGCGTCAGGGTCTTGTCGGCGTAGGCACCGACCACCACGCAATCGACGGCGGCGGTGGCGGGGGCGGCGTTGTTCAGGGCGAATTCGAGGGTCATGGGGTCCTGTACTGGGGTTTGGCGTGAAGTGTTCCTTACAATCCGCGGTCCAGAATGCGGCGTTGCGCCGCAGCGCCCGTGTCCCGGCGCGGCCCTGGCGGTGTATGGACGAACCCCCGATTCTAATGCAAGGCCGCCCCCGGATGCCGAAGCTCGACCGCTACCTGTTCCGCGAATTCGCCCAGTCCACCTTCGCGGCCCTCGTGGTGCTGATGATCGTGAGCCTTGGCGGCGTGTTCGCCGACGTTCTCGGCGATATCGCCCGCGGACGGGTCCCGGCGGGCCTGATGCTCTCGCAGCTCGGCCTGATGGTGCTGAACTACCTGCCGCTGATCCTGCCGCTGGGCCTGATGCTCGGGCTGCTGCTGGCGGTGGGCCGGCTGTACCGCGATTCCGAGATGCCGGTGCTGGTCGCCACCGGGGTGGGCCCCGCGCGGCTGCTGCGGCCGCTGATGATGCTGGTGGTGCCGGTGGTGGCCTTCATCGCCGCCTGCTCGCTGTGGCTGGGCCCCTGGGCCAACGACTACTCCCAGCGGATGGTGGCCGAGGGCAACCGCAACCTGCTGCTCGCCGGCCTCGAGGCCGGGCGCTTCGTCGAGCTGCCCGGCGGCAGCGGCGTGGTCTACGTTGGCGCGATGTCGGGCGAGGGCTCGGCCCTGGGCCGGGTGTTCGTCTACCGCCAGGACGAGGAGCGCATGGACGTGACCACCGCCCGCACCGGATTCCTCAGCGTGGACGGCGCGGAGCGCTACCTCGACCTGGGCGAGGGCTTCCGCGTCGAGGGTCCGCTGGCCGAAGGCCTCGACTACCGGATGATGCGCTACCAGCGCAATGAACTCCGCCTGCCGGACGCCGAGACCCGCGCCGCGGGGGACAATCCGGAGTACGCGTCCACCCTGGCCCTGCTTTCGGATCCGCGCGCCGAAGCCCGCGCCCAGCTGCACGCGCGCATCGCGCCGCCGCTGCTGGCGCTGGCCTTCGCGCTCCTCGCGGTGCCGCTGGCGCGCAGCCCGCCGCGCCAGGCGCGCTACGGGCGCATCGCGCTGGGCTTCCTGGCCTACGTGGTGGCGATGAACTTCATGTCGCTGGGCACGCGCTGGCTGGAGGACGGCAAGCTGCCGCTGCCGCTGGGCCTGTGGTGGCTGGTGCTGCCCCTGCTGGCGTTCTCCGCCTGGATGTACTTCCGCGACGGCCAGGTGGGCGCGCCGCGCCTGCGCCGTGGCGCGGAGAAGGCACGATGATGCCGTTCCCGAGGATCCACGACCTGCACGTCGCGCGGGTGGTGGTGTCCACCGTGCTGCTGGTCTGGACCGTGCTGGTCGGCCTGGACGCCGTGCTGGCGGCGGCCGACGAGGTCAAGAACATGGGCCAGGGCAACTACGGCTTCGTCAGCGGCCTGACCTATGTCGCCTACACGCTCCCGCGGCGCGCCTACACCATGTTCCCCACCGCGGCGGTGATCGGTTCGCTGATGGGCCTGGGGCAGCTGGCCGCGACCTCCGAGCTGACCGCGCTGCGCGCGCTCGGCGTCTCGCGGCGCCGGCTGAGCATCTCGGTCGCGGTGCCGCTGGCGCTGCTGACCGCGCTGATGATGCTCAGCGGCGAGACCCTGGGCCCCGGGGCGCAGCGCGCGGCCGACGCGATGCGCGCAGCCGCGCGTTCGAACGACGTCATCGTGGCCCAGTACTCGGGGCTGTGGGCGCGCGAGGGCAACACCTTCCTCAACGCCCGCGACGGCCGCGAGCGCAGCGAGGCGGGCGAGGCCTGGCTGGAGCTCAACGACGTGCGCATGTTCGAGTTCGATGCCGACGGGCGCCTCGAGTCGATCGCCCAGGTCGGCCTGGCCGAGCACCGCAGCAGCGGCTGGTTGCTGCGCGACGTGCGCCGCGTGAGCTTCGAGGAGCGCGCCGTGACCGAAGTGCGGGTGGACGAGGAGCGCTGGGAGTCCCGGCTCGACGCGCAGGCGCTGGCCGCCAGCGCCGGGGGCGCCTTCCGCCCGCGCTACATGTCGGCGAGCGACCTGGCCCAGGGCATCGACTACCGCAAGCGCAACGCGCTCGACGCCAGCGAGTACGAGGAGCACTACTGGGCGCGCTGGTTCTACCCGGTCAACGTGCTGGCGCTGTGCCTGGCGGCGATCCCGTTCGCATTCGGTTCACTGCGCAGCGGCGGCCTGGGCCGGCGGCTCTTCATCGGCGTCGTGTTCGCGCTCGGCTTCTGGATGCTGCAGAACCAGGTCGCCAAGCTCGCCGCGGTCTACGGCTTCGACTACCGCCTCGCCTACGCGATGCCGCCGCTGCTGATGATCACCGTCTCCTGGCTGCTGTTCCGCCGCCGCAGCGGCTGACCGCGCGGCGGGTTGCGCCGCCCGTCCACCGCGTTGGAGAATCCGGGCTCGTCGCGGGGCGGCGGCCCCAGGGCCCGCGGCAGGGGAAATCCGTGGCGATGCCGCGGGCGCTGGGGCGAAACCACAGGGAGAAGCAAGCAATGCACAGCACCATGCGAGTGGTCGCCGCCGCGGCGGTGATCGTCGGCGCCAGCCTGTTCGTGGCCGGCAACGCCGACGCGCGCCGCGGGGCAGGGGCCAAGGACGCGCCGGCCTGGATGAACGCCGAAGGCGAAGTGACCGATTCCGCCGCGGTCGAGGCGGGTTACGGGGAAACGGTGAAGGGCCTCAACGACTGGGAGGGCGAGATCACCGGCAAGCCGGCGCCCGGCAGCAAGTTCACCCAGCTGCAGATCGGCATGCCGATGAAGCAGGTCACCGACATCATCGGCGACCCCACCGACCAGGGCGTCTACATCACCGGCAAGGCCTTCATCCCGTTCTACTTCGGCTCCGACCGCCACCGCTACGAGATGGCCTACAACGGCCAGGGCCGCCTGGTCTTCGCCGGCAAGGGCTGGGACAGCGGCGGCAACCTCATCTGGATCATCCACAACAAGGACGATTCCGGATATCGCGAATAAGGGCGCACACCGGCGCTCCTCTGGAAGGCCCCGCCATGCGGGGCTTTTCTTTCTTGGGTCGCGGCGCTTTGACGCATGGCCTGCTGCCGCTCATGTCCCCCGATGCCGGCCCCCGGGCCGGCATCTCCTCCTTGACTTCCCGTCAGCAGGCCACGCGCCAAAGCGATGCGGCGCTGCGGCCGCTTCGTCATGCACTCGCGTGGCAGTCGGGCATCGCGCTTACCGAAGTCGGAATTTCCAATCTGGCGAAGCGGGGCACTGCGAGGGGGGTATGGACAGCGCACAAGGACGTGCGCGGTAGCCGCTTCAGCCATGGATGGCTGAGGCGGCGGTCCATACCCCCCTCGCAGTGACACGCCTCCCTCCCGAAGCCGAAAGAAATACCGGCGGACATCAGGCCAAGGTTTGAAACGCGCGCCGCCCGCGCTGACAATGGCGCCCCCTGACACCCGGCGGCCTCTTCCCATGACCATCCTCCGCATGACCGACCTCGACCTCGCCGGCAAGCGCGTCCTGGTCCGCCAGGACCTCAACGTGCCCGTGGCCGAGGGCCGCGTCACGTCCGACCAGCGCATCCAGGCCTCGCTGCCGACGCTGACGGCGCTGCTGGACGCTGGCGCCGCGGTGATGGTCATGTCGCACCTGGGACGTCCGAAAGAGGGCGCCTGGAGCGAAGCCGACTCGCTGGCGCCGGTAGCGGCGCGGCTGTCGGAGCTGCTCGGCCGCGAGGTCCCGCTGGTGCGTGACTACCTCGACGGCGTCGACGTGGCCCCGGGCCAGCTGGTGCTGCTGGAGAACTGCCGCATGAACGTCGGAGAGAAGGCCGACGACGACGCGCTGTCCAAGCGCTATGCGGCGCTGTGCGATGTCTTCGTCATGGACGCCTTCGGCACCGCGCACCGTGCCCAGGCGTCGACCCACGGCGTGATCCGGCAGGCGGCCCAGGCGGCGGGTGGCCCCCTGCTGATGGCCGAGCTCGACGCGCTGGGCAAGGCGCTCGAGGAGC
The DNA here is from genome assembly GCF_016615955.1 of Luteimonas sp. MC1750. Classification (NCBI taxonomy): domain Bacteria; kingdom Pseudomonadati; phylum Pseudomonadota; class Gammaproteobacteria; order Lysobacterales; family Lysobacteraceae; genus Luteimonas; species Luteimonas sp. MC1750. The sequence continues at coordinate 528,141 of NZ_CP067113.1, forward strand.
CCGCGCGCCCGATGCTGGCGATCGTGGCCGGCTCCAAGGTTTCGACCAAGCTGGAGCTGCTGTCGTCGCTGGTCGGCAAGGTCGACCAGCTCATCGTCGGCGGCGGCATCGCCAACACCTTCATCGCCGCCGCCGGACACGGCGTCGGCAAGTCGCTGTACGAGGCCGACCTCGTCGATACCGCGAAGCAGATCATCGCCGACGCCCGCGCCCGCGGTGCCGACATCCCGGTGCCCACCGACGTGGTGGTCGCGACCGCCTTCGCCGCCGACGCCGAGGCGACGGTCAAGCCGGTCGATGCCATCGGCCAGGATGATCTCGTGCTCGACATCGGCCCCGAGACCGCGCAGCGCTACGCCGCGATGATCGCCAGCGCCGGCACCGTGGTCTGGAACGGGCCGGTGGGCGTGTTCGAGTTCGACGCCTTCGGCAAGGGCACCGAAACCCTGGCGCGCGCGATCGCGGCGTCGAAGGCGTTCTCGATCGCCGGCGGTGGCGACACCCTGGCGGCGGTCGACAAGTACGGCATCGCCGACGGCGTGTCCTACATCTCCACCGGCGGCGGCGCCTTCCTCGAATTCCTCGAAGGCAAGGAGCTGCCCGCGGTCGCGGCGCTGGAACAGCGCGCCGGCTGAGCGCGCGAAGCGGGCCGCGGCGCGCGCCGCGGTCCTCCGGGCTCGGCTAGCATTGGGGTCTTCCCAGCTGCCGAGTGCGAGGCCACCCGATGTCCGAATACCGCCGCGGTACCCGCATCCTCGCCACCCTCGGGCCGGCGACGGACGCACCCGGCGTGCTCGACGCGCTGGTGCGCGCGGGGGTCAACGCGGTGCGGCTCAACCTCTCGCACGGCGTGCCGGACGACCATGTCCGCCGCGCGCGCGAGGTGCGCGAGGCCGCGGCGCGCGCCGGGGTCGAGGTCGGCATCCTCGCCGACCTGCCGGGGCCCAAGATCCGCATCGAGCGGTTCGAAGGCGGGCGCGTGCAGCTGCGTGCCGGCGCGCGCTTCGACCTGCACGCGCGCATCGACGCGCCCCCGGGCGACGCGCGCGGCGTGGGCGTGAGCTACCTGGGACTGCCCGCCGACGTGGCGCCCGGCGACGTGCTGCTGCTCGACGACGGCATGGTGCAGCTGCGGGTTCAGGCGGTGGAGGGCGCGACCATCGCCACCACCGTGCTCAACGACGGCGTGCTGTCCGACCGCAAGGGCCTCAACAAGCAGGGCGGCGGCCTGTCGCTCGGCGCGATCACCGACCACGACCGCGAACTGGTCAAGGTGGCCGCCGACATCGGCGTCGACTTCATCGCGGTGTCGTTCTGCCGCAGCGCCGAGGACATGCAGGAAGCACGGCGGGTGGCCCGCGCCCACGGCAGCGACGCCGCGCTGGTGTCGAAGATCGAGCGCACCGAGGCGATCGCCAACCTCGGCGAGATCATCGACGCCAGCGACGTGGTGATGGTCGCGCGCGGCGACCTGGGCGTGGAGATCGGCGACGCCGAGCTGCCGGGGCTGCAGAAGAAGATCATCCGCGAGACCCTGGCGCGCAACCGCGTGGTGATCACCGCCACCCAGATGCTGCAGTCGATGGTCGAGAGCCCGATGCCGACGCGCGCCGAGGTCCTGGACGTGGCCAATGCGGTGATCGACGGCACCGACGCGGTGATGCTGTCCGCCGAAACGGCCGCCGGCGCCTACCCGGTGGCGGCGGTGGAGGCGATGAGCCGGATCTGCGTCGGTGCCGAGCGCCAGTTTGAGCACGACACCGATTTCGAGCAGGCCCAGCGCGGCCTGGAGCGCGCCGACCAGGCGATCGCGATGGCGGCGATGTTCCTCAGCGAGCACATCGGCGTGGCCGCGATCGTGGCCATGACCGAGTCCGGGGGCACCACGCGCTTCCTGTCGCGGTTCCGCTCCAGCGCGCCGATCTACGCGTTCTCGCGCCATGCCGGCGCGCGCCGGCGGATGAGCCTGATGCGCGACGTGTTCCCGGTGGCCCACGACAGCCGCGGCCAGAGTCCCCGCGAGGCGGCGCGCGACGCGGTGGGCCTGCTCGTGGCGGGGGGGCTGCTGTCGGCCGGCGACCGCGTGGTGTTCACCAGCGGCGAGACCATGGAGACCCACGGCGCGACCAATACCCTGCGCCTGCTCCAGGTGGGCGAGGACGGCGCCGCCCAGGGGCTCGGGACCCTGTAGCGGCGGCCCGGCGCGGGGCGAACGGCTATACTGGGCGGCCACGCTGCCAGCCCGGAGTCCCAGAATAATGAGCATCGAACAGCTTGCCGAAACCGCCCTCGCCATGGTCGCCCCGGGCAAGGGCATCATCGCCATCGACGAATCCACGGGCACGATCGCCAAGCGCTTCGCCGGGGTCGGCATCGAGAACACCGAGGAGAACCGCCGCGCCTACCGCGAGCTGCTCCTGTCGACGCCGAACCTCAACGAGTACATCAGCGGCGCGATCCTGTTCGACGAGACTATCCGCCAGAAGACGAAGGACGGCGTGCCCTTCGCCCAGTACATGTCCGACAACGGCATGATCCCGGGCATCAAGGTCGACAAGGGCACGCATGCGCTCGCCGGCTTCCCGGGCGAAGTGGTGACCGAAGGCCTCGACGGCCTGCGCGCGCGCCTGGAGGAGTACTACAAGCTGGGCGCCCGCTTCGCCAAGTGGCGCGCAGTGATCAACATCGGCGACGACGTCCCGTCGGGCACCTGCATCGAGGCCAATGCCCACGCGCTGGCGCGCTATGCCGCGCTGTGCCAGGAGCAGGGCCTGGTGCCGATGGTGGAGCCGGAAGTCCTGATGGACGGCAACCACGACATCGAGACCTGCTACGAGGTCACCGAGGTGTCGCTGCGCGCGCTGTTCGACGCGCTGTACAACCAGAACGTCGCCCTCGAGGGCACCATCCTCAAGGCCTCGATGGTGCTGCCGGGCAAGGACAGCGGCGAGCTGGCCCCGGTCGAGGAAGTGGCCGAAGCCACCCTGATGTGCCTGAAGTCGTCGGTGCCGGCGATCCTGCCGGGCATCGTGTTCCTGTCCGGCGGCCAGTCCGACGACGACGCCACCGCGCATCTGGATGCCATGAACCGCATGGGCCCGAACCCGTGGCCGCTGTCGTTCTCCTACGGTCGCGCGATGCAGTCGGCGGCGCTGAAGCTGTGGTCGCAGGACCTGGTCAACAACTACGACAAGGCGCAGGCGACGGTGTTCGAGCGCGCCAAGGCCAACGGCCTGGCCGCGCTGGGGCAGTGGTCCCGCGGCTGATCGCAGCACTCCGGCGATGAAAAAGGGCGGCCGTGGGCCGCCCTTTTTTCGTGGGGATCTCCCCCGAGCCCCCGACCCTGTTACCTGTAGGAGCAGCTATAGCTGCGATTGCCGGATGTCCCGGCTGGCCGGGATCGCAGCTGTAGCTGCTCCTACAGGAAAAAGAGGGGCTACGGCGCTCAGGGCAACCCGGCCAGCCAGTCTTCGTCGCTGCCCTCGGCTACGCCTTCGAACAGGGGCGTGGAGAAGTAGCGTTCGCCGGTGTCGGGCAGCATCGCCAGGATCACCGCGCCGTCGCCGGCGTCCTTCGCCACCTCCAGCGCCGCGGCCACCGTGGCGCCGGCCGAGATGCCGGTGAAGATGCCTTCCTCGGCCGCCAGCCGGCGCGCGGTGGCGATGGCCACGTCGTCGGCCACCGACAGCACGCGGTCGGCGACCTCGCGGTTGAGCACGTCCGGCACGAAGTCCGGGGTCCAGCCCTGGATCTTGTGCGGCGTGAACTCCGCGCCCTGGAGCAGGGCGGCCACCGCCGGCTCGGCGGCCACCACCTCGACCTCCGGCCGCGCCAGTTTCAGCATCTCGCCCACGCCGGTCAGCGTGCCGCCGGTGCCCCAGCCGGTGACGAAATGGTCCAGCCGGCGGCCGGCGAAGTCCTGCAGGATCTCGGCGGCCGTGGTGCTGCGGTGCCAGGCGGGATTGGCCGGGTTGGCGAACTGGCTGGCGAGGAACCAGCCGTGCCGGTCGGCCAGCTCCTTCGCGCGCCGTACCATGCCGCTGCCGCGCTCGGCCGCCGGGGTCAGGATCACCCGTGCGCCATAGGCGCGCATCAGCTTGCGGCGCTCGATCGAGAAGCTGTCGGCCATGGTCGCCACGAAGCGGTAGCCGCGCGCCGCGCAGACCATCGCCAGGGCCACGCCGGTATTGCCCGAGGTCGCCTCGACCACGGTGTCGCCGGGCTTGAGCAGGCCGCGCTGTTCGGCGTCGAGGATGACCGCGAGCGCCAGCCGGTCCTTGACCGAGCCGCCGGGATTGAAGGCCTCGACCTTGGCGTACAGCGAGACGCCTTCGGGGGCCATGCGGTTCAGGCGCACCACCGGGGTGCGACCGATGGTGTCGAGGATGCTCTCGTGGATCATGGGCTCGTCCTGGAACAGGGGGGGGACGGGGCCAGAGTGCGCCGTAACGCACGCGGGCGCCACCGGTTGACCGGGACGGCGCATCCCGCGACCGGGCCTGATGGCACACGTTGCCGACACAGGCGGTCGATAGAATCACCGGCTTACTTGCCCAGCCGTTGAAATCCACGATGCCCCACGCCGTTCCTGCCCTCCGGCCCGCCTACAAGGTGGCCAGCGCCATCCTGCTCGCCCTGGCCCTGGTGGCCTGCTCGGCCGGGGACGAGGGTCCCGGCCAGGGTGGACCCTCGGCGGCGGTGGTGACCACCACGACGGTCGCGGTGCGGCCGTTCAACGACCGCATCCGCGCCCTGGGCACGGTGCAGGCGCGCGAGTCGGTCGAGGTCACGGCCAAGGTCAGCGAGGTCGTGGAGCGGGTGCATTTCGACAGCGGCGACGTGGTCGCGGCCGGTGCCCCGCTGGTCACCCTCAGCGGCCAGCAGCAGCAGGCGGCGCTGGCCGCCGCGCGCGCCACTGCGGACGAGGCCGACCGGATGCTGAAGCGCCAGCAGGAGCTCGCCGCGCAGCAGCTGATCGCGCGCGCCACGCTCGACACCCAGCGCGCCACGCGCGACAGCGCCCTCGCCCAGGTGCGCCAGATCCAGGCCAACCTCGCCGACCGCACCATCCGCGCGCCGTTCGGCGGCGTGCTCGGCGTGCGCCAGGTCAGCCCCGGCGCGCTGATCACGCCCGGCACCGCCATCGCCACCCTCGACGACCTGTCTTCGGTCTACGTCGACTTCCCGGTGCCGGAGGCGCAGCTGGCCAACGTCGCGGTGGGCCAGCGCATCACCGGCACCAGCACGGCCTGGCGCGGGCGCGGCTTCGAGGGCGTGGTCAGCAACGTCGGCTCGCGCGTCGATCCGGACAGCCGTGCATTCAGCGTGCGCGCGGACTTCGCCAACCCCGAGCGCCTGCTGCGCCCGGGCATGCTGGTGGAGATCGAGCTGGAGCGCGCCGAGCGCGAGGCGCTGATGATCCCCGAGATTTCCGTGGTCCAGGTCGGCCGCGACTCCTTTGTCTACCGCGTGCGGCCCGACGACACCGTCGAGCAGGTGACGGTGGCCATCGGTTCGCGGGTGTCGGGCCTGGCGGAGGTCACCGAGGGCCTTGCGCCGGGCGACCGCATCGTGGTGGACGGCACGGGCAAGCTGCGCCCGGGCGCCAGCATCGTCGAGGCCGCCGCGGGCGCCGAGGGCGACACCGGTGAACCGGCCGGTGAACCGGCCGTCGACGCCACCGGGGGCTGAGCCATGGTGCTCTCTGACCTGTCGATCAAGCGTCCCGTCTTCGCGACGGTCATGAGCCTGCTGCTGATGGTGATCGGGGTGATGGCCTTCTCGCGCCTGACCCTGCGCGAGCTGCCAGCGATCGATCCACCGATCGTCTCGGTGGACGTGAGCTATCCCGGCGCCTCGGCGGCCGTGGTCGAAACCCGCATCACCCAGGTGCTCGAGGATGCGCTGTCCGGCATCGAGGGCATCGAGACCATCCAGTCGCGCAGCCGCAACGGGCGCTCGTCGGTCACGCTGGAATTCACCCTCAATCGCGACATCGAAGCCGCGGCCAACGACGTGCGCGACGCGATCAGCGGCGTGGCCGACCGCCTGCCCGACGAGGCCGATCCGCCGGAAGTCGAGAAGGCCGACAGCGATTCGGACACCATCATCTGGCTCAACATGAGCTCGCAGACGATGGACACGCTGCAGCTGTCCGACTACGCCGACCGCTACATCGTCGACCGCCTGTCCAGCCTGGACGGCGTCGCCCAGGTGCGCATCGGCGGCCGGCAGCGCTACGCCATGCGGGTGTGGCTGGACAGCGCGGCGATGGCCGCGCGCGGCATTACTGCCAACGACATCGAATCCTCGCTGCGCGCCGAGAACGTCGAACTGCCTGCCGGGCGCCTGGAGTCGGGCACCCGCGACTTCACCCTGCGCGTGGAGCGTAGCTACGTCGAGCCGCAGGACTTCGCCGCGATGCCCCTGCGCAAGGGCGAGGATGGCTACGTGGTGCGCCTGGGTGACGTGGCCGAGGTCGAGCTGGCCTCGGCCGAACGCCGCGCGTATTACCAGAGCAACGGCCAGCCCAACATCGGCCTGGGCATCGTCAAGACCTCCACCGCCAACGCGCTCGACGTGACCCGCGCGGCGCGCGGGGCGGCCGAGGAGATCCAGAAGACGCTGCCCGAGGGCACCGACATCTTCGTGGCCTTCGACGATACCGTCTTCATCGAGGCCTCGATCAAGCGCGTCTACTGGACGCTGATCGAGGCCGTGGCGCTGGTGCTGGTGGTGATCTGGCTGTTCCTCGGCAGCTTCCGCGCGGCGCTGATCCCGGCGGTGACGGTCCCGGTCTGCCTGCTGGCGGCGTTCATCCCGCTGCTGCTGTTCGGCTATTCGATCAACCTGCTGACCCTGCTGGCGCTGGTGCTGGCCATCGGCCTGGTGGTGGACGACGCGATCGTCGTGCTGGAGAACATCCAGCGCCGCGTCGACCTCGGCGAGCCACGCCTGGTGGCATCGGTGCGTGGCACGAAGCAGGTGGCCTTCGCGGTGATCGCGACCACGACCGTGCTGGTCGCGGTATTCCTGCCGGTGGGCTTCATGGAGGGCAACACCGGACGCCTGTTCCGCGAGCTCTCGGTGGCGCTGGCCGGCGCGGTGGCGCTGTCGGCGTTCGTGGCGTTGACGCTCACGCCGATGATGGCCTCGAAGATGGTGCGGCCGCACAGCGAGGAGAGGTCCAACCCGGTCAACCGCTGGTTCAACGCGCGCCTGGCCTCGGTGACCGCGGCCTATGGCCGGCGCCTGGAATCGATGTCCGGCGCGCGCCCGGCGAAGGTGCTGGGCGGCGTGATGCTGGTGATGCTGGCCTGCTTCCTCGCCGCATGGGGGCTCATGCGCATCGTGCCCTCGGAGCTCGCGCCGGCCGAGGACCGCGGCTCGTTCTTCGTCTCGATCATGGGGCCCGAGGGCGCCGGCTTCGACTACACCGTGGAGCAGGTGAAGGAGGTCGAGAAGGTCTTCGCCAAGCGCGTGGCCGAGGACGGCAGCCCGATCCGCCGCTACAACTCCCGCGCCCCCGGCGGCTGGGGCGCGAGCGAGGAGATGCACACCGGCAACGTGATCGTCTTCCTCCAGGACTGGGACAAGCGCGAGCAGAGTACCGCCGAAGTGGCCGACTCGCTGCGTTCGGAGCTCGGCACGCTCAGCGGCATCCAGGCGCAGCCCCGCGTGGGCGGCGGCCTGGTCGGCAGCCGCGGCCAGCCGATCCAGATGGTGCTGGGCGGGCCCGAGTACGCCGAGATCGCGCAGTGGCGCGACGTCGTCATGCAGCGCATGGAATCGCATCCCGGCTTCTTCTCGGTCGACTCCGACTACAAGGAGACCCGGCCGCAGATGCGCGTGAACATCGACCGCGTGCGCGCGGCCGACCTCGGCGTCAGCGTCACCGACATCGGCCGCGCGCTGGAGACGATGATGGGCGGGCGGCGCGTCACCACCTTCGTCCAGGAAGGCGAGGAGTACGACGTTCTGGTCCAGGCCGGCCGCGACGGCCGCGCCGAGCCGGCCGACCTGGCCGCGATCGAGGTGCGCTCGCGCAGCGGCGAGCTGGTGCCGCTGTCGAACCTGGTCACGTTGTCCGAGCTGGCCGAGGCGGGCAGCCTCAACCGCTTCGACCGCATGCGCGCGATCACCATCAGCGCCGGCCTCGCGCCCGGCTATCCGATGGGCGACGCGCTGGCCTTCCTCGACGAGGTCGTGCGCACCGAGCTTCCCGACTACGCGCAGGTCGGCTGGCGCGGCGAGAGCCGCGAGTTCACCAAGGCCGGCGGCGCGGTGCTGCTGACCTTCGGCATGGCGCTGCTGGTGGTCTACCTGGTGATGGCCGCGCAGTTCGAGAGCTTCGTGCATCCGTTCGTGATCATGCTGACGGTGCCGCTGGCGGTGCTGGGCGCGCTGATCGGCCTGGCGCTCACCGGCGGCACGCTCAACCTCTTCAGCCAGATCGGCGTGGTGATGCTGATCGGCCTGGCGGCCAAAAACGGCATCCTGATCGTCGAGTTCGCCAACCAGCTGCGCGACGAAGGGCGCAGCGTGGCGAAGGCGATCGTCGAGTCCTCGACGGTGCGCCTGCGGCCGATCCTGATGACCTCGATCGCGACCGCCGCTGGCGCGCTGCCGCTGGTGCTGGCCGGTGGGCCGGGGTCGGCCAGCCGCGCCACCATCGGCGTGGTGATCATCGCCGGCGTGGCGTTCTCGACCCTGCTGTCGCTGTTCGTGGTGCCGGCGTTCTACACCCTGTTCGCGCCGTTCACGCGCTCGCCGCAGGCGGTGGCGCAGGAGCTCGAGCGGCAGGAGCGCGAAGTGCCCAGCGTCGGCGGCCACGCCTGACACCCGGGCCGCGCACATCGCGCGGCCCTTTCGCGTCAAGGGCCCGATCGTGGAGAATCGGGCAGGTTCCGGTCGGGGAGGTCCTGGTGCCGGTGCACAGCGACCCATCACCGGAGCAGCGTCCCTTGGAACAGATCCTCGACTTCATCAACGGCATCATCTGGAGCAAGGCGCTGATCGCGCTCTGCCTCGGCGCCGGCCTGTGGTTCTCCTTCCGGACCCGCTTCATGCAGGTCCGCGGCTTCGTCGAGATGACCCGGCTGACCTTCAGCGGACAGAAGTCCGATGCCGGCGTGTCCTCCTTCCAGGCGCTGTCGATGTCGATGGCCGGACGCATCGGTATCGGCAACATCGCCGGCGTGGCCACCGCGATCGCCTTCGGCGGCCCCGGCGCGATCTTCTGGATGTGGGTGATGGGCTTCCTCGGCGCCTCGACCTCGTACATCGAGTGCTGCCTGGCGCAGATCTACAAGGACAAGGACAACGAGGGGCGCTACCGCGGCGGCCCCGCGTACTACATCGAGAAAGGCCTGGGCATGAAGTGGTATGCGCTGGCCTTCGCGCTCGCCACGCTGCTGGCCGCGGGCCTGCTGATGCCCGGCGTCCAGGCCAACGCGATCGCCGACGGCATCGCCAATGCCTGCCAGGGCGGCGCGATCTGCGGCAACCTCGACGGTGAGTGGATGGGACTGCCGCAGCGCGACGCGCTGAAGCTGGGCGTGGGCGTGGTGGTGGCGATCCTGCTCAGCATGATCATCTTCGGCGGCGTGAAGCGGATCGCGGCCTTCGCCGAGCTGGTGGTGCCGTTCATGGCCGTCGGCTACATCCTCACCGCCGTCTTCGTGATGGTGATGAACTACGAGTTCCTGCCGGAGATGTTCCGCATCATCTTCAGCAGCGCCTTCGGGCTCGACGCCGGCTTCGGCGCGATGCTGGGCCTGGCGGTGGAGTGGGGCGTGCGCCGCGGCGTCTACGCCAACGAGGCCGGGCAGGGAACGGGTCCGCACGCGGCCGCCGCGGCGGAGGTCTCGCACCCGGCCAAGCAGGGCTACGTGCAGGCCTGGGCGATCTACTTCGACACGATGCTGATCTGCACCTCGACCGCGTTCCTGATGCTGGCCACCGGCATGTACAACGTGCACGGGCCGGATGGCGCGATGCTGCAGGAGGCGCTGCCCGGCATCGAGGCCGGCGCCGGCTTCGTCCAGGCGGGCATCGACACCGCGCTGCCGGGCTGGGGTTCGGGCTTCGTGGCGCTGGCGCTGTTCTTCTTCGCGTTCACCACGATCATGGCCTATTACTACATGGCCGAGACCAACCTGACCTACCTCACCGGCCACCGCACGCTGCCACTGGCGACCCTGCTGCTGCGCCTGGCGATCGTCGGCATGGTGATCTTCGGCGCCTACCACAACGCGAAGACGGCCTGGGCGCTGGGCGACATCGGCGTCGGCCTGATGGCCTGGCTCAACATCATCGCGCTGTTCATGCTGCAGAAGCCGGCCCTGGCCGCACTGCGCGACTACGAGACGCAGAGGAAGGCCGGCAAGGATCCGGTGTTCGATCCGGAAGCGCTGGGCATCCGCAACGCCACCTTCTGGATGCGGAAGAAGTAGATGGCGAAGGCCGGTTCCAGCGACGAGATCCGCCTGCACGGCTTCAATGCCGTGCAGGCCGTGTTCGCGCGCCGCCCCGAGGCGATCCGCAAGCTCTACCTGGCCGAGGCGCTGATCCCGCGCCTGCAGCCGCTGTTGAAGTGGTGCGTGGCCAACCGCGTCGGCTACCGCGTGGTGGACGAGGACGACCTGCGCAAGCTCGCCGCCAGCAGTCACCACGAGGGCGTGGTCGCCGACGTCCTGCGCGAGGCGCCGCAGGCGCTGACCACCTGGCTGGGCGGGCTTGGCGAGGGACCCGCCTGCGCCCTGTGGCTCGACGGCGTCGGCAACCCGCACAACCTGGGCGCGATCCTGCGTTCGGCGGCGAACTTCGGCGCGACGGTGCTGCTGCCCAAGCATTCGCCGCTGCAGCTGTCGGGCGCCGCCGCGCGCGTGGCCGAGGGCGGCGCGGAAGCCGTGCCGCTGGTGCGGCTGGGCCGCGAGGACAATGCCATCGCCCAGCTGCGCGGAGCGGGCTTCGCGCTCGCCGCCACGCTGGTGCGGGGCGGTGACGACGCCTTCGCCGCCGCGCTTCCGCAGCGCCTGGTCTACGTGCTGGGCCACGAGGGCGAGGGCATGTCGGCCGCGCTCGCCGAGGCCTGCGACCTGCGGCTGTCGATCCCGGGCACCGGCGCGGTGGAAAGCCTCAACGTCGCCGCGGCCACCGCGGTGCTGCTCGCCCAGTGGTACCGGGCGCGTTGAACCGGCAGGTGGCGGGCGGGGGACGCGCCGGCACCGGCGTCCTGGTGCTCGCGGGACGCGCCCTCGTGCTGCTGTACGCGGCCGCCGGCCTGCTGGGGATGTGGCTGCTGGCACCGCGGGTGCCGTATGCGGATGGCTGGCGCCACCTGGCGCGCTTCCTGGGCCAGTCCTTCCCCCGCGACATCCTGGCGTCCGACAACGGCCACCACGAAGTGCTGCCGAACATCGTGCGCGTGCTCGACCTGCGGCTGTTCGATGCGGGCCAGGTGCTGCAGGTGCTGGCCGGCATCGTGCTGGTGCTGGCGACGCTGCTGGTGTACTCGCGCCTGGTCCGCGACCTGGCTTCCGCGCAGGCGCGCCTGGCGGGCCTGCTGGCGATCGTGCTTGGCCTGTTCTGGCTGGGCAACGTGCGTGCGCTCGGACACGGCAACGAATCGGTGCACGCCTACCTCGTCACCCTGTTCCTCGCGCTCGGCCTGTACGCGCTGCTGCGTGGCCGCGGCCCGGCCGGCGGAGCGGCTGCGGCGGCGCTGTGCGGGCTCGCCGCGACCTTCTCCTTCGGCAGTGGCATCGCCTGCTACGTCGGCTTCGCCGCGGTGCTGGGCCTGCGGCGGGGCAGCCGTCGGCAGTGGGCGGTGCTGTTCGCGGGACTTCTCGTCTCGCTGCTGTTGCTGCACCTCGGCGGCGGTACCGGCGGTGGCGCCCGGGTGGCGCCGCTGCAGCAGCTGCCCATGCTGCTGGCCTGGCTGGCGGGTCCGCTGCTCTACGCGGCCTGGCCGCTGCTGGATCCCGACGTCGCCGCGCAGCTGCCCGTGGCCGCGGCGCGGGTGCCTGCGCAGGCGATCGCGGAAGGCTACCGCTCCGCCTTCGGCCCGGCGCTGGCGGGCCCATGGCCGCAGGTGCTCGCGGGGCTGCTGGGACTGGCCTGGTTCGGCCTGCTGGCGGGCCACGCCTGGCGCCGGCGCAGCGCCGCGACATATGCCGGCATCGGGACGGCCTGCTTCGCCCTCGCGGTCGGCGCGATGATCGTGCTGGTCAGGCTGGACTACTTCCAGGCCCATCCGGGGCAGCTGCTGGCGCCGCGCTACGTGGTGTGGTCGAGCCTGTTCTGGGCCGGCCTGCTGCTGGCCACGGCGGCAGGCGTGCGCAACGGGACGCGGGCGCTGGCCGCCATGGTGCTCGTGGCGGTGCTGCTGCTGCCGAGCCAGGCCTGGATGGGACTGCTCGGAGCCCGGGCGCAAGCGGTCGCCGAGCAGTCCGCGATGGCCGCGGCGGTGGGCGTGGTCGGGCCGGAGCTCGCGCTGGGGGAAACCGTCTTCGACGAGCTCGCCGCTGCCTTGCCGGTCGTGCGCGAGGCCGGCGTGGCCGTCTTCGCATGGCCCGAGACGCGCTGGCTGGGTCGGCCGCTGCCGGCGGACGCGCCGCGCCTTCCGGTGCCCGACGCGCCGGAGATGGACGTGGTGGCCAACCGGCTTGGCGAAGACGGCCGGCAGTTGCGCCTGGTGATGGACGCGCCGTGCCCGCGACTGCTGCTGGTGGACGGCGACGGCCTGGTATCGGGGCTGGCGATGCGCCAGCGTGCCGGCGGACGGGACTGGATCGGCTGGATGCGCGGCCAGGGCAGCGGGGCGCCAGCCGTCGTCGCCTGCGTACCGCGGCCGTGAGGCGGGTGGGCCGCTGCGGCCGCCCTCAGTCCGGGGCCGCCGCGGACGCCGGCGCACTGCCGAAGTCGCCTTCGGCGTCGGCGGCGAGGTAGGCGAACACCGCGTAGGCCGCCGCGTTCTGCGCCAGCGCCGCCGGGTCGATCTTGTCCAGCGTGTCGTCGGGCGTGTGGTGCAGGTCGAAATAGTCGCTGCCATCCTGGCCGAGCCAGGCCCACGTGGCACCCGCGCGAGAGATCGCGATCACATCCGGTCCCGGACCGCCCTGGTCCAGCGGCGCGATGCCCAGCGGCGCGAGGGCCTCGGCGATCCGCGCGGCGGCGGCCCTGGCATGTGCCGGGGCTCCGGTATTGAAGCCGTAGATGCGTCCGGCACCGAAGTCGCTCTCGGCCACCAGCTGGTGGCGGGCCACCTCGCCGCCGTGCGCGGCGGCATAGGCGTTGCCGCCGTGCAGGCCCTGCTCCTCGTTGGCGAAGGCGACGACGCGGATGCTGCGCGCAGGGCGCCGCGACAGCGCGGCGACGTGCACCGCGGCCGACAGGGTGATGCCGATGCCGGCGGCATCGTCGACCGCGCCGGTACCCAGATCCCAGGAATCGAGATGGCCGCCGATCAGCACGACCTCGTCCGGGCGGCTGGCACCGGTCATCTCGCCGATGACGTTCTGCGAGGTGTATTCGCCGTCCCAGCCGCAGTCGAGCGCCAGGCGCAGGCGCACCGGACCGCGCGCGAGCAGGCGCGCGAGCTGGTCGGCGTCCGGCACCGACAGCGCCGCCGACGGCACCGGCTCCAGGCCTTCGTCGAAGCGGGTGATGCCGGTATGCGGGTTGCGATGCGAGTCGGTGCCGGCCGAACGCATGAGGAAGCCGCTGGCACCGGCGCGGATCGCGGCCGACGGGCCGCGGCTGCGCACGCGCGAGCCCGGGCCGTAGCCGCTGCCGTCGCGCGCGCGTTCCATGCGGTAGTCGACGAAGGCGATCCTGCCGGCCAGCGAACCGGCGGGCGCGGCTTCCAGCGCGGCCAGGTCGGCGAAGCGCACCACCTCGGCCTCGACCGTGCCCGCCGGGCTGCCGCCCAGTGCCGTGATCACCAGCGGCTGGGCGCTCGCACCCAGCACCTCGGCGCGCTCGCTGCGGCGGACCCACTTCGGGAAGGTGACCGGCTCGGTCCACACGCGGTCGAAGCCCAGCTCGGCGAACTTCGCCTGCGCCCAGGCGACGGCGCGGGCGTCGGCCTCGCTGCCGGCCAGACGCGGGCCCACCTCGGTGGTGAGCGATTCGGTGATGTCCCAGGCCAGGCTGCTGGCCAGCGCGGTCTCGCGCAGCTGCGCTGCGACCGCCATCGAGGCATCGGAGATGCGGGTTTCAGCCACGCGGAGCGGAGACGGCGCGGAGGTCGCCGGCGTGCGGCCTGCAGCAACGCCATCGGCGCTGCTGCGTGCGCCATGCGCGATGGCGGTGGACGGGAGTGCGGCGGCGATCGCCGTCGCGAGCAGGATCGGGACCAGGCGCATGGTGCTCTGCGGTGGAAGGCAACGGGGCCGCGAGCTTAGCAAGCAGGGCCCCGTGCCGATGTGCGGAAGGTCCCGCCTGCGCGCGCGGACCCTCAGCGGCGCAGCGCGTCGCGGATCTCGCGCAGCAGCTGCACGTCTTCCGGGATTTCCGCCGGTGCCTGCGCGACTTCCGGCTTGCGGTTGAGGCGGTTGATCGCCTTGACCACCATGAAGATCGCGAACGCCACGATGATGAACTGGATCAGCGCGTTGAGGAACGCGCCGTAGCCGATCTGCACCGCGGGCACGGCTTCACCGGCGGCATCCACGCTGGCGGCCTTCAACGTGATCGCCAGGTCGGAGAAATCGACGCCGCCGATGAGCAGGCCGATCGGCGGCATGATCACGTTGTCGACCAGCGCCGTCACGATCTTGCCGAAGGCCGCGCCGATCACCACGCCCACGGCGAGGTCGATGACGTTGCCGCGCATCGCGAATTCCCTGAACTCACTGATCATTCCCATCGCGGTCTCTCCTGTTGGACGGTGGCGGAAAACTAGCCTGCGCGCGGCGGCGCGACGTGGCAGCGCAGCACGATGGCATCGTCCAGGCGCGCTTCGCACCGGTCGCCGGGCTGCAGGGCGGCGACGCCGGCCGGCGTGCCCATGAACACCAGGTCGCCGGCGCGCAGCCGATAAAGCTTCGAGAGCTCGTGCAGGATGTCCGGCACGTCCCAGATGAAATCCGACAGCGGTGCGCCCTGGCGCTCGACGCCGTTGACCGCAAGCGACAGCCGCCGCGGCGCGAGCTCGCCGATGTCCGCGGCCGGCACCAGTTCGCTCATCGGCGCGGATTCGTCGAAGCCCTTGCCGGTGTCCCAGGGCAGGCCGGCCTTCTTGGCCGCCGCCTGCAGGTCACGGCGGGTCAGGTCGAGGCCCACGCCGTAGCCGAACACCAGTGCCCCGGCCGCGGCCGGATCGAGCAGTCCCTCGGGCGCATCGCGGCCCAGCGCGACCACCAGCTCGACCTCGTGGTGCAGGTCGGCGGTGGCCGGCGGGTAGTGCACCTCGCCGCTGGTCACGATGGCGTCGGCCGGCTTGGCGAAGAACACGGGATCGCCGCGCTCGGCCTTCGAGGCCGGCGCCTGCGCGCCCATCTCGCGGGCGTGGTCGGCGAAGTTGCGGCCCACGCAGTACACGCGGCGAACGGGAAAGGCGCCGCCGCCGCGCACCGGCACGCGGACCGGCGCCGGCGCGGGAATCACGTCGGTCATGGATGTCTCCGGGAAGCGCGATGCGCTCAGTAGGGCAGGGTGTGCGCCGGGCGGTCGACCACGCGGTACTCGGCGTCGACGATGGCGCCGCCGCGCGCGGGCGCCGACGGGCGGCGGGTCAGCAGCCGGCGCGCGAGGCCAAGGGCCAGCATCGCGGTGCCGACCACCACGCCCACCACCAGCAGCGCCGCCAGCAGGGCGAGCCCGAGCAGGCCCACGGCGATGCGCGCCAAGGGATGCCTGGGCTTGCGCGGCGCGAACATGGCGCCGAACTGGCTGGCATCGAAGCGGGCGTGGGCGCTGCGGAAGGTGCGGTTGATCATGCGGTAGTGCCAGAATGTGAAGCGATGGTGATGAGCGAGTATCGGGCCGATGGCGCCGGAAGATGTAAGTGAAGCGTTAACCGGCGTGCCTGACGGACCCCTGCTGGCGCTCGATGACCTGGCGGCCGGTGGCTTCGCCGCGGCCGAGGCACCGGTCGATGGGAGCGTGGAGGCGCTGATCCTGCACCGGGATCCCGATGGCGGCGTGCGGGCCTGGCTCAACGTCTGCCCGCACGCCGGTCGACGTCTGGACTGGGCGCCGGGCAAGTTCATCCTTTCGAAGGACGGCCTGCTGGTGTGCGCGGTGCACGGCGCCAGTTTCGAGACCGTCGGGGGCGTCTGCACGGCCGGACCCTGCCGCGGCGAATCGCTGCGCGCGGTGGCCGTGGTGGTGCGCGACGGGGCCGTCTGGCTCGCCTGAGCAGCCCCCGCTCAGAACATCAGGTTGACCATGCCCACGACCACCACCAGGTAGGCGATCGAAAGCGCCGTGCCCACGCGCCACAGGTCGCGCGCCGAGTAGTCGGCGGGACCGGTGACCATCGAGACCACCGGATTGGACGCGGTCACCAGGTTGTTGGAGGCCGACAGCGCCACGATCAGCGCGAACGCGGTCGGGTCGCCGCCCGCCGCCAGGGCCAGGTTGATCGCCAGCGGCACCATCACGATGGTCGCGCCGACGTGGCTGATCACCAGCGAGAAGGCCGAGGTCAGCGCCGCCACGGTGAACTGGATCACCCACACCGGCAGGCCGTCGGGCAGCTCCTCGATGGTATGGCCGGCGATCCAGGCCGCCGCGCCGCTGGTGTCCATCGCCCAGCCCAGCGGGATCAGGCAGGCCATCAGGAACACCGTCTTCCAGCTGATCGCCGCGTAGGCCTCGTCCATCTTCAGCACGCCGCAGACCAGCATGCCGGCCACGCCGGTCATCAGCGCGATCGAGGTCGGCAGGTCGGATGCCAGCGCCACCAGGATCGTGACCGCGAAGATCGCCATCGCCACCTTGAACTTGTGCGGCCGCTGCTCGCCCTTGGGGAAGTCGGTGACCACCACGAAATCGCGGTTGGCCGCGGTCTGCGCCAGATCCTGCCAGATGCTGTGCAGCACCAGCATGTCGCCGGCGCGCAGCGGCAGGCTGCGCACGTCGTCGCGCAGCACCTCCTTGTCGCGGTTCACCGCCAGCAGGCTGATGCCGTAGTTCTTGCGCATGGCGAGTTCCGCCGCGCTCTTGCCGATGAACTTCGAGGTGGGCGGCACCACGGCCTCGGAGATGCCCGCGCGGCTGGGATTGAACAGGTCGCCGAACTCGCGCAGGCGGGTCGACATCCGCAGCATGTTGTTTTGCGCGAAGTCGACCACCTGCTGCCGCGGGCCCATCGCGCCGATCACGCTGCCGACCCAGATGCGCGCGTCGCCGGGCGGCGCCAGGCGCGAGTCGTTGCCGGTCTTCAGCGCCAGCAGCAGCGGCGCCCCGTGCAGGGTTTCGGCCTCGCCCAGGGCCATGCCCACCAGCGGGCTGTCGGCGCTGACGGTGAGCTCGAACACGTCGCCATCGATGCCGTAGGCGCGGGCGAAGTAGCTCTGGGTGCGCGCCGGGGTCACGCTGCCGTCGCTCTCGCCGGCGCCGCCGAGCAGCCGGTCGCCGAAGAAGTGGAAGTAGGCCAGCGCGATCACCAGCAGCGTCAGGCCGATCGGCAGCGGCGCGAACATCGGCAGCGGCTCGAGCGTGGCCACGCCGGACGGCAGGTTGGCGTTGGCCGCCACCAGCAGGTCGTTGAGCAGGATCAGCGGCGAGTTGCCGACCATGGTCAGCGAGCCGCCCATGATGATCGCGGCGCAGATCGGCAGCAGGAAGCGCGACAGCCTGAGGCCCGTGCGCGAGGCCAGGCGCGAGGCGACCGGCAGGTACAGGGCCATCACCGCCGGGTTCTGCATGAACGAGGAGTTGATGCCGGCGACCGCCGAGGTATAGAGCAGCAGCCGTTTCTCCATGCCCTTGGAGCGCCGCAGCAGCCAGGCGGCCAGGCGGTTCAACGCGCCGGTGCGGTCCAGGCCGGTGCCCAGGATCATCGTCGCGATGATGCTGATCACCGCGTTGGACGAGAAGCCGCTGAAGATGTCCTCCGCGGCGACCAGCCCGGTCAGGCCCAGCACCACCAGCACCACCAGCGCCACCAGGTCGGCGCGCACGCGCTCGAACAGGAACAGCACCATCACCAGCGCGACCAGCCCGAGCACGAGCTTCATGTCGGTGGTGAGGGCCAGCGTCTCCATGTGTGGCGTCTAGTCCCCGGTCCTGTCGTAGAGCAGGTCCCACACCCCATGGCCGAGGCGCTGGCCACGGCTCTCGAAGTGCGTCTGTGGACGCCAGTCGGGCCGCGGCACGTGGCCGCGGGGTCCCGCGCGGTTCTGCAGCCCCGCCGTGGCGTCGAGCACGTCCCACATCTGCTCCGCATAGTCCTGCCAATCGGTGGCGAGGTGCAAGCGGCCGCCCGGCGCGAGCTTGCGCACCACCAGCGCGGCGAAGTCGGGATTCACCAGCCGGCGCTTGTTGTGGCGCTTCTTGTGCCAGGGATCGGGGAAGTAGATGCGGACCTCATCGAGGCTGGCGTCGGCGACTTCGTTCTGCAGCACCTCGACCGCGTCATGGTGGTACAGGCGCACGTGCCCGCTGCCGTCGGCGGCCAGCGCGTTGAGCAGGCGCCCAACGCCGGGGGCATGCACTTCGATGCCGATGTGGTCGCGATCCGGATCATGCGCGGCGGAGTGGCGCAGGGCCTCGCCGTTGCCGAAGCCGATCTCGAGGATCCGCGGCGCGCTGCGGCCGAAGCTCGCGTCGAAGTCGCGCGGACGGCCCGCATAGTCCAGCCCGAACCGCGGCCACTGCGCGTCGAACGCGCGCTGCTGCGCCGGGGTGAAGCGGCCCTGGCGCAGCACGAAGCTGCGCACCCGGCGGTTGCCGTCCTCGACGGTGAACGGCTTGGGCGGCGTCTTGGAGCCGGGGCTGGAGAAGGGGTCGGTCATGTCGCCCGGCAGAGACTGTAGGAGCGGCTATAGCCGCGATCTGCATCGCGTGGCCGGCGAACGGCGATCGCGGCTATAGCCGCTCCTACAGGTGAAGCGATCGCGGCTATAGCCGCTCCTACAGGTGAAGCGATCGCGGCTATAGCCGCTCCTACAGGTGGGGCGGCCGGCTGCATCAGCCGACGAGGCCGACGACCGGCGACGAGGCGCTGGCGTAGCGCTTGCGCGGGATGCGGCCGGCGCGGAAGGCGGCGCGGCCGGCCTCGACCGCGAGCTTCATCGCATGAGCCATCAGCACCGGGTCGCGCGCGCCGGCGATGGCGGTGTTCATGAGCACGCCGTCGCAGCCGAGCTCCATCGCGATCGCCGCGTCCGAGGCGGTGCCCACGCCGGCGTCGACGATGATCGGCACCTTGGCGTTCTCGACGATCTCGAGCAGGTTCCAGCGGTTCTGGATGCCGAGGCCCGAGCCGATCGGCGCGGCCAGCGGCATCACCGCCACGCAGCCGATCTCTTCCAGGCGCTTGGCCAGGATCGGGTCGTCCGAGGTGTAGACCATGACCTCGAAGCCGTCGGCCACCAGCTGCTCGGCGGCCTTGAGCGTCTGCACCACGTCCGGGAACAGGGTGCGCTGGTCGCCCAGGACCTCGAGCTTGGTGAGGTTGTGGCCATCCAGCAGCTCGCGCGCGAGGCGGCAGGTGCGCACCGCTTCTTCTGCCGTGTAGCAGCCGGCGGTATTGGGCAGGATGGTGTAGCGGTCCGGCGGCAGGACGTCGAGCAGGTTGGGCTCGCCCGGGTCCTGGCCGATGTTCGTGCGTCGGATCGCGACGGTCACGATCTCCGCGCCCGCGGCCTCGGTGGCCTCGCGGGTCTGCTCGAGGCCGGTGAACTTGCCCGTGCCGGTGAGCAGGCGGGACCGGTAGCGCTTGCCGGCGATGACGAGGGCGTCGTCGCCGAGGGTGTGTTGGCTGGTCATTGCGCCATTATCGCGCAAGCGCCGCCCGTCAGCCGCCCCCGAGCGCGTGCACGATCTCGATCCGGTCGCCGGCCTTCAGCGCGTGTTCGGCGTGGCGGCTGCGCGGCACGATGGCGCCGTTCACCTCCACCGCCACCTTGCGCCCGGCCAGGCCATTGGATTCCAGCAGGGCGAGAACGGTGCAGGGGCCGGTCAGGGCCTGCGGCTCGCCGTTGAGGATGATCTCCATGCCCGGCATTGTCGCCCGCCCGCGCGGCGAATGCATGCCTGCCGGTGCGCGCATGCCGCAGTGCACATTGAGCGCGCCGGCCCCGGCGTGGAACGATGCGCGGTCGCTGTCCGGCCCCTGCGCCGCGACGGTCCATTGCCAAGGAGCCAGCATGTCGAAGTCCCGCACCGCCCGCACCGCGCTCGCCGTCGCCCTGGCGCTGGCGGTCCTGCCCGCCGCCGCCCATGACCAGCCGTTCTCGGACACGGTCTTCTTCGGCGACAGCCTCACCGACGCGGGCTACTTCCGGCCGCTGCTGCCGGCCAACGTGCGCGCGGTCACCGGCCAGTTCACCACCAATCCGGGCCTGGTCTGGGCGCAGTGGCTGGCCGACCACTACGGCACGGACGCGCGGCCCAACGGCAACGGGCAGGACGGTGACAACTACGCCGCGGGCGGGTCCCGCAACGGCGTGGACGTCACCGGCGCGCTCGGCTTCACGCCTTCGCTGGCCACCCAGGCGACGCGCTACCTTGCCGCCAACGGCGGCCGCGCCGATGCGGATGCGCTCTACACCGTCTGGGGCGGCGCCAATGACCTGTTCGCGGCCACCGCCAGCCCGGCCAATGCCCAGGCCATCATCGGCGGGGCCGTGGCCGCGCAGGTCGGCATCATCGGCAGCCTGCAGGCGGCAGGTGCGCGCTACGTGCTGGTGCCGAACATCCCCGACCTCGGCCTGACGCCCTCCTTCCGCGCGCAGGGTCCGGCGGCGGCGGGGCAGGGCACCGCGCTGGCCACCGCCTACAACCAGGCGCTGTTCACCACGCTCGCCGGCAACCGGCTGAGCGTGATCCCGGTCGACACCTTCGCCTTCCTGCGCGAAGTGGCGGCCGATCCCGGGCAGTTCGGTATCACCAACGTCACCGGCACCGCCTGCATGCCGCAGATCACCGCGCAGTCGCTGACCTGCAACCCGACCAGCCTGGTCAGCCCGGACGCGGCGCAGACCTATCTGTTCGCCGACGGCGTGCATCCCGCCAGCGGTGCGCACGTCGCCGTGGCCGACCTGGCGATCGCCGCGATCGAGGGGCCGCGGCAGATGGCGGTGCTGCCGCATTCGGCGGCCGCCACGGGCCGCAACCGCGCCCAGCGCGTGGGCGCTCAGATCGGCAACCGCGGCGACGTCGAGGGCTCGCGCTGGTGGGCCGACCTTCGCGGCGACTTCCAGCGCTACGCGCACGGCGACCATTACGACGGCACCGGTCCGGCGCTCCTGGTCGGCATGGACTGGGGCGGCGAGGGCCTGGCCTATGGCGGCTTCATCGGCTACGGCGCGCAGGGCAACGACTGGGGCGCGCGCCGCGGCAACTGGGACCAGTCCGAGGCCTCGATCGGCGGCTACATCGGCTGGACCGGGGGGTCCGGCGGCTGGGTCAACGCCCAGCTGGGCTACACCCGCATCGACTTCGACATCGAGCGCCAGGTGCCGCTGGGCCCGGTGCTGCGCACCCACGCCGGTTCGACCGACGGCAGCAGCCTGGCGCTGGCGGTGCAGGGTGGCTGGGACTTCGGCGACGGTCCGCTGCGCCACGGCCCGGTGCTCGGCGTGGTCGCGCAGCGCGTGGAGGTCGACGGATTCGCCGAGAGCGATCCGGGCCTGTCGACTTCGCTGGCCTACCTCGACCAGGAGTTCGACTCGACGGTCGGCAGCGCCGGCTGGCAGCTCTCCTACGCCATCCACGATACGCTGGCGCCCTATGCGCGGCTGACCGTGGACCGCGAGTTCGAGGACGAGGCCGCCCAGGCCTTCGCGCGCTCGCAGTCGATCCAGGGATCCCTGGCCTATGCGGTGCCCGGCGTCGAGTACGACCAGTCCTGGGCCACGCTGACCTTCGGCGCGCGCACGCGCCTGTTCGGCCTGGACGCCGACATCGGTGCCAGCGTCAACAGCGGCCAGAAGGCCGGCAAGCACGCGATGGTGTTCGCCAGCGTCGGCGCCGGCTTCTGAGCGACGCGGCCGGTGCGCGGCTTGGGCCGCGCGCCGTTGCCAAATCCGGCGGCCAGGTCCTAGACTGGTCGCCACGCGCGGGCGTAGTTCAATGGTAGAACTGCAGCTTCCCAAGCTGCTAGCGTGGGTTCGATTCCCATCGCCCGCTCCACTTCCGCCGCATGCGCCGCCACGTCCCACGGGCGCATGCGCCTGGCGCGTGGATTCACTACCATCGGCGATCCCCTGCACGAGGATCCGCCCATGAAGACCCTTCCACTGCTCTTCGCCGGCCTGATGCTGGCGTTCGGCGTCTCCGATTTCGCGCTCGCCGACGCGCGCCCCGATCATTTCGAGGGCGAGCAGGCGGCGTCGCTCGAGGAGGCGCTGTCTCGGCTGTCGGCCTACAACGCGCGGCTGGACGCGATCCTGGCGAAGGACGAGCTCGGTCCCGAGGACACCGCGGAGATCCACGAGCTGACCTACACGCTCGAGAACGCGCTGGGCCGCATCGATTCCGAGGTCAAGGCGATGGCCGAATCGCTGGAGGCCGTGCACGTCGCCTCCGAGCGCTACGAGGTCGACACCGTGCGCGCACAGGGCCGCCGTTACCTGGACGCATCGTCGAAGCTGGTCCGCTGAGCGCCCCGCGGCCTGCCCCGATGAAGCTCGCGATCCTGTCGCGCAACAGCAAGCTCTACTCCACGCGCCGGCTGGTCGAGGCGGCGCGCCTGCGTGGGCACAGCGTGCGCGTGCTCGATCCGCTGCGCTGCTATATGCGCATCGGCAAGGACGGCTTCGCGCTGCGCTACAAGGGGCAGCCGCTGGCGGGTTATGGCGCGGTGGTCCCGCGCATCGGCGCCTCGATCAACCGCTACGGCAACGCGGTGCTGCACCAGTTCGAGCTGATGGGCTGCCACACGCCCAATCCATCGGCGGCGATCGCGGCCGCGCGCGACAAGCTGCGCTGCCACCAGCTGCTGGCGGCCCAGGGCATCGACATGCCGGTGACCGTGTTCGGCGACAACCCCGACGACACCGACGACCTGCTGGCGATGCTCGGGGCGCCGCCGCACGTGATCAAGCTCACCGAGGGCAGCCAGGGGCGCGGCGTCATGCTGACCGAGAAGCCTTCGGCTTCCCGGGGCGTGGTCGATGCGCTGCGCGGGCTGTACGCCACCTTCCTGCTGCAGGAGTTCATCGCCGAAGCCGGGGGCGCCGACATCCGCTGCCTGGTGGTCGGCGACCGCGTGGTCGCCGCGATGCGACGCCAGGCGCCGGATGGGGACTTCCGCGCCAACCTGCACCGCGGGGGGGCCGCCGAGGCCTTCGACCTGGATGCCGGGGCGGCCGGGGTCGCGGTGCGCGCGGCCGACGTGCTCGGCCTGGGCGTCGCGGGGGTGGACCTGATCCTGTCCGCGCGTGGACCGCTGGTGCTGGAGGTCAACGCCTCGCCCGGCCTGGAGGGCATCGAGCGTTCCACGGGTGTCGACGTGGCGGGAACGATCATCGACTTCGTTGCGGCAGGAGCCGCAGGCGGGGGCATGGCGTCTCGGAAGCGGATGAGACCTTCCCGCAGGCGCCAGGTTTAACGGCCCTTTAATTCGCCGGCCGGTAGCGTGGCACGACCGAAATCCCTCGTGCGTCTCCAGGTCTCTGTCGTCAGGTGGATTGCGGTCATCGGGGCAACACTTCTTTCGGCCCGGGCAAGGTTCTTGCCCGGGCCATTTTGTATACCGGCACGCGCCGGGCATCCGGACGCCGTCGCAGAGGATTTGTGCGACCCGTCCGGCGCAGGCAGAATCGGACGACATGCCCCCCACGGCATACGGCCGCATGCATCATCCACATGTCCTGCGAGGTCCATAGATGCACAAGTTGATGCTGTTCTCACTCCTGGCACTCCTGCTCCCGGCCACCGCGTCGGCCACGATCAATTCCGGCGACCAGGCCTTCAAGCCGGACAAGGGCCTGGATCTCAACGCCTCGTTCAACGAGCAGCGTGCGGCCATCAACAAGGCCCTCGGTGACGGGGAGACCTATGTCGAGATCTCGGCCGACGACGTCCGCGTGGTGCAGGATTCGCTGGGCCGCATCTCGACCCTGCTGGCAGGCGCGCAGAGCATCAACCAGATGTCGCCGGAGGCGAAGGTGGAGCTGTTCAACGAGCAGGAGCGGGTCAACACGCTGCTGGTGCGTGCGCACAAGGACAGCCGCCTGGTCTGCCGGCGCGAGAAGCCGACCGGTTCACACCGCCCCACCACGCTGTGCCTGACAGTGGCCGAGCGTCGCCGCCACCGCGAAGCGGCCAGCGACTTCTTCCGCTACAACCCGCGGGCACAGGGCCCGGTCAGCGACCCCTGAGGAGATCCAGTGCGCATACTCGTCATCGAAGACAACCAGGACATCGCCGCCAACCTGGGCGACTACCTGGAGGACCGCGGCCATACCGTCGACTTCGCCGCCGACGGCGTGACCGGCCTGCACCTGGCGGTGGTCCATGACTTCGACGCCGTGGTGCTGGACCTCAACCTCCCGGGCATGGACGGCATCGAGGTCTGCCGGAAGCTGCGCAACGAAGCCCGCAAGCAGACCCCGGTGCTGATGCTCACCGCGCGCGACAGCCTGGACAGCAAGCTGGCGGGCTTCGACTCCGGCGCCGACGACTACCTGATCAAGCCGTTCGCGCTGCAGGAGGTCGAGGTGCGGCTGAACGCGCTGGCACGCCGAGGCAAGGGCGTGCAGACCCGCGTGCTCGAGGTCGCCGACCTCGAGTACAACCTCGACACGCTCGAGGTGCGCCGCGCAGGCAAGCTGGTGCAGCTCAATCCCACGGCGCTGAAGATCCTGCAGTCGCTGATGGAGGCGTCGCCGGCGGTGGTCACCCGCCAGGAGCTCGAGACCCGGGTCTGGGGCGAGGAGCTGCCGGATTCGGACAGCCTGCGCGTGCACATCCACGGGCTGCGGGCGGTGATCGACAAGCCGTTCCCCACCCAGCTGGTGCAGACCCGCCATGGCATCGGATACCGGATCGCGGCACCGGATGCCTCAAGCTGACGACGCGGCGCCCGTGCCCAAGGGGCTCGGGCGCCGGCGTTACCGCCGCCGGCTGCGCAGCCGCATCATCCTGTCCTTCGCCCTGCTCGGGCTGGGCCTGACGGCGATGTTCGCCATCGCCGCGGCCTATGTCGGCGCGGTGGTCGAGGACCAGGCGGTCGGCACGGTGCTCAAGGAAAACCTCGACGACTACGCCGAGCGCTTCTACCAGGACCAGTCGGCGCAGCTGTCGCCGCTCGGCAGCGTGCGCGCCTATGTCTTCGGCCCGGACAAGTGGCACAACGCGCAGCCGGACTGGATCCCGCTCGAGTCCGGCGTCTACAACATGAACGGCGTCGAGGACGGCGAACCCTTCGTCTACCGCCTGGTGGTGAAGAAGGACCCGGACTACTGGTTCTTCGTCGCCCAGGACATGACCAGCACGGCCGAGGTGCGCGCGCGCATCAAGCTGATCCTCATCGCGGCGGTGGTGCTGTTCACGGTGCTGGCCGGCTTCATCGGCTGGTGGTCGGCCTCGCGCGTGATGCGCCCGGTGTCGGAACTCGCCAACCTCCTGAGCACCTCGGACGAGAGCGCGCGCCCGGCGGCGCTGGCGCCGCACTTCCCCGATGACGAAGTCGGCGAGCTGGCGACCGCGCTGGACGACTACGCCGCGCGCCTGACCGAGGTGGTCCAGCGCGACCGCGAGTTCAACGCCGACGTGAGCCATGAACTGCGCACGCCGCTGGCGGTGATCAAGGGCGCGGCCGAACTGCTGCTGTCGCGCCCGGGGCTCGACGACAAGACGCTGGCGCGGCTGCAGCGCATCCAGCGCGCCGAAGCCCAGTGCACCGACCTGATCAGCGCCCTGCTGCTGCTGTCGCGCGCCGAGCGGGGCCACGGCAGCACCGACGTGTACCGGGTGGCCGAGCAGCTGCTGGACGCGCACCGCCCGCAGCTGGGCGCGAAGGCGCTGGAGCTGCGGCTGGACGGCGGCCCCGGCCGCCTGGTGGTGGATGCACCCGAGGCGGCGGTCTCGGTGGCGCTGGGCAACCTGATCGGCAACGCCATCAAGTACACCACCGCCGGCAGCGTGGTGGTGCGCCTGCACGATCGCGCGATCGACGTGATCGATTCCGGGCCGGGCCTCAGCGCCGAGGACGCCGCGCACCTGTTCGAGCGCGGCTACCGCGGCAGCCACGCCGAGCACACCCACGGCGGCGGCATCGGCCTGTCGATCGTGCGCCGGCTGTGCCGGCTCTACGAGTGGCAGGTGCGGGTGGTCCCGGGCGCGGAGCGCGGCGTGGTGGCCACGCTCAGCTTCGATGCCGATGCCGAGGCGGACGCGGGCAGGGCCTAGCGCGGCCCGCGCCCCGGCTCAGCCCTGCAGCGGCTGCAGCCAGCCATGGCGGTCGGGCGTGCTGCCGTCGAACAGTCCGAAGAACAGCTCCTGCAGCCGCCGCGTCACCGGCCCGGCACGCCCGGCGCCGACCTGGCGGCCGTCCACCGAGCGGATCGGGGTGATCTCGGCGGCGGTGCCGCACATGAAGAGCTCGTCGCAGAGGTAGAGGTATTCGCGCGGCAGGTCGCGCTCGACCACCTCGATGCCGGCGTCGCGCGCCAGGCGGATGATCGAGTCGCGGGTGATGCCGTTGAGCAGCGCCGCGCTGACCGGCGTGGTGTGCAGCGCGCCGTCGAAGACCAGGAACAGGTTCTCGCCCGCGCCCTCGCTGAGCAGGCCGGTCGAGGCCAGCGCGATGCCCTCGCCGAAGCCCAGCCGGCGCGCCTCGCGCGCCACCAGCTGGCCGGAGAGGTAGTTGCCGCCGGCCTTGGCCCCGGCGGGGATGGTATTGGGTGCGAAGCGCTGCCAGCTGGAGACGCAGGCGTCGATGCCTTCGGTCAGCGCGCCTTCGCCCAGGTAGGGACCCATGTGCCAGGACGCCACCGCGACGTCGATCGGCGTCTCGGCGCTCAGGCCGAAGCCTCCGAGGCCGCGCCACGCCACCGGGCGCAGGTAAGCCTGCTGCAGGCCGTTGCGCCGGACCACCTCGTGGCAGGCGGCGTCGAGCTCCGCGGCGGTGTAGGGGATCGCCATCTCGTAGATGCGCGCCGAGGCGAACAGGCGGCGGGTGTGGTCCTGCAGGCGGAAGATCGCGCTGCCGCCCGGGGTCGCATAGGCGCGGATGCCCTCGAACACCGACGAGCCGTAGTGCAGGCCGTGCGCCATGACGTGGGTGGTGGCCTCGGCCCAGGGCTTGATGCCGCCGTTGTGCCAGATCCATTCGGGGTAGTGCATCGCGCGGCTCCTGTCCGGTGGATCGCCATTGTGCCGCACGGGCTCAGAGCGAGATCCACCAGCAGTCCATGTGCCGGCGCAGGCCGAACGTGGTGGTCGAGGGCGTGGCGCCGTCGGACAGCACCTGGTCGATGCGCAGCGCAACCGGCCGCCGCGGTGCCGGCGGTTCCCGCGGCGCCGTCGCCGCCGTGCCCATGACCAGGGCCGACAGCGGTGCCGGTGCGGCGGTCGTCGCCTGCGG
The DNA here is from genome assembly GCF_016615955.1 of Luteimonas sp. MC1750. Classification (NCBI taxonomy): domain Bacteria; kingdom Pseudomonadati; phylum Pseudomonadota; class Gammaproteobacteria; order Lysobacterales; family Lysobacteraceae; genus Luteimonas; species Luteimonas sp. MC1750. The sequence goes on from NZ_CP067113.1 coordinate 555,853, forward strand.
CGCCCCGGGCGCGGCAACGACCACGGTCTGCGCGGGCCGCAGCGCGGTGACGTTGAGCAGCGGGCGGCGGGCGATCGCGTCCAGCCGCTCGAGCACTGCATAGCCGTTGCGATGGCCCATGCCGGCCCAGTGGTAGCTGCGCGCCAGCCAGTTGGTGTCGCGCGCATCGATTGCCGAGGTGACCTCGAAGATCAGGTCCTGCAGGCGGCGCGAGCAGCCGCCGCGGTAGCGCAGCGCCGCGCCGGGCGTGCTGCCTGCACCGGTGTCGGGCCGGGTCTCCACCGCGCCCAGCGAACCGCAGCTGCGGTCGGTGTATACGGTGCCGCCATCGGGCGTCGTGCAGCGCCGGACCTGGGCCTGGGCCGGTGCGGGCGCAAGGGTGGCGATCGCCACGGCCCATAGCAGCGCGGCAGCCAGGACGGGGTGGCGCGGGGACGGCATCGGCAAAGGGTACCGCGGCGAACGCCCGACGGGCGTGGTGGACGTCGGCTTCAGCCCAGGCGCTCGAGCACGGAGACGGTCGGCCTGGCCAGGTTGAGGGTGTAGAAGTGCAGGCCCGGGGCGCCGCCCTCGACCAGGCGCCGGCACAGGCTGGCCACGAAGTCGCAGGCGAGCTCGCGGATGCTGGCGGCATCGTCGCCGTGGGCGGCCATGCGCTTGCCCAGCCAGCGCGGGATCTCGGCGCCGCAGGCTTCCGAGAACCGCTTCAGCTGGCTGAAGTTCGCGATCGGCATGATCCCGGGAACGATCGGCACCTCGACGCCGAGCGCGCGGGCGGCGTCGACGAAGCGGAAGTAGGCGTCGGCGTTGTAGAAGTACTGGGTGATGGCACCGTCGGCGCCGGCGTCGACCTTGGCTTTGAAGTGGCGAAGGTCGGCGAGCGCATCCTCGGCCTGGGGGTGCGTCTCTGGATAGCAGGCCACTTCGATGTGGAAGCAGTCGCCGTGCTCGGCGCGGATGAAGGCGACCAGCTCCGCCGCCTGGCGGAACTCGCCGGGATGGCCCATGCCCGACGGCAGGTCGCCGCGCAGCGCGACGATCCGGCCGCAGCCGTGCGCGCGATAGCTGTGCAGCAGCGCGGCGATCTCGTCGCGCGTGCCGCCGACGCAGGAGAGGTGGGGAGCGGCGACCAGGCCGTGCTCCTGGATCAGGGCGCGCACCGTGTCGCCCGTGTAGCTGAGCGTGGAGCCACCGGCGCCGAAGGTGCAGGACACGTATTCCGGCGACCAGGCCTTGAGCCTGGACGCCGTGCGGGCGAGCTGCGTCCGCTGCTCGTCGTTCTTGGGCGGATAGAACTCGAAGCTGATCGGGATCATCGCGGCTGACGGAAACGGGGATCGCCCCGAAGTCTATCGCTTTATCGGGATGGATGGATAGATCGGGTCCGGAAGAACTTGCAGGCGCCCTGGCGGCACGCACGCGCCGTGTTCACGGGCCCCGCCCCAAGGTCGGCGTCCTGCCGGCGAATCCCGGCCGCGCCACCAGGAGAGCCGCATGCTGGCAACCACCTACCGCCGCCCGCGCAGGATGCGCATCGAGAACGTCGCCGAGCCCTCCATCGAACATCCCAACGACGCCATCGTGCGCGTCACCCGCTCGTGCATCTGCGGCTCGGACATCCACATCTACAACGGCCTGGTGCCCGACACCCGGGTCGGCCAGATCGTGGGCCACGAGTTCACCGGCGTGGTGGAGGAGGTCGGTCCATCGGTGCCGAACCTGAAGGTCGGCGACCGGGTGCTGGTGCCGTTCAATATCTTCTGCGGCAGCTGCTACTTCTGCCAGAAGGAGCTGTACGGCAACTGCCACAACGTCAATTCGCAGGCCAGCGCGATGGGCGGGTTCTACGGCTACACGCACACGGCCGGCGGCTATGACGGCGGGCAGGCCGAACTGGTGCGCGTGCCCTTCGCCGACGTCGGCCCGATGGTGATCCCCGACGACATCCACATCGAGGACGCGGTGCTGCTGACCGACGCCTTCCCCACGGGCTACCAGGCCGCCGAGATGGGCGACATCCGCGAGGGCGACACCGTCGTGGTGTTCGGTGCCGGCCCGGTGGGACTGTTCGCGGCGAAGAGCGCCTGGTTCTTCGGCGCCGGTCGCGTGATCGTGGTCGACCGCGAGGAGTACCGGCTCGAGTTCGCGCGCGGGTTCGCCCACTGCGAGACGGTCAACTTCACCGAAGTCGACGACATGGCCACCCATCTGAAGAAGATGACCGACTGGATGGGCGCCGACGTCTGCATCGACGCGGTGGGCTGCGACGCCAGCGGCAGCGCGTTCCACACCTTCACCGGCAAGATCGCCATGCTGCAGGGTGGCTCGGCGATCGCGCTGCACTGGGCGATCAACAGCGTGCGCAAGGGCGGTCGGATCTCGATCGTGGGCGTCTACGGTCCGACCTTCAACATGATTCCGATCGGGAACGCGGTCAACAAGGGCCTGACGCTGCGCATGAACCAGGCCAGCGTGAAACGGCACCTGCCGCGGCTGATCGAACACATCCGCGCCGGCCACATCTCGCCGCGCGAGATGATCACCCACCGCATCCCGCTGGAAGACGTGGCCGATGCCTACGACATCTTCGTCAACAAGCGCGACAACTGCATCAAGCCGGTGCTGATCCCACCCTCCGCGCGGGGTGACGCGTAATGGCCGGCAACGCACGGGAGACCACCATGGACAAGGCCCGATTCGCCCACATCCCCGGCTGGGGCGCCGACCTCGCGCACGAGAACCGGCCGGCCGTGCCGATGGAGCGCACGCCGCCGCGGCTGGACGTCCCCTGGAGCGACCCGCCGCCGCAGCAGCCGATGACCGTCGAAATCCTGAAGTCGCTGGAGCGTCCGGAGCACTCGCGCACCTTCGGCACCCGCCTGCCGCCCAAGGGCCTGAGCGGCGTGATGCGTCGCGCCGCCTTCAGGCGCAGCGAGAACAACGTCGGCCACTGGCTCATGCTGATCGCCGCCGACCGCGTCGACGTCGTCGAAGGCATGGCCGGGGACCTGAAGCGCTCGCCGCTGAAGCTCGCCGCCGTGGGCGTCGGCGTCGCCGCGCTGGTGTGGTGGCTGGCATCGGACTGACCACCCGATGCCACAAACGGAACGGGCGCCCGAAGGCGCCCGTTCCGCTGTCCCGGATGGGCCGGATCAGTACCGGTAGTGCTCCGGCTTGAACGGACCTTCCACCGGCACGCCGATGTAGTCGGCCTGTTCCTTCGTGAGCTTCGTCAGCTTCACGCCGATCTTCTCCAGGTGCAGGCGCGCGACTTCCTCGTCGAGCTTCTTCGGCAGGATGTAGACCTTGTTGGCGTACTCGTCCTTCTTCGCCCACAGGTCGATCTGCGCCAGCGTCTGGTTGGAGAACGAGTTCGACATCACGAAGCTCGGGTGGCCGGTGGCGCAGCCCAGGTTCACCAGGCGGCCTTCGGCCAGCAGGAACATCGCGTTGCCGTTCGGCAGGATGAACTTGTCCACCTGCGGCTTGATGTTGACGATCTCCACGCCCGCCAGCGCCTTCAGCGCATCGACCTGGATCTCGTTGTCGAAGTGGCCGATGTTGCAGACGATGGCCTGGTCCTTCATCGCGGTCATGTGCTCGACGCGGATGATGTCCTTGTTGCCGGTGGTGGTGACGTAGATGTCGGCCTCGCCGAGGCTGTCCTCGACGGTCGAGACCTCGTAGCCCTCCATCGCCGCCTGCAGCGCGCAGATCGGGTCGATCTCGGTGACGATCACGCGCGCACCGTAGGCGCGCAGCGACGCCGCGCAGCCCTTGCCGACGTCGCCGTAGCCGCAGACCACCGCCACCTTGCCGGCCAGCATCACGTCGAGCGCGCGCTTCAGGCCGTCGGCCAGCGACTCGCGGCAGCCGTACAGGTTGTCGAACTTCGACTTGGTGACCGAGTCGTTGACGTTGATCGCGGGCACCAGCAGCTTGCCGTCCTGGGCCAGCTGGTACAGGCGGTGCACGCCGGTGGTGGTCTCTTCGGACACGCCCTTCCAGTCGGCGACGACCCTGGTCCAGTAGCCCGGGCGCTCCTTGGCGACGCGCTTGAGCAGGTTCTTGATCACCTGCTCCTCGTGGCTGCCCGCGGGCGCGTCGACCCAGGACGTGTCGCCCTGCTCGAGCTCGTAGCCCTTGTGGATCAGCAGGGTCACGTCGCCGCCGTCGTCGACCACCATCTGCGGGCCGAGGAAGCCGCCCTGGCCGTCGGGGAAGGAGAGTGCGTCGAGCGTGCAGTCCCAGTACTCCTCCAGGGTCTCGCCCTTCCAGGCGAACACGGGGGTGCCGGTGGCGGCGATCGCCGCGGCGGCGTGGTCCTGGGTGGAGAAGATGTTGCACGACGCCCAGCGCACATCGGCGCCGATGTCGTTGAGGGTCTCGATGAGGACCGCGGTCTGGATGGTCATGTGCAGCGAGCCGGTCACGCGCACGCCCTTCAGCGGCGCCTCGGCGGCATGCTTGCGGCGGATGGACATCAGGCCCGGCATCTCGTGCTCGGCGATGTCGATCTCCTTGCGGCCCCAGTCGGCCAGGGAGATGTCGGCGATCTTGTAGTCGCCATCGGTTGAAAACTGGCGTTCAGGGCTGGTCTTGGTCACGGCGTTCATCTCTTGCTCCGGTTTCGCGCCCTGTCCCGCTCGCGGGAGGGGTCGGTGGGGTGAACCGGGCGCCGTTCAGATCGTCATCGCCGAGCCTGGTGGGCGGCTTCATCGAAGCCGGTCCATCGCAGCGCCCCTCGGCGGAGCCGCGGATTATATAACGCGCAGGCCGCGCGGACCCCGGCCGGTGGTCCGCGTGGCACCACCTAGGGTCCGACCGGGTGTAGCGCAGGGCCCGGATTGCCTAGGCTGGCGCGAATCCTGGAACAACCGGAAGCCCCCCATGACCGTCAACGCCATCGGATACCAGCAGCCCGTCCAGCCGCCGCCTCCGCCGCCCCCGCCGAAGCAGCACGAAGTGGTGCGCGGCGAGACCATCGACAGCATCGCAAAGGCCAACGGCACCACGCCGCAGGCGCTGATCGGCGCCAATCCGCAGCTGGCCAATCCCGACCACCTCTACCCCGGCGATCTGCTCAACCTGCCGGCGGCCGCGGCCGAGGATGGCAGCGGGGGCGGCTCGGTCAAGGCCACGGGAGACGACACCGCCAGGACCGGTACTGATGCCAATGGCACGAGCTCGAAGAGCGAGGCCAGCGTCGGCGTGTCGGATGACGGTGTGACCGTCGGCGGCAAGCAGACCGACAAGACCACCACCACCGACGCCAACGGCAGCAAGTCCACGAGCGGCACCACGACCGGGGCGAGCGTCGGCGTCGATCCCGACAAGGGCACGGTCGCGCTGACCGCCAACGGCGGGTTCACCGAGAGCGTCAAGAACTCGAAGGGCGTGGGCCTGAGCTTCGGCATCGACGGCAGCAGCACGGTCGTCGCCGGCCAGAAGACCACCGACGGCGTGACCACCTATACGGTGTCCAGCGACGTCTCGGTCACGCTGAACGCCGGCGTGGACGTCAAGCAGGCCGGCCTGGAGTACGGCCGTACCGACGGGATCAAGGCGTCGTACGAAGTCTCGATGCCGGAACAGGCGGCGAAGACCACCGACCTCGCCAGCGTCAATCCCTTCGATCCCGCGTCCATGCCGACCGGCACGGTCATCAGGCTCGACGGGGCCAGCTACGCGAGCAACGAGTTCAAGGCCACCTTCCGCAACGTCGCCGTCGAAACCAAGGTGACCAGCGAGGAGGGAACCAGCCTCCTGGTCGAGAAGACCGGCACCGACACCGTGCGCGTGACCGCAGGGCCGACCGAGGCGATCAGCGCCTACAACGGCGTCGGCCTGGACTTCGAACAGGTCAAGCTGATGCTCGGCAACGACACCAGCCTGAGCGGCGCGACGCTCAAGACTGCCGAGTTCGACCTGTCCACGCCCGACGGCCTGGCCGCGTACAACGATTTCGTGGCCACCGGCACCATGCCGGCCGACAACGGCCCCGGGGTGTCCGAAGTGAAGACGATCGAGAAGCTCGACTACTCGTCGCAGGCCAAGGTCGACGTGAAGCTGGGTCCGCTGGAGCTGGGCATCGACGGCGCGCAGAACACCGGTGACTCGGTGGTCACCACCTATCCCGACGGCACCGCCGAGCGCACGGTCAACCTGCAGTACAGCGGCAACGTGCCAATGACGCTGACGCAGACGTTCGACGCCGAAGGCAAGGAGATCGTCTCCGAGCGCGCGTATGCGTTCACGATCAAGGCCGACGAGAACACGTCGCAGATGATCAACGCCGCGCAGACGGGCGACGTCGGCAAGGCGCAGGACGGCCCGGTCAAGCCCGGTGATACCGTCACCATCACCTATACCGAAGCCGAGATGGGGCAGCTCAAGGCCCACGCCGAGGGCGCGCTGGAGGCGAGTGGCGGCATGAACACGGGGTTGCGGGTCCTCACCCAGGACTACGACGGCAACCCGGTGAGCAGCTTCGACTTCGCGATCGGGATGGCGCGCAACCTGGGCGGCTCCGACTACGGCAGTGCGGAACGCCTCTTCACCATCTCCGGCGGCGCTGACGGCAACTTCGGTGACGGCAACTACGTGCAACTGCCGGGCACGGTGACGGTGCACGACAGCTGAGCGCCGCGGCCGGCGGATCGTAGCGACCATGACCGTCGCCACGGTCCCCCTGCCGCGTCGACGGGCTAGGCTCGGGGTTTACCACCTGCAGGACCTTCGCCTTGCCCACGCCCGTTTCCAGACTGCTGTCCGCGCCGCTGCTGCTCGCCTGCCTGGCGTTCCTCCCCGGGCCCTCGCAGGCCCGCGAGCAGGCCGCCACCGCCGACGCGGCCCGTGACCCCGCCAGCGCCGGCGGCTACCGCCTGCCGGCCCCCGAGCTGCGCGCGATCGTCGATGCGCCCGCCGTGCCGCAGCTGTCGCTTTCGCCGCGCCGCGACCTGCTCGCCTACATGCGGGTGCCGGCGCTGCCGGGCATCGACGTCGTCGCCCAGCCGGAACTCAAGCTCGCCGGACTGCGCATCCATCCGCGCACGCATTCGGCGAGCGCCTTCAGCTTCATCGACGACCTGTGGCTGCAGGAAGTCGACGGTGGCCGCGAGCGCCGCATCCAGGGCCTGCCGCAGCCGCTGGCGCTCGGGTCGCTGCAGTGGTCGCCGGACCAGCGCCACATCGCCTTCAGCCAGGTCGACCGGCGCGCGGGTCGCGTCGAGCTGTGGCTGGTCGACGTCGCGGCGGGCCAGGCCCGGCGCCTGCTCGACCGACCCCTGGGCAGCGTCACCGGCAGCGGCTTCGACTGGCTGCCCGACGGCAGCGGACTTATCGCGCTGGTGCGTCCGGACGGGCAGGGCGCAGCGCCGTCCGACGACGGCATCCCGCCGGGGCCGAACATCCAGGAGACCCGCGGCAGCGGCCAGGTGCAGAGCCTGCGCACCTACCAGGACCTGCTGTCGAACCCGCAGGACGAAGCGCTGTTCGCGTACTACATGACCAGCCAGCTGCTGCGCGTCGACCTCGATGGCCGGACCCGCGCCATCGGCGCGCCGGAGATGTACGTCGGTGCCTCGGTGGCGCCGGACGGGCGCCACCTGCTGCGCCAGCGGCTCGAGCGGCCGTTCTCCCACCTGGTCCCGTACTCGCGCTTCCCCCGCCGCATCGACGTGATCGACCTCGACGGCCACCTGGTCCACACCGTGGCGACGCTGCCGCTGGTGGAAGGCCTGCCGACCGGCAACGACGCCGTCGCCACCGGCGTGCGCCGCATCGCCTGGCGCTCGGACGCGCCGGCAACCCTGGTCTGGGCCGAAGCCCAGGACGGCGGCGATCCGTCGCGCGAGGCGGCCGTGCGCGACCGCGTGTTCGCGCACGCGGCACCGTTCGCCGGCGAGCCGCGGATTCTGGCTGACCTGTCGACGCGCTATCGCGGTGTGTCCTGGGGCCATGGAAGCCTGGCCCTGCTGCAGGAGTCGTGGTGGAAGACGCGGCAGCTGCGCGAATGGCGCCTGGCGCCGGACACCGGTGCGGCGCCGGTCCTGCTGCGCGAAGGCTCCTACGAGGACCGGTACGCGGATCCCGGGACGCCGGTCATGCAGCTCGACGCGCGCGGTTTCGCACGCCTGCTCACCACCGGCGGCGGCGAGACCATCTACCGCATCGGCGACGGCGCCTCGGCCGAGGGCGATCGTCCCTTCCTCGACCGCCAGGACCTGGCCAGCGGGCGGACCGAACGGCTGTTCCACTCGCAGGCGCCGTGGTACGAAGCGCCGTTCGCGCTGCTCGATGCCGAGGCTTCGCGCATCCTGACCACGCGCGAATCGCCGACGCAGACCGCCAACGTGCTGCTGCGCCGCCCCGGCGCCGATGGCGAGCCGGTGGCGCTGACCGACTTCCCGCACCCGACGCCCGCGCTGCGCGACGTGACCAAGGAGCAGATCCGCTACACGCGCGACGACGGCGTGGAGCTCACCGCCGACCTCTACCTGCCCGCGGGCTATGACGCCGCGCGCGACGGCCCGCTGCCGATGCTGATGTGGGCCTACCCGCGCGAGTTCAAATCCGCCGATGCCGCCAGCCAGGTGCGCGGTTCGCCGCACCGGTTCAACCGCATCAGCTACTGGGGGCCGCTGGCCTTCCTCGCGCGCGGCTATGCGGTGCTTGACGGCCCGACGATGCCGATCGTCGGCGAGGGCGAGTCCGAGCCCAACGACACCTACGTGAGGCAGCTGGTGGGCAGCGCGCGGGCGGCGGTGGACGCGGTCGTCGAACGCGGCGTCGCCGACCGTGGGCGCATCGCCATCGGCGGGCATTCCTACGGCGCCTTCATGACCGCCAACCTGCTGGCGCACTCGGACCTGTTCCGCGCCGGCATCGCGCGCAGCGGCGCCTACAACCGTTCGCTGACGCCGTTCGGCTTCCAGGCCGAGGAACGCAACTACTGGCAGGCCACCGAGACCTATCATGCGATGTCGCCCTTCGACCACGCCGACCGCATCGACGAGCCGGTGCTGCTGATCCACGGCGAGGAGGACAACAACTCCGGCACCTTCCCGATGCAGAGCGAGCGCCTGTTCTCCGCGATCAAGGGCCTTGGCGGCACGGCGCGCCTGGTGATGCTGCCGCGGGAATCACACGGCTACCGCGCGCGGGAGTCGATCCTGCACATGCTGGCCGAGACCGACGCGTGGCTGGAGAGTCACGTCAAGGAGGCGAAGCCCCGGCCCTGATCCGTCCTGGTCGGGCCTGTGCTCCGGGCCCGACCGTCATCGCCATTCGGGAACCCGAACGCTCGCACGTCGCGACGACCCGCCCCCTGTAGGAGCGGCTACAGCCGCGATTGCTGCAACCGCGACGTCATCCTGGGAATCGGATGACGCTGCGGCTGCGGCCGTGGCTGCGGCTGCGGCTGCGGCTGCGGCTGCGGACTCCGGCGGAGCGATCGCGGGCGATCACGCTTACGCACTGCACGCCGGCGTGGCGGAGCGTGACAGGTACAAAAAAAGACGGGCCGCGCAATGCGGCCCGCCCTGTTCGCGTTTCCTGCGGCTGCGATCGCGGCTGTAGCCGCTCCTACAGCCGTTCCTGCAGCCGTTCCTGCAGTTGCTGCTAGAGCTTTGCGGCCTTGCGGAGTTCTTCGGCCTTGTCGGTCTTCTCCCAGGAGAAGGCGGTGGCGGTGTGCTGCTTGCCGGCGGCGTCGACGTAGCTGACCTCTTCCGGCTTGCGGCCGAAGTGGCCGTAGCTGGCGGTGCGCTGGTAGATCGGGTGCACCAGGTCGAGCATCCTGATGATGCCGTAGGGGCGCAGGTCGAAGTGGCGGCGGATCAGGCGCTCGATGACGTCGTCGCCGACCTTGCCGGTGCCGAAGGTGGTGACCGAGATCGAGGTCGGCTCGGCCACGCCGATGGCGTAGCTCAACTGCACCTCGCAGCGGTCGGCCAGGCCCGCGGCCACGACGTTCTTGGCGACGTAGCGCGCGGCGTATGCGGCCGAGCGGTCGACCTTGGACGGATCCTTGCCCGAGAACGCGCCGCCGCCGTGGCGGGCCCAGCCGCCGTAGGTGTCGACGATGATCTTGCGGCCGGTCAGGCCGCAATCGCCCACGGGGCCGCCGATCTCGAACTTGCCGGTCGGGTTGATGTGGTACTTGGTGCCCTTGTGCAGCCACTTGGCCGGCAGCACGGGCTTGAGGATCTCTTCGCGGACGGCCTCGATGAGGTCCTTCTGCTTCACGCCCGGCGCGTGCTGGGTCGACAGCACGACGGCGTCGATGGCCACGGCCACGCCGTCCTCGTAGCGCAGGGTGACCTGGCTCTTGGCGTCGGGGCGCAGCCACGGCAGCGGCGAGCGCTTCTTCTTGCGCACGCGCGCCTGCTGCTCGACCAGGCGGTGTGACAGGTGGATCGCCGCCGGCATGAAGCTCGAGGTCTCGTTGGTGGCGTAGCCGAACATCAGGCCCTGGTCGCCGGCGCCCATTTCCTCGGGCTTCTTGCGGTCCACGCCCTGGGCGATGTGCGGGCTCTGCTTGCCGATCAGGTTCAGCACGCCGCAGGTGGCGCCGTCGAAGCCGACGTCCGAGGAGTCATAGCCGATGTCGAGGATCACCTTGCGGGTCAGGGCCTCGAGGTCGATCCACGCGGAGGTGGTGATCTCGCCGGCGACGATCGCCACGCCGGTCTTGACCATGGTCTCGCAAGCCACGCGTGCGCCCTTGTCCTGGCTCAGGATGGCGTCGAGGACCGCGTCGGAGATCTGGTCCGCGATCTTGTCCGGATGGCCTTCGGAGACCGATTCGGAGGTGAACAGGGTGCTGGACATCGGCCTTATATCCCTTGATTCGGATGGAGAGATGGGCGCGCATGATACATGCGTGCGGCCACCGGCGCATTGTGCCGTCTCGCGCGTGCCTTCGCGATCGCGATCGCGGCCGGCGGCGCGCGCGGCTAGCATGCGCGGATGGATTCACTGACCCAGATCGTCCTCGGCGGCGCCGTCGCGGCCGCCATCGCGCCGCCCGGGCACCGCCGCGCCGCACTGCTGGCGGGCGCGGCGCTCGGCACGCTGCCCGACCTCGACTCGTTGCCCATCGCGCTGTTCACCGACGATCCGGTGGCGCTGATGACCCTGCATCGCGGCGCGAGTCACTCGCTGTTCGTCCTGCCGCTGCTCGGCTGGCTGCTGTGGGCGTGGTTCCGTCGCCGGGGCGGGCGCGTGGCGGAGGCGCCGCGGCGCTGGTTCTGGGCGATCCAGCTGGCGCTGCTGACGCATCCGCTGCTCGATGCATTCACCGTCTACGGGACCCAGTTGCTGTGGCCGCTGCCGCTCCCGCCGGTGATGTGGTCGAGCGTGTTCATCATCGACCCGCTGTACACGATCTGGCTGCTCCTGGCCTGCATCGCCGCGTTCCTGCTGCGTGGACAGGTGGCGGCGCAGCGGGCGCTCGCCGCCGGGCTGGTGCTGAGCACGGCCTACCTCGGCTGGTCGCTGCTGGCCAAGTCCATGGTCGACCGCGAGGCGGATCGCGCGCTGGCCGCCATCGGCCTGGCGGAGGCGCCGAGGTTTTCCGTGCCGATGCCGTTCAACACCCTGCTCTGGCGGGTGGTCGCGATGACGCCGGACGGCTACGTGGAAGGCTTCCACTCGCTGGCCGCCGACCGCGGCGCGATGCGGTTCGAACCGCATGGCTCCGACCTGCGTGCACTGCGCGAGGCCGCGGCTGTCCCCGCCGTCGAGCGCCTGGCCTGGTTCAACCGCGGCTTCATGCGGGCCACGCAGGTCGAGGGCGAGCTCGTGCTCAGCGACCTGCGCATGGGCAACGAACCCGACTATTTCTTCAATTTCGCGGTCGCGCGCCGCGGCGGCGGCTGGCAGCCGATCCCGCCGCGGCAGCTGCGGGTCGAACGCGACATCGGCCGGGCCTGGGACGACACCTGGCAGCGGATCTGGCAGGGCCCCGGCGCGGTGGCCGGCCGCGATCAGGCGGCGGAGGGCAGCGCGGGCGCCACGCCGGCCGACAGCGCGTCGAAGTAGTCGCGGGTCAGTGCGAGCTGCTCGCGCGCGGTCGCGGCGCGGTTGACCACGGCGCGGAAGGCCGCGTTCTCCGGCCGGTCCTTCGCGTACCAGCCGAGGTGCTTGCGCGCGATGCGCACGCCTGACGGCTCGCCATAGAAGGCGTGCAGGTCGTGGAGGTGGCCGAGCAGGATGTCGCGGACCTCGGACAGCGCGGGCGGCGGCAGGCGCTCGCCGGTGGCGAGGAAGTGCGCGATCTCGCGGAAGATCCACGGCCGGCCCTGCGCGGCGCGCCCGACCATCACCGCGTCGGCTCCGGTCGCGCGCAGCACGTCGGCCGCCTTGTCGGGTGTCTCGATGTCGCCGTTGGCGATCACCGGGATGCGCAGCCGCGACTTCACCTCGGCGATGGTCGCGTACTCGGCGTGGCCGGTGTACTGCTGGTCGCGGGTGCGTCCGTGCACGGCCAGCGCCTGCACGCCGCAGTCCTCGGCGATGCGTGCGATCGCCACGGCGTTGCGCTGGTCGGCGGCCCAGCCGGTGCGAATCTTCAGCGTCACCGGGACGTCGACCGCGGCGACCACCGCCTCCAGGATCCGCGCCACCAGCGCCTCGTCGCGCATCAGCGCCGAGCCGGCCCAGGCGTTGCAGACCTTCTTGGCCGGGCAGCCCATGTTGATGTCGATGATCTGCGCGCCATGGTCGACGTTGTGGCGCGCGGCGTCGGCCAGCTGGGACGGCTCGGTGCCGGCGATCTGCACGCCCACCGGATCGGGCTCGCCCGCGTGGTCCATGCGCCGCAGGGATTTCTCCGTGCCCCAGAAGCGCGGGTCGGACGTGGTCATCTCCGACATCGCCAGGCCGGCCCCCAGCCGCTTGCACAGCAGCCGGAACGGCTTGTCGGTCACGCCGGCCATGGGCGCGAGGACGACATTGGGGCTGATGGCGTGGGCACCGATGCGCATGCCGCCATTGTCGCCGATCGTGCGGCCTCAGGCGTCCGGAAACCGCGCGGCGACGTCCTCGGCGCGCGGCATCGCGGCCGCTGCGCCGGGGCGTTCGGTGGACAGCGCGGCGTAGCGCGAGGCGAAGCGCACGTGGGCCGCGAACGGCTGCGCCGGCACGCGCGCCAGTGACGCCGCCAGGGCGCCGTTGAACGCATCGCCGGCACCGGTGGTGTCGACGACCTTGGCCGCCGCCGCCGGACAGCGGTAGTGCGCCTGGGTATCGCCACGCAGGGTGTCTTCGCGGTGCGACACGAAGCAGCCCGCGGCGCCCAGGGTCAGCACTACGGTCCCGCGCGGCAGCAGGGTGCGGCAAAGCCGGTGCAGGCGCTCGCGGTCCATGCCGGCGAGGGTGCCGGGATCGACGTCGCCGCCGCAGTGGCGCGCGAGCAGGGCGGCGAACTCGGTTTCGTTGGGGGTCAGCACCTCGGCCACCGCCAGCAGCCCGCGGCTGCAGTCGGCATTGGCCGGCGCCGGGTTGAGCACGGTGTGGGCCCCGCTGGCGCGTGCCAGTCGAAGGGTCTCGACGATGGCGTCCACCGGCGACTCGAGTTGGGCCAGGACCACGTCGGCGGCGGCGATCGCCACGCCCTGCGCGGCCACGAAGTCCGGCGTCAGCGTCGCGTTCGCGCCCGGCCCGATGACGATGCTGTTGCTGCCGTCGTCGCCCACGTAGATGCCGGCGGTCCCGGTCGGCTCTTCGCTGGCGTGGGCGCGCAGGTCGATCCCGTGGCTGGCCGCGAGCCCGCGCGCGAGGCGTCCGCCATCGTCGTCGCCGAGGGCGCAGACGAAGGTGGTGGCCGCGCCGGCAAGCGCCGCGGCGACCGCCTGGTTGAAGCCCTTGCCGCCTGGCCCCGTCGAGTACTCCCCGGCCAGCGTCTCGCCGGCGCGCGGCAGCGCCGCGCAGTGCCAGACATGGTCGACGTTGAACGAGCCGGCGACGACGACGCGCGACATCGCCCCGGCCTCAGGCGCCGATGTGGGTCAGCACGCCGGCGATGGTCGCGGTCATCAGCGTGGCGATGGTGCCGCCCAGCACCGCGCGCAGGCCGAAGCGGGCCAGGTCCTGGCGGCGGTCGGGCGCCAGTCCGCCGATGCCGCCGATCTGGATCGCGATCGAGCTGAAGTTGGCGAAGCCGCACAGGGCGTAGGTCGCGATCAGGCGGCCCTCGTCGCTCAGGCTGACGCCCTCGACGCGACCGTTGACGATGTCGGCCAGCTGCAGGTACGCGACGAATTCGTTGATCACCACCTTCTGTCCGATCAGCGAGCCGACGGTGCCGGCATCCGACCACGGCACGCCGATCAGCCATGCCACCGGCGCCAGCACGTAGCCGAAGATCGCCGACAGGTCGGTGGGCTTGCCGATCGCCGCGGCCACGCCGGTGACGTCGCCCAGCCAGGTCAGCGGCGCGTTGATCATCGCGATGAGCGCGATGAAGGCCAGCAGCATCGCGCCGATGTTGAGCGCGAGCTTCAGGCCGTCGCCGGCGCCGGCCGCGGCGGCGTCGATGACGTTGCTGGTGGTGTTCTCGACCTCCATCTTCACCGTGCCGCGGGTCAGCGGCTCGCCGGTTTCGGGGATCAGGATCTTGGCGATCACCAGCGTCGCCGGCGCCGCCATGATCGAGGCCGCCAGCAGGTGCTTGGCATAGAAGGCCTGCTGCGCCGGATCGCCCGCACCGAGCATGCCGACGTAGGCCGCCAGCACGCCGCCGGCGATGTGCGCCATGCCGCCGATCATCATCGTGATCAGCTCGGACTCGGTCATGCGCGAGATGTAGGGACGCACGGTCAGCGGCGCCTCGGTCTGGCCGATGAAGACGCTGGCGCAGACGCTGGTGGTTTCGGCGCCGGACACCCGCATCACCTTGGTGATCGCCCAGGCCATGGCGCGCACCACCAGCTGCATCACGCCGAAGTGGTACAGCACCGCCATCAGCGAGGCGAAGAAGATGATCGTCGGCAGCACCTGGAAGGCGAAGATGAAGCCGTAGGTGCTGACGTCCATCAGGCTGCCGAAGATGAACTCGGAGCCGGCGTTGACGAAGCCCAGCACGCGCACGAACAGCTGGCCCAGCCAGTCGAAGACCTCGCGCCCGCCCGGCACCAGCAGCACCAGCGCCGCGAACGCGATCTGCAGGGTGACCCCGGTGACGACCAGCTTCCAGTCGACCCTGCCCTTGTTGTTGGAGAACAGCCAGGTGATCCCGATGAGCACGGCCAGGCCGAAGAGGCCGAAGCCGATCCGCGTCAATACTTCCATCGTGAAGCCGATCCCCTGGACCTGCCGCGGGCGCGCGGCGACGGGGCAGCGTAGTGCAGGCCGCAGGGCCGGGCAACCGCGGTCAGGGGTCCCGGGCCACGATCCGGTTGCCGCCGGCGGCCTTGGCCGACTTCAGCCGGCGGTCCGCGCAGCCGAGCAGGCTCGACGTGCTGCTGCCGTCCTGCGGCCAGGCCGCCAGGCCGGCGCTGAAGGTGAAGACGAAGGCGTCCTGGCCGCGCTCGGGCAGGAAGGGGCGCTCGACCAGGGTGCGGCGCAGGCGATCGAGGCGTTCCCAGGCGCTGCCGGCCGGGCCGTGCAGCAGCATCACGAACTCCTGGCCGCCGATCCTGGCCAGTGATTCCGTGTCGGCGAGCATCTCGCTCATGGTCGAGGCGATGTGGCGCAGTGCGCGGTCGCCGGCCTGCGGCCCGGCCTCGTCGTTGACGCGCTTGAAGCGGTCGACGTCGAGCAGCACCAGGGTCAGCGAGGCGCCCGAGTTGCGCGCGTTCGCGAACACGTGCGGCATGCGCTGCACCAGCCAGGAGCGGTTGGGCAGGCCGGTCAGGGCGTCGTGTCCCGATGTTTCCACCAGCGCCTGCATCCGTCGCACCGCGACCGCCGCGAGCCCGGTGGCCAGGACCAGCAGCAGCATGCGCAGGGCCTCGGCGCCGATGCGTGTCGCGACCGGCTGCAGCGCGAGGGCCGCCTCGGGAGGCGTCCTGCCCAGGTAGGCCGCCAGCGCGAACAGGCCGTACTGCAGCAGGGCCAGGCCGCCGGTGTAGAGCGCCAGCCGGCCATCGGCGCGCAGCGCCGCCGACAGGATCACCAGGAGGTAGCACGACCAGGCCGCGACTCCGGTGGTCGCGGCGGAGGGATCGCGCAGCGCGATCGCCACCAGCGTGGCGGTGACCAGGCTGGTGTCCCAGGTGCAGGTGGCGAAGGGCAGCCAGCTCCGCTCCTGTCGCGCCAGCACCAGCCAGGCGAGGGCGACGGCATTGGCCAGCACGACCGCGCCGAGGCAGGCGAGGATCCCGCCCATGCCCGCGCCGGTCGCCGCGGCGAACAGCGGCAGCGCCAGTGCCAGGACCGAGAGCAGCAGCCGGACCCGGGCGACCAGGCGCTCGCTGCCCGCACCCAGCCGGCGCATGACCTGGTCCGGCGGCGCCAGCAGGCGCTGCAGCGTGTCGCGTATCCCGCCGTCGCTGGCGTGCATCGTCCGTGCTCCCTTCCCTGCGGGGAGGATAGCGCGGCGGCTTGCGTAAACTGCCGCCCAACACAGCGCGCTGGAGGCGTCGACCATGGAATACCGCAGGCTTGGCAGCTCGGGACTCGCGCTGTCCGCGCTGTCGTTCGGCGCCTGGACGACCTTCGGCGGCGCCATCCCGCGCGGTGAGGCGCGCAACCTGGTCGCCGCAGCCTGGGACCATGGCGTCAACTTCTTCGACAACGCCGAGAGCTACGCCCACGGCGAGGCCGAGCGGATGATGGGCGACGTGATCGCCGACCTGCGCCTGCCGCGCGACGGGTATGCGGTGTCGAGCAAGGCGATGTTCGGCTCGGCGGCCAGCCCGCTGCCGCTGCAGCGCGGGCTGTCCCGCAAGCACCTGCACGACGCCTGCCACGCCGCGCTGAAGCGGCTGCGCGTGGACTACCTCGACCTGTACTTCTGCCATCGGCCCGATCCGGACGTGCCGGTGGCCGAGACGGTGGCCGCCATGGACGCGCTGGTCCGCCAGGGCAAGGTGATGTACTGGGGCACGTCCGAATGGCCCGCGGCGCTGGTGCGCGAGGCGCATGCGGTGGCGCGCGCGCGGCAGCTGCAGCCGCCGACCATGGAGCAGCCCGAGTACAACCTGTTCAACCGCAGGCGCGTGGAGCTGGAGTACGCATCGCTGTACGCCGAACTCGGCCTGGGCCTGACGGTGTGGTCGCCACTGGCCTCCGGAGTGCTGACCGGCAAGTACGGCGATGGCATTCCCGCCGGTTCGCGCGCGGCGCGCGAGCCCTGGCTGCGCGAACGGCTGGATGGCGGCGAGGGGCCCGGGCTGCTGGAGCGTGCCCGCCGCTTCACCGTGCTCGCGCGCGAGCTGGGCGTCGAGCCTGCGGCGCTGGCCATCGCCTGGTGCCTGCGCAACCCGCACGTGTCCAGCGTGATCCTCGGCGCCAGCCGGGTCGGGCAGCTGCAGGCGAACCTGGGCGCGCTGGAGCTGGCCCGGGGCCTCGACGACGGCGTCTGGCAGCGGGTCGAGGCCGCAACCGTCGGCTGAACCCGGCAGTTGACAGGCAAATGAGAATCATTAGCATCGGAGGTCATCGATCGATGAGGTGTCCCCCATGCTGGCCTCCCGCGTCCATCCGTCCGCCTTCGAAGCGGCCGACGACCTGCCGTCGGCCGGCGGCGCAGACGCGCCCGTCGAGCGTGCCGAAGTCGACAGCCTGCGCCTGCTCGATGGCCAGCGCGAAGTGCTGATCCGCCACGGCAACGAGCTCTATCGCCTGCGGCATACGCGCAACGACAAGCTCATCCTCACCAAGTAGGTCCACCGCCGCGCACGCGGTGTGGCCCGCGTGCGGTCACGGATGCGCTCCGGGCCGCGTCTATACTCGAAACCATTGCATGGGGAGGGTATGGAATGTCCGGAACCACGTTCATTGCCGCCGTACTGGCGCTCGCGTTCATCATCTTTTTCTTCAAGATGGTGCGCATCGTGCCGCAGGGCTTCGAGTGGACCGTCGAGCGCTTCGGCAAGTACACGCACACGCTGTCGCCGGGACTGCACCTGCTGATCCCGGTGATGCAGGCGATCGGCCGCAAGGTCAACGTCATGGAGCAGGTCCTCGACGTGCCCTCGCAGGAGGTCATCACCAAGGACAACGCCGTGGTGAAGGTCGATGGCGTGGTGTTCTTCCAGGTGCTCGACGCCGCCAAGGCCGCCTACGAGGTGTCCAACCTCGAGATCGCCACGATCGCGCTGGTGCAGACCAACATCCGCACGGTGATCGGCTCGATGGACCTGGACGAATCGCTCAGCAACCGCGAGACGATCAACGCCCAGCTGCTCAACGTGGTCGACCACGCCACCAATCCCTGGGGCATCAAGGTCACCCGCATCGAGATCCGCGACATCCAGCCGCCGCGCGACCTGATCGATTCCATGGGCCGGCAGATGAAGGCCGAGCGCGACCGTCGCGCGGTGATCCTGGAGGCCGAAGGCCATCGCAGCTCGGCGATCCTGCGCGCCGAGGGCGAGAAGCAGGCGGCGATCCTGCAGGCCGAAGGCGAGCGCGAGGCGGCCTACCGCGAGGCCGAGGCGCGCGAGCGGCTGGCCGAGGCGGAGGCCAAGGCCACCGAAATGGTGTCCAACGCGATCGCGTCCGGCGACGTGCAGGCCATCAACTACTTCATCGCGCAGAAATATGTCGAGGCGTTCCGCGATCTCGCCACGGCACCCAACGCCAAGTTCGTGATGATGCCGATGGAGACCAGCGGGATCATCGGCTCGATCGCGGGCATCGCCGAGCTGGGCAAGGAGGCGCTGGGCAAGCAGCAGGTCGATACGCGTGCGCGGATCGACGCCAGGCGGCCGGAGATCTGACGATGGCCTGGAGCACGCCCACCATCGTCTGGGCCGCGATCGCGCTGGCGCTGATCGCGGCGGAGACCTTCATCCCGGGCGCATTCCTGCTCTGGATGGGGATTGCCGCGGCCTTCGTGTGGCTGGCGGTGCTGCTGTTCCCGGGCCTGTCGCTGCTGGCACAGGTGGTGCTTTTCGTGGCGCTGAGCGTGGTCGCGGTGCTGGCCTACCTGAAGTGGGGGCGTCGCCGCGAGCGTCCGAGCGACCGGCCGCTGCTCAACCGCCGCGCCGAGCAACTGGTCGGGCGCGTGGTCGCGCTGGATCGCGCCATCGTCGGCGGGCGGGGCAGGGTGAAGATGGATGACGCCTACTGGGACGTCAGCGGTCCCGAGCTCGAAGCCGGGCAGCGGGTGCGCGTCATCGGCGCCAGCGGCATGGTCCTGGAGGTCCGCGAGGCCGGCTGACCCCTTGTCCCCTACAGGATCCGGGCACGGCAACGGGCCGTATCGCCTGTGGTCGTGCCGGTCGGCGTGCGAAGGGCGATAATGGCCTTCCCCCGCACAGGAGCCGACATCCCATGACCCGAAAGACCGTCCTCAACGCGTCCCACCGCGCGCTCGGCGCGAAGATGGTCGACTTCGGTGGCTGGGACATGCCGATCAACTATGGCTCGCAGATCGAGGAGCACCACGCCGTGCGTCGCGACGCGGGCATGTTCGACGTCTCGCACATGACCGTGGTCGACCTGCACGGCGCGCGCGTGCGCGAATTCCTGCGCCGGCTGCTGGCCAACTCGATCGACAAGCTCAAGGTCCAGGGCAAGGCCCTGTACACCTGCATGCTCGATGCGGACGGTGGGGTCATCGACGACCTGATCGTCTACAACCTCGGCGACGACTTCCAGCGCCTGGTGGTGAATGCCGGCACGCGCGACAAGGACCTGGCCTGGATCGAGGCCCAGGCCGAGGGCTTCGACCTCGACATCCGCGTCCGCGACGACCTGGCGATGATCGCCGTGCAGGGACCGCAGGCGCGCGACAAGGTGGCGGCGCTCGTGCATCCCGACGATCGCGCGGCGGTCGCGAAGCTGGGCCGCTTTGCCAGCCGCGACGTCCGCTCGGTCGATGGCGCGCCGCTGTTCATCGCGCGCACCGGCTATACCGGCGAGGACGGGTTCGAGGTCGCGCTGCCGGACGAGCACGCGGTGGCGTTCTGGGACGCGCTGGTGGCCGCGGGCGTGAAGCCGGCCGGCCTGGGCGCGCGCGACACGCTGCGCCTGGAAGCGGGCCTGCCGCTGTATGGCCAGGACATGGACGAATCGGCGACGCCGTACGAAGCCGGGCTCGGCTGGACGGTGGCGCTGGACGAAGGCCGCGACTTCAACGGCCGCGCCACGCTCGAGGCGCAGCAGGCCCGCGGCGACGCGCGCCAGCTCATCGGCCTGGTGATGGACGAGAAGGGCGTGCTGCGGCACGGGCAGAAGGTGCTGGCCGGCAGCGGCGACGGCGAGATCCTCTCCGGCACCTTCGCGCCGACGATCGGCAAGTCGATCGCGCTGGCGCGGATCCCGGCGGGCGAGCCGGGCGATGTCCGGGTGGACATCCGCGGCCGCGAGGTCCCGGTGCGCGTGGTCGCCTGGCCCTTCGTCCGCGATGGCCAGCCGCGCGACGGCATTTGATCCACGGCCGCGATGCTTGGCTACACTAGCCCCCCACCTCCCAACCACGGCGATCCGGAGCAGCAGACATGAGTGACATCCCTGGCGACCTGAAGTTCATGAAGTCCCACGAGTGGGCCCGCGTCGAAGGCGACGGCAAGGTCACCGTCGGCATCTCGGACCATGCCCAGGGACTCCTCGGCGACCTGGTCTACGTCGACCTGCCCGCCGTCGGCGACAGCGTCGAAGCCGGCACCGCCTGTGCGGTGGTGGAGTCGGTCAAGGCCGCCTCGGACATCTATGCGCCGATGTCGGGGACGATCGTCGCGATCAACGAGGCACTCGCCGACAAGCCGGAAACGATCAACGAGGACGCGTTCGGCGAAGGCTGGCTGTTCGTGCTCGAAGCGAGCGAGCCGGAGCAGGCGAACGAGCTGCTCGATCCGGACGCCTACGCGGCGCTGGTCGAAGAGGAAGCCTGACCGGCATCCGCCGCGCGCTGCGCGGCATGTCGATACGGACGCCGGGCATTGCCCGGCGTTCGCGTTTCCGGGTCGCGGAAACGTCGCGAAGCTTCGCGCACTTTCGCGCAAATCATGTCCTGCGACCTTCCCGGCGTGCTCCGGCGCGCATGCGGCGCGCGCGTCATGTGCGCCCCGGATCGACGCACGCGACGCGCAGGTCTTCCGCCTCGCCGGGACGCGCGCGCGCCACGTCGATCCGTCGAGCGCGAACGCAAACGCCTTGAAACAAGCCCTTTGATGAAAACGCCTGCAGGCGCGTGCGTGTTCCGGCGTCGACGGGGCACGCAGCGGACGACGTCGGCGGACGCATCGCGTCCGCTCTTGCATCGACGTGGCGTGACGACACGCAGGCGACGGGTGTTGACAGCGAAAAAAACCGTGATTAGGTTTCGCCCAACAACACGTGGCCACAGAAGCGAGTGAGTGCGAACCGGACGACAACGCGCAACACAACTCAGTCCTCCGCCCGGATGGTCGACATGGTGGACTCAGGCGTCGTCTTCCCCGCGAAAACTCCAGGCGAACCAGAGCAGACAACCCGCGGCGCATGGCGCAGCGGGTTTTTTCGTGTCGAGGGACCGACACAGGGAGCGTCCGCGCTCCCCGGCGATACCGGGCAAGGATGGCCCGGACACAGGATCCGGTGCGACGCGCCCTGCGCGTCGTCGGTTGATCGCGGGTCCGATACCCGCGGTGTGTTTCGTACTGGGCAGTAGCACCTGCAAGTCCCACTGACGAGGAGAGCCATCCCATGGCCACGAAGAAAGTCGCGAAGAAGAAAGTCGCCAAGAAAGCGGTGAAGAAGACCGCGAAGAAGGCCACGCGCAAGGCGGCACCGCGCAAGGTCGCGAAGAAGGTCGCGAAGAAGAAGGTCGCCAAGAAGGCCGTGAAGAAGACGGCGAAGAAGGCAGCCGCGAAGAAGGCCACCCGGAAGACGGCGAAGAAGGCCACGGCCAAGAAGGCCACCCGGAAGACCGCGAAGAAGGCCACCAAGAAGACGGCCAAGAAGGCTGCCAAGAAGACGGCGAAGAAGACGGCGAAGAAGACCGCCAAGAAGGCTGTCCGCAAGAGCCCCGCCAAGAAGGCCGCCGCCAAGAAGGCGGTGCGCAAGACCGCGAAGAAGGCGCCCGCCAAGAAGGCCGCCGGTCGCAAGACCACCGCCAAGAAGGCCGCGAAGAAGACCGCCAAGAAGGCGGCGAAGAAGCGTGCGCCGCGCAAGGCCCCGGTCGTTTCCATCCCGGCCGCTCCCGCGCCGCTGATGTAACGCTACCCCGATAGCCGTCAATCAGGCCCCTCTCCCGCAGCCCAGGCGGGGGAGGGGCTTTTTCGTTACTCCGGCCGGGCGTCCGACGCCGCGCCGCCGCCGCTGCCGGCGGCAGCCTCGGGTCCGGTCGATATCGACACCGCGCCGGCATCCTCGCCGGCATTGGCGAGCAGCAGCTCGTCGACGTCCGCGAAGTCCACGTCCAGCCACTGCTGCGGCGCCAGGCCGATCGCGCTGTCGAGGATGGTCGGCAGCAGGCCCGTCGGCAGGCTGCTCTCGCCGTTCCACAGCACCACCACCCCGATCTCGCGCTCCGGCATCATCGCCATCAGGCCGCGGTAGCCCTGCACCGCGCCGGCGTGGAAGACCACGCGGTGTCCGGAATAGTCATAGACGCGCCAGCCGAGCGCATAGCCGGCATCTCCCAGGCGCTGGCGGCGCCAGCCCGAGCTGCGCATCTCGCCGGGGGTCGACACCAGCGGCTGCTGCAGGGTCGCCAGCAGCGGGGCCGGCAGCACGTCGGGACGACGGCCCGACTGCGCGATCAGCCACTGCGCCATGTCGCTGATGCTGGCGTTGACGCCCGCCGCGGGCGCCACGCGGTAATAGGTCGGCTTGGGCATCAGCGATCGCCAGCCGCCGCCGGCGCGCACGTGCGGCTTGGCCCAGCGCGGACTCGCCTGGATGCCTTCGAGGCCGTAGCTTGCATCGTCCATGCCCAGCGGCTTGAAGATGCGGCCGGCCACCGCCTCGCTGAAGAACTGGCCCGAGGCCGCGGACACCACGTCGCCCACCAGGCTGAAGGCGACGTTCTGGTAGCTGTAGCAGTCGCCGACGTCGCAGGTCATCGGCGCGTTGGCCAGCCGCTGCACCAGGCTGCGGTAGTCGACGTTGCGCTCGATGTCGCGGTCGTAGGTGTTGCGGCCCAGGCCCACGCGGTGGCTGAGCACGTCGGCCACGGTGAGGCGTGCCGCCGCATCCGGACGGGCGAGCTGCAGCGCCGGCATGAAGTCGGCGATGTGGCTGTCCCAGCGCAGCGAGCCTTCCGCCACCAGCAGGCCGGTGACGGTGCCGGCGAAGGGCTTGGACAGCGAGGCCAGGCGGAACACGGTATGCGCGTCGACCGGCTCGGCGTTGCTGACGTCGGTGATGCCGTAGCCACGTGCGCTGAGCACTTCGCCCTTGTGCACGATGGCCATGGCCAGGCCCGGCACGCGCTGGTTGGCGACCACCGCCTGGGCCATCGCCTCGAAGCGCGCGACGTCGAAGCCATCGGCCAGCGGGACCGGCTTCGTGCCCGGTGGCAGGAGGGGCGAGGCATCCGCCGCCACCGCGCGGGACTGCGCCGGAGGTGACTGCACATGACTGGAGGCTTCCCGGCGGAGTTCCGTCTGTGCCGCGGTGCCCACCGCCATCGGCGTCAGGCATGCGACCAGGCCGGCGCCGAGGAGGAGGCGACGAGGCGTGCGCGCTGCGTCTTTCATCGGGCGTATCCCCTGCGTATGCTGCGACTGCGGGGTGATCATATGCCCCTGATTCCGCAATTGCATGAACAAGGGGAGCTTTCATGTCCAGCCTGCTGATCCTGCTGGTGTTTGTTGTCGTGATCGTGGTCGCGATCGGCTGGGGCGTCGGCATCTACAACGGCCTCGTCACCGCCCGCAACGCGTTCCGCAACGCCTTCGCCCAGATCGACGTGCAGCTGCAGCGCCGCTTCGACCTGATCCCGAACCTGGTCGAGACCGCGAAGGGCTACCTCAAGCACGAGCGTGAAACGCTGGAGGCGGTGATCGCCGCCCGCGGCGCGGCGGTGTCCGGCCTGGCCGCGGCCAAGGCGAGTCCCGGTGATCCGGCGGCGATGGCCGAGCTCGCGCAGTCGCAGGGCGTGCTCAACGGCGCGCTGGGACGCCTGATGATGGTTGCCGAGGCCTATCCGGACCTCAAGGCCAACCAGAACATGATGCAGCTCACCGAGGAACTGACCTCGACCGAGAACCGCGTCGCCTTCGCGCGCCAGGCCTTCAACGACTCGGTGATGGCCTACAACAACCGGCGCGAAGTGTTCCCGTCGAGCATCGTCGCCGGCATGTTCAACTTCGACGCCGCGGCCCTGCTGGAGATCCCGGCCGACCGCGCCGAGGTCCGCGAGGCGCCGAAAGTCCAGTTCTGACGCTCGATGAACTTCTTCGAGCAGCAGGCGAAGGCGCGCCGCAACAGCACCCGCCTGGTGGTGCTGTTCGCGCTGGCGGTGATCGGCATGGTGCTGGCGATCGACCTGGCAGTGCTGCTGGTCGCCGGTGCCAACTGGCCGCTGCTGGCCGTCGTCACCCTGGGCACCCTGGCGGTGATCGGACTGGGCTCGCTCTACCGGCTCGCCACGCTGCGCGGCGGCGGTGACGCGGTCGCCCTGCAGTTCGGCGGCACGCCGGTGCCGCAGGACACCGGCGACGCCTCGCTGCGCCGCCTGCGCAATGTCGTCGAGGAGATCGCGATCGCCTCGGGCGTGCCGGTGCCCGGCCTCTACGTGATGGAAGGCGAATCGGCGATCAACGCCTTCGCCGCCGGCTACTCGCCCAGCGACGCCGCGATCGCGGTCACCCGCGGCGCGCTCGACCGCCTCAACCGCGACGAACTGCAGGGCGTGATCGCCCACGAGTTCAGCCATGTCGCCAACGGCGACATGCGCCTCAACATCCGCCTGATGGGCGTGCTGTTCGGCATCCTCATGATCAGCCTGATCGGCCGCAAGGTGCTGTACCTGGGCGGCAGCCGCGACCGCAATGCGGCGGCGGTGATGATGGCCGCGCTGGTCGCCCTGGTGGTCGGCAGCATCGGCATGTTCTTCGGCCGGATGATCAAGGCCAGCGTCAGCCGCTCGCGCGAGCGGCTGGCCGACGCGTCGGCCGTGCAGTTCACGCGCCAGACCACCGGCCTCGCGGGTGCGCTGAAGAAGATCGCGGGCCTGCCCGACGGCGCGCGCCTGAGCGACCGGGCCGATGCCGAGGAGGCCAGCCACATGCTCTTCGGCGATGGCGTCGGCTTCAGCGGCCTGTTCGCCACCCATCCGCCGATCCTCGAGCGCATCCAGGCGCTGGAGCCCGGGTTCCGCGGCGAACAGCTGGAAGGCCTGCGCCGGCAGTGGTCGCTGACCCCGCCGTCGGGGCTGCAGGAGGACCGGATGATGGGCCTGGACGTGCATGCCGGCCGCCTGCCCGCGCATGACGCCCGGCTGGACGTGACGCCGCCGATGGTGGCCGCGCAGGTGGGCCACCCCGAGGTCGACGACTACCAGCGCGCCGACGCCATCGTGCACGGCATGCCGGCTTCGCTGCGCAGCCTGGCGCAGTCGCGCGAGGCGGTGGTGCCGCTGGTGCTCGGCCTGCTGCTGGACGACGACGCGGCGCTGCGCGGGCGCCAGCTGCCGGAGATCACCGCGCGCCTCGGCGACGAGGTCGCGCGCGGGGCCAAGGCGCTGCATGGCGGCGACCTGCAGGCGCTGCATCCGATGCAGCGCCTGCCGCTGGCCGCGCTCGCGTTCCCGGTGCTGCGCCGGCGCCCGCGTCCCGAACTCGAGACCCTGCTCGACACCGTGCACGCCGTGGTCCACTGCGACGGCAAGGTGTCGCTGTTCGAGTACTGCCTGGGCCGCCTGCTGGAAGTGCAGCTGCGCGAGTCGCTGGATCCGCGGCGGCATGCGCGCTTCGGCCGGCGCAAGCCCGGCAGCGTGCGCGAGGAGTTCGCGACGCTGCTGGCGGTCGTCGCCCATGCCGGCAACCCGGGCGATCCGGCGGCCGCGCAGCGCGCCTACCTCGCCGGCCTGCAGCGCGTGCTTCCGCGCGACCACCTGCCGTATGCACCACCGACCAACGGCGTGCTCGCGCTCGACGAGGTCTGGCCCGCGCTCGACGCGCTCGAGCCGCTGGCCAAGCAGCTGATGGTGGAAGCGGTGACCGCCGCCGCGAGCCACGATGGCCGGATCTCGGTGGCCGAGGCCGAACTGCTGCGCACGATCTGCGGCGTGCTGCACTGTCCGCTGCCGCCCGACGTCGCCCGGATCGGAACCGCCGGATGAGCAGCGATCCGGGCGCAGTGGCGTCCGCCGGCAGCATGGGCCGGCTGCGCCGCGAGCTGGCCGCCTCGCCGCCGCTGTGGTGGGCGATGCTGTACTTCTTCAGCCTGCTCTGCGGCTATTACGTGCTGCGCCCGGTGCGCGACGCGATGGGAGCGTCCACGGACGCGGCCTCGGTGTTCCCGCGCGGGCTGATCGCGCTCGGCGAGCGCATGGGCATCGAGGTCGGCGACTTCATGCTGCAGCTGCTGTTCACCGCGACGTTCATCGTGATGGTGCTGCTGCAGCCGCTGTACGGCGCGCTGGTGTCGCGCTTTCCGCGACGCGTGTTCCTGCCGGCGGTCTACCTGGTCTTCATCGCCTGCCTGCTCGGCTTCTGGTGGGCCTTCGACAGCGGGATGGCCGGCCGCGGCGCCGCGTTCTTCGTCTGGGTGGCGGTGTTCAACCTGTTCGCGGTGACGGTGTTCTGGAGCTTCATGGCCGACGTGTTCGACAACGCGCAGGCCAAGCAGGTCTACGGCTACATCGCGGCGGGCGGGACCGTGGGCGCCCTGGTCGGTCCGGCGATCACCCGCTTCCTGGTCGAGCCGGTGGGTGTCGCCAACCTGTTGCTGGTGTCGGCGGGGTTCCTCGGCGTCTGCCTGCTCTGCATCCTGAAGCTGCGGCCGTGGGCGCTGGCACGCGAGCGCCAGGGCGGCGCGACGGCAGGGCAGGCGATGGGCGGATCGGTGCTCGCCGGCCTGCGCCTGGTGTGGCAGCGTCCGCTGCTGCGTGCGCTGGCGATCCTGATGTTCTTCGGCGTCGGGGTGGGCACGCTGCTCTACAACGAGCAGGCGCGGATCGTGCGCGCGGCCTACGCCACGCCCGAGGAGCGCGCGGCGTTCTACTCGACGCTGGACTGGGCGATCAATGGCCTCACCATCGCCATCCAGCTGCTGCTGACGCGCTTCCTGCTGCAGCGCTACGGGATCGCGCCGCTGCTGCTGCTGCCGGCGTTCGCCATCATGCTCGGCTTCGCCGCGCTGTCGGCTTCGCCGCTGCCGATGCTGGTGGCGATCGTGCAGATCGTCACCCGGGCCAGCGAGTTCTCGCTGGCCAAGCCGGCGCGCGAGACGCTCTACACCCGCGTCGATCGCGAGCAGCGCTACAAGGCCAAGGCGGTGATCGACACAGCGGTCTATCGCGGCGGCGACCTCACCTTCGTCTGGCTGCACAAGGCGCTGGCGGTGCTGGGATCGGGCATGGTCTTCCTGGCCGGCCTGGGCATCGCCCTGGGCATGACCTACGGCGCATGGCGCGTGGTCCGCGCCGAGCGCACGCTCCCGCAGGACCCCTCCGCGGAGCCTGCGCATGCACCATCCAAGCCGACGTGAGCTGCTGAAGGCCGGCCTGGCCGGCGCCGTCGCCCTGGCCCTTCCGGCCTGCGCCCGCGGCCTCGGCGTCGCGGCGGACACGGGCGCTGGACCGGCCGCCGGCAGCGCGGCCGCGGCGCGGAGTCCGGGGACCCTGGACATCCTCGTGCTGGGCGGAACCGGCTTCCTCGGCCCGCACTTCGTCGCCGCGGCGCGGGCAAAGGGCCACAGGCTGACCCTGTTCAACCGCGGCAGGAGCAATCCGGAGCGCTTCGCCGGCGAAGCGTTCGCCGACATCGAGCAACTCCGCGGCGACCGCAAGAGCGACCTGTCGGCGCTGGAAGGCGACCGCCGCTGGGACGTGGTGCTGGACACCTCCGCCTACGTCCCGGACGACGTCACCCGCTCGACCCGCCTGCTGGCGCCTCGCGTCGCGCAGTACCTGATGGTGTCGACGATCTCGGTCTACGCCAAGACCGATCGCCCGGGCCAGGACGAGGACGCGCCGCTCGCAGTCCTTGCCGATCCGACCGTCACCGAAGTCACCGGGGACACCTACGGAGGGCTCAAGGCGCTGTGCGAGCGCGCGGCCGAGGCCGAACTCCCCGGGCGCACCACGATTGTCCGCCCCGGCCTGATCGTCGGCCCCGGCGACACCACCGATCGCTTCACCTGGTGGCCGGCGCGGGCCGACCGGGGCGGCGAAATCCTCGCACCCGGGACGCCGGACGACCCGACCCAGTTCATCGACGTGCGCGATCTCGCGGACTTCCTGCTGCTGGCGCTGGAACAGCGCCACATGGGCATCTACAACGCCGATGCGCCCGCGGGCTCGATCACCATGGGGCGCCTGCTGGCCACCTGCCAGGAGGTCTCGCGGCGGATGAACACCATCCACTGCGTGCGCGCCCCGTGCCCGCAGCCGCCAGGCCACGACTCCACGCTGACGTGGGTGCCGGCGGACTTCCTGGAGGCGCAGGGCGTGTCGCCCTGGCAGGACATGCCGGCGTGGATCCCCGCGGCCGGCGACGACGCCGGATTCGGCCACATCAGCACCGCGCGTGCGCATGCGGTCGGGCTGCGCACGCGCCCCCTCGAGGACACGGTGGGCGACACGCTCGCCTGGTGGCGCTCGCTGCCCGCGGAGCGGCGGGCGGAGCCCAAGGCCGGGCTCGCGCCCGATCGCGAAGCCGCCGTGCTCGCGGCGTGGCACGCGCGGCGCTGACGGCGCGCGGATCCCTGGAATGACGAGGGCGCCGCGTGGGCGCCCTCGGGTCCTGCTCAGGCCGCTTCGCGCGTCCCGTCGGGTCGCTGGCCATCGTAGTACGTCGCCGCGCGCAGTTCGTGCGGCTCGAAGTCGTCGACGCTGATGGTGTCGAGCGTCATCGCGCGCAGGTCCTCCAGCTGCGTGCGCTCCTCCGCCGAGATCCAGCCCTCGCGCACGCCCTCGTCGAGCTGGCTGGCGAAGTCCAGCGCCTCGATGCCCTTGTTCTTCAGCGCCTTCAGGAACTTGCGCTCGACCGGCTCGGCCGCGATGGCCGCGGCCAGGTAGCTGTTGATGCGGCCGGCCGGGTTGTTCGCGCACGGCGTGGTGAACACGCCGGAGGCGAGGCGGTCGCGGCCTTCGTTCGGGGTCATCAGCAGCGCGGCGACGCGGTGGCCGAGGCGGTCGCCCGGGGCCACGGCGCGGCGGCCGAGCGGGAAGATCAGCATCCACATCAGCCAGCCCACCGGACGGATCGGGAAGTTGCGCAGCGCGGCCGACAGCGCGGTTTCGATCTTGTGGATGCTGTCGTGGTAGGCCCAGGCCAGCAGCGGCTGGTCGGCGACCGGCGCGCCTTCGTCGTGGTGGCGCTTGAGCATCGCGCTGGTCATGTACAGGTGGCTCAGCACGTCGCCCAGGCGGCCCGACAGCGACTCCTTGAACTTCAGCTTGCCGCCCAGCATCAGCATCGAAACGTCGGCCATCAGCGCCAGGTTGGCGGAGTGGCGGTTGAGGCGGCGGAAGTAGCGGCGGGTGTAGTCGTCGCCGGGCGCGCGGCCGAAGCGCGAGCCGGTGATCCCGAACCACACCGAGCGCACGGCGTTGGAGATCGCATAGCCGACGTGGCCGAACAGCGCGCGGTCGAACGCTTCCACGCCTGCGCGCTCATCCGGATCCTGCGCCGCCTTCATCTCCTTCATCACCCACGGATGGCAGAGGATCGCGCCCTGGCCAAAGATCAGCAGGCTGCGGGTCATGATGTTGGCGCCCTCGACCGTGATCGCGATCGGCGAGGCCTGCCAGGCACGGCCGGCGAAATTGCGCGGGCCGAGGATGATGCCCTTGCCTCCGATGACGTCCATGACGTCCTTGGCGACCTCGCGGCCCATCTCGGTGCAGTGGTACTTGGCGATCGCCGAGGGCACCGCCGGCACGTCGCCGCGATCGACCGCGGCGGCGGTGGCCTGCGACAGCGCGCTGATCGCGTAGGCCTTGCCGCCGATGCGCGCCAGCGCCTCTTCCACGCCCTCGAAGCGGCCGATCGACAGGCCGAACTGCTTGCGGATGCGCGCGTAGGCACCGGTGGTGACCGCGCCGGACTTGGCGCCGCCGCTGGCGGTGGAGGGCAGGGTGATCGAGCGGCCGATCGACAGGCACTCGCTGAGCATGCGCCAGCCTTCGCCGAAGCCGTTCTCCTCGCCGATGATCTGGCTCAGCGGCACGAACACCTCATGTCCGCGGACGGGACCGTTCTGGAACGGCGAGTTGAGCGGGAAGTGGCGGCGGCCGACGTCCATGCCCTCGACGTCGCGCGGCACCAGCGCCAGGGTGATGCCGATGTCGCGCACGTCGCCCAGCAGGCCATCCGGGTCGTACATGCGGAAGGCCAGGCCGATCAGCGACGCCACCGGTGCCAGGGTGATGTAGCGCTTGTCGAAAGTGAGCCTGACGCCCAGCACCTGGCCGCCGTCCCATTCGCCCTTGCAGACGATGCCGAAGTCGGGGATGGAGGTGGCATCGGAGCCCGCGAAGGGACCGGTCAGGGCGAAGCAGGGCACGTCGCGGCCGTCGGCCAGGCGCGGCAGGTAATGGTCCTTCTGCGCCCGGGTGCCGTAGTGCATCAGCAGCTCGCCCGGTCCGAGCGAGTTGGGCACGCCCACCGTCGAACTGACGACGCTCGAGATCGAGGCCAGCTTCTGGATCACCTTGTGGTGCGCCAGCGCGCTGAAGCCCAGGCCGCCGTACTCCTTGGGGATGATCATCCCGAAGAAGCGGTGGTCCTTCATGAACTGCCACATCTCCGGCGGCAGGTCGGCGCGCACGTGGGTGATGTCCCAGTCGTCGGTCATCAGGCAGAGCTGCTCGACCGGGCCGTCGAGGAAGGCCTGTTCCTCGGCGGTGAGCTGCGGCCTGGGCTGCGACATCAGCACGTTCCAGTCCGGCGCGCCCGAGAACAGTTCGCCCTCGAAGCCGACCGAGCCGGCCTCCAGCGCGATGCGTTCGGTCTGCGACAGCGGCGGCAGGATCCGCCGGAAGATCTTCAGCAGCGGCGCGGTCATCAGCGGCTTGCGGATGAAGGGCAGCAGCAGCGGAAGGGCGACCAGGACGGCGACCACGATGGCCGCGATGGTGGCGCCGCGGTGCGCGCCCAGCAGCCAGCACGCGGCGAGGGCGGCGGCGGTGATCGCGGCCCAGGTGGCCAGGCGCATGCGGTGGTAGGCGGCGAAGGCGCCGACCAGTACCAGGACGAGGAAGGGGACGACGATACTCATGGCATGGTCTCCGCGAGCATTGCGCCCGCCTTGGCTGATGGAGGCCAGCGTGTACTCCGCCAATGGCGGAATCCCCTGGACTGGCCCATACGGGCGAGTATGGACATCGCCGCGGCGGCCTGTCAACGCGTCCGTGGGCTCCCGGCGCTGTCCCGCACCCAAGCGTATGGATACACTCGGCGGCATGAAGACCACCGCCGCCAAGGGTGAACGCAGCCGGCTCAGCGCCGGGGACTGGGCCGAGGCCGCGCTGGACCTCATCGCCGAGCAGGGGGTCTCCGCGCTCGCGGTGGAACCGCTGGCGCGCCGGCTGGGCGTGACCAAGGGCAGCTTCTACTGGCACTTCCCGTCGCGCGACGCGCTGCTGCAGGCGGCGCTTGAACGCTGGGAGGCCTACGAGGAGCAGGATGTCTTCGGAAAGCTCGAAGCCGTCCCGGACCCGCGCGACCGCCTGCGCGCGCTGTTCCAGATGGTGGCGCGCGAGTTCAAGTCGCACATCGTGTACAGCGCGCTGCTGAAGGCGCCCGACCATCCGGCGGTCCAGCCGGTGATCGGCCGCGTGTCGCAGCGCCGCCTGGACTACCTCACGGCGTCCTTCCGCCAGGCCGGGCTTGGGCGGACCGAGGCGCGCCATCGCGCGCGGCTGACCTACGCCGCCTATGTCGGCTTCCTCCAGCTCAACCTGCAGCTGCACCAGGCGCGCATGCCGCAGGAGGAGTTCGACGAGTACGTGTCGCACATGGAGCGCACGCTCGTCCCCGGTTGAGACGCCGGTGCGCCGCGCGATGACGCGGTGCAGCACGGCGGCACGGTCCCCGCTCGCTAGAATTGCGGGTCCTGCCTGAAAAAAGCGCACTCCGGAGGCGCGAGACATGATTGCAGTTCCCCAGCAGGGCGCGGAAGCGTCGCCCGGCACCCGGCTTGCGTCCCTGCAGCAGTGGGTCGACGAAGTCGCCGCGCTGACCCGCCCCGACCGCGTGGTCTGGTGCGACGGAAGCGACGCCGAAGCCGCCACCCTGCAGGCGGCCATGATGGCCGACGGCACCCTTCTGCCGCTCAACCAGGACACCCATCCCGGCTGCGTGCTGCACCGCTCCCATCCCGACGACGTCGCCCGCGTGGAGCACCTGACCTTCGTCTGTCATGAGAACAGCGAGGACGCCGGTCCGAACAACCACTGGATGGCCCCGGCCGAGGCACACGCAACGATCGACGCGCTGTTCGACGGCTGCATGCAGGGCCGCACCCTGTACGTCGTGCCGTACTGCATGGGCCCGGTCGACTCGCCGCTGGCGCGCTGCGGCGTGGAGATCACCGATTCGCCGTACGTGGTGGCCAACATGCGGCTGATGACGCGCATGGGCGCCGCCGCGCTGGCGCGCATCGAGCGCGAGGGCGCCGAGGGCAAGCCGCTGGTCCGCGGCCTGCACTCCACCGGCGAGCTCGACCCCGGCCGCCGCTACATCATGCATTTCCCCGACGAGCTGGTGATCAAGTCCTACGGCTCGGGCTACGGCGGCAACGCGCTGCTCGGCAAGAAATGCCATGCGCTGCGCATCGCCTCGCACCAGGCGCGCCACGAGGGCTGGCTGGCCGAGCACATGCTGATCGTCGGCATCGAGAATCCACAGGGCGAGGTGCACTACGTGGCCGCCGCCTTCCCGAGCGCCTGCGGCAAGACCAACCTGGCCATGCTGATCCCGCCGGAGGCCTACCGCGAGCAGGGCTGGAAGGTGTGGACGGTCGGCGACGACATCTGCTGGATGCATCCGGGCGAGGACGGCCGCCTGTGGGCGATCAATCCCGAGGCCGGGTTCTTCGGCGTCGCGCCGGGCACCTCGGAGAAGTCCAACCCGAACGCGCTGCACAGCATCGAGCGCGACACCATCTTCACCAACGTGGCGGTGACCGACGACGGCCAGCCGTGGTGGGAAGGCCTGGACAAGCGCATTCCGGCGCACGATTGGCAGGGACGTCCATACGACGCTGCGAATGGCCCGGCCGCGCATCCCAACTCGCGCTTCACCGTGAGCGCCAGGCAGTGCCCGACCTGGTCACCGCGCGCCGAGGATCCGCAGGGCGTGCCGATCAGCGCCATCGTGTTCGGCGGCCGCCGGTCGAGTCTGGTGCCGCTGGTGTTCGAGTCGCGCGACTGGGCACACGGCGTGCTCGTGGGCGCGGCGATGGGTTCGGAGACCACGGCTGCGGCCACCGGCGCCGTCGGCGTGATGCGCCGCGACCCGATGGCGATGAAGCCGTTCTGCGGCTACAGCTTCGCCGACTACTTCGCGCACTGGCTGTCCTTCGACAGGCCGGGCGCGAAGCTGCCGAAGATCTTCCACGTCAACTGGTTCCGCAAGGACGCCGACGGCCGCTTCATGTGGCCGGGCTTCGGCGACAACCTGCGTGTGCTGGAGTGGATCATCGGCCGCGTCGAGGGCGGGGCGGCGGCGGTCGAGACGCCGATCGGACACCTACCGACGCACGATGCCCTGCGCCGTGACGGCCTCGAGCTCGACGACGCGGTGATGCAGGAGCTGCTGCGCGTCGACGAGGCGGGCTGGCAGGCGGAATCGGCCGAAGTCGCGGCTTACCTGGACGAGCTCGGCGTGCCTGCCGACTCGCCGCTGCGCACCAGCCTCCAGGCCGCGGCCTGAGTCGGCAGGACCCGGCGGCCGACCAGGCCGCCGGGTGCCGTCAGCCGCAATCGATCCCGGCGTCTTCCAGCATCGCCCGCAGCGGCTGCAGCTGCGCCTCGTAGCGCTTCCAGCGCCCGAGCGCGGTGGTGTACATCTTCGCCCGCACCTGGACCGCGCTGGCCGTGGTGACCGGCGCGGCGTTCTTCTCGAAGGACAGGCAGGCGTCGTCCCAGTCCAGCCCGCAGTGGGCGATGAGCGCGCGGCTGTCGGCTTCCTGCTCCGCCACCAGGGACTCGTACCGCACCTCGTGGATGCGGCCGGGGAAGGCGGCCTTCCAGTGGGCCATCAGCCTGTCGAACAGGATGTAGTAATGGCCGATGTCCAGCAGGTCGTACGAGTAGTCGAAGTAGGGCGACTCGGGCGCGAACAGCTGCCTGAAATTGCTCAGGCAGGTGTCCAGCGGATGCCTGCGGACGCAGACGAGCTTCGCCTCGGGCAGCGCACAGGCGATGTAGCCGAGGTAGAGGAAGTTGTGCGGCAGCTTGTCGGTGAACCGCGGCCGTGAGCCGGTGAAGGCCCGCGTGCTGGCCACGTAGTCGTCGCCGAGCTGGCGCCAGTCGATGGGCCTGGCCGTGGCGCGCGCGATGTGCTCCGGGTTGAACATCTCGAACGAGGGGCCGCCCATGGCGCGCTTCCACACCGACGCGAAGTTGTGGAGTTCGCCTGCCGACTGCACCTGCGGATGGCTGGACACGATGCGGTCGACGAGCGTGGTGCCGGTACGCGGCATGCCGACGATGAAGACCGGATCGCGGGCCTCGCTGCCCGTGGTGGTGGCGGGCGACCACGGCTCGGGAAAGCCCGATGCCAGCGCGTCGAAGAGTTCGCGCTCGCGCGCCCTCGAGTAGCCCAGCATGTCGCGGGGCGCCGCCTTGCCGGTGACCATGCGGTCGAAGGCCGCCGCGTGGTCGCCGAGGTCCTCGAGCTCCTTGGCGAGCGCCATGTTGAGGAAGGTGGTCGCGGTCACCTTGCCCGTGGCGCCCGCGGCCAGCGCCGTGAGTCGCTCGATGTGGTTGGCGTCCGCCGTCTGCCGGCGCAGCTGGGACAGAGATTGGTGGGCCCGCCAGTGCTGCGGTTCCAGGCCGATGCAGGCTTCGAACTCGCGCTCGGCGCCGTCGATGTCGCCGAGGAAGGTCAGTGCGGTGCCCAGGTTGAAGCGCACGCCCGGATTCGCAGGCGCAAGCCCGGCCGCGTGGCGGAAGGCGACGGTGGCGCGCTCGTAGGCGTGGCACTGCACCAGCACCACCCCGAGCGTGTCGAAGCCGGCGGCGCTGTCGCGCGGCAGGAGCCGCTCGGCCTCGCCGGCGGCGGCGAGCGCCGCGTCGTAGTCCTGCGACGACGCGCAGGCGCGCGCGAGATAGAGGTGGAAATCGGCGCGGCCGGGCGCGAGCGCGATGGCCTGCCTGAAGACATCCCGGGCTTCGAGGACGCGGTCCTGCTCGAGCATCGCCACGCCGGCGATGAAGTGCACCTCGGGGTCGCCTGGATCCAGGTCGATCAGGCGCGCGGCGAGCGACTGCGCCTCGTCCCAGCGCTGACGCTGCAGGGCGGCGATCGCCCCCTGCTTGAGGACGCCAATGTCCATGGATGGATGTGATCCTGTCGTTGGGTCGGAGTGCGCGCGGCCAGCAGCGTGGCGGCGTCGGCACTGCGGAGGATCGACATTATGCGGCATGCGCCAGGCCGGCCCGGCCCATTGCGCCCGCCACAAAAAACTACAGCCCCTTTCGGGGCTGTAGTTCAGAGCACTAACGGAAGTTCGATGGATCAGAACTTCTGGGTGTAGCGGGCGTAGATGAAGCGACCGATGTCATGACCGCCGTAGAACGCGAAGCCCGAGTTCGGCTGGGTGTAGTAGATCGGCGGATCCTTGTCGAGCACGTTGTTGGCGCCGACAGCGATACGCGCGTTCCACGGAGCATTCCAGCTGAACTGCAGGTCGTTGAACGTCGCCGAACCGACTTCGTTCTGCGGCACGACCGCGCCCAGGGTGTCCGGAGCCTGGTAGTCGGGCAGCGAGCAGTGGGCGCCGTCGCCGAAGCCGGCGCACGATTCCTTGGTGCCCGAGTTGTAGCGCATGCCCCAGGTCACGCCGAAGTCGTTGTAGTTCCAGCTCAGGTTGAGGTTGGAACGCACGCGGAAGGTGCCCCCGAAGCCGTTCGCCTGGCTCGGAACCTCGTCCGCATCGTTCGTGGACTTGGTCTCGTACAGGCTGACGTAGGTCGTGGCCCAGCGCGCGCTGAAGCGGCCGTAGTCCGTGGTCAGGGCGTAGTTGACGTCGAGGTCGTAACCTTCGGTCTCGGCATAGCCCGAGTTGCGGACGCCGTACTGCAGGTCGTCGACGATGTAGCCCAGTGCCGCGCTGCGCGAGAACAGGGCGCAACGGGACTCGATCAGGGCGACGTAGCAGTCTTCCAGGATCTCGTTGGGGGTGTCCGACACGATGGTGTTGTCGATGCGGATGTTCCACCAGTCAAGACCGATGGACAGACCCTCGACAGCGCTGGGGCTGTACACGAAACCAACGGTCTTCGACTCCGAGAACTCCGGCTGCGTCAGCGGGTTGGAACCCGAGGTGAACGGAACCGGGGTCTGCTGGCCAGCAGCGGTCGTGGGCACGAAGCCCTGCTGCAGCTGGCGGTAGCCGACCGGGACGTCCTGGAGGCAGCGGGCCGAACCGGCCGCCACACCGTACACGGTGTCGCAGGGATCGCGGAAACCGGTGGTGAAGGTGTCGGAGGTGCCGCCGTACAGGTCGCCGATGGTCGGGGCGCGGAAGCCCTCGGCCCAGGTCGCGCGGACCAGCAGGTCGTCCATCGGACGCCACTTCAGGCCGAACTTGTTGTTCGTGGTGTCACCGAAGGTGTCGAAGTCCGAGTAGCGGCTTGCGACGCTGAGCGACAGCTCCTGCGCGAACGCCATGTCGGCGAGCAGCGGGATGTTGAGCTCGGCGTAGACTTCGTCCAGCGAGTACGAACCGTAGGTCGGACCCGACGCGAGGTTGGTGGAGTCACCCGACTGCGCGATGGCGTCGGGGGAGAAACCGCCCTCTTCCTTGCGATGCTCGATGCCCACCGCGAAGCCGAGGTCACCGGCCGGAAGCGTGGCGATCGAACCCGCCAGGTTGGCGAAGTAGTTGTTGGTCTCGGTACGGCCGACCGCGTTTTCCTGCTTGTACAGGTAAGCCTGCACCTCCGGATCCTCGAGCGAGTTCGCGACCGCGCCGGTACCGAAGCCCGCGAAGGGGTTCCACGGCACGCAGCCGACGATCACGGCACCCGGGGTACCGCAGACGATCTGGCCCTGGGCGTTCATGAACGACGGGCCCACCGCGCGGCGGATGTTCGGGATGTACAGGTTGCCGTTGTTGGTGATCGCCAGGTCGTTCTCGTTGAACATGTACCCGACGTCCCAGTCGAAGTAACGCTCACCGATGTCGAACGAGCCCTGCAGGGCGGCCGTCCAGCGCCAGGTGGTCTGGACGGTGTCGGTGGTGCGCGGCACTTCCCAGCCACGACGGCGCCAGTTCACCGGGGACACGCCGCCGGTCGGGTTGAAGTAGCTGTTGGCGGCCATCGGCGCGTTGACCGCGGCAGCCTGCGACTGGGTCGGGTAGCCGGCGATCTGGCGGTTCGACTCGCGCTTGGTGTAGCTGAGGTCGCTGACGAAGCGGACGTTGTCGGTCACGTCGTAGTTGACGTTGGCGAACAGCGAGCGACGCTCGATCGGGGTCAGGACGTGCATCTGGTCGGATGCGCGGCTCGTGTCGAGCGGGCTCAGGCCGTCCTGGTTGTGCCATTCGCCCGGGCCAAGGGCATCGCTGCCAGGATTGGCGACCTGCCACGGACCGGCACTGCCGACGCGCCAGTTGCCCCACTGGCCAACGACGGTCTGGCTGTACTGCGGGTAGCCCGGGTAGCTGTCGCGCGAGAAGAAGCGGTTGCGCGCCCAGACGCCGTCTTCATTGTGGTACTCGGCACCGATGGTCACCGAGCCACGGTCGCCGGCCATGCCGACCACGAAGTCGTAGCTCTGCTTCTGGCCGTCACCCTGGCCGTACTGGCCGAAGTACGCGTTGACTTCCGCGCCTTCGAAGTTGGTGCGGGTGATGATGTTGATGACGCCGGCCATGGCGTCGGAACCGTAGATCGACGACGCGCCGTCCTTCAGGACGTCGATGCGCTCGACCATCGAGGCCGGGATCGTCGACACGTCCTGGAAGCCGTCCGGGCTGATGCCCAGGCGCTTGCCGTTGACCAGGACCAGGGTGCGCTGGGCGCCCAGGTTGCGCAGGTCGATGTACTGGCCACCGGCTTCCGCGTTGGCGGTCAGCGGCGAGGTGCGGCTGAACGTCGGCGAGCCCGCGGACGGGATGTTCTGCAGGATGTCGGCAACGCTGTTGAAGCCGCCGGCCTGGATTTCGTCGCGGCTGATCATCGTGACCGGCTGGGCGGTCTCCACGTCAACCTGGCGAATGCGCGAGCCGGTGACCTCGATGCGATCGAGCGTCGTGGCCTGCTGTTCCGAGCTGTCCTGCGCGAACGCGACGCCGGTACCGGCGAGGACGGTCGCACCGGACACGAGCGCGAAGGAAATCGCGTCGCGGAGCTTGGTGGTCTTAAGGGTCATCTCTTCTCTCTCCAAGTGAGTCTTGGGTAATTCCCATGGGAGCCCACCGGTGGAGTCAAGATCGACACCAAGCCCGGTTAGGCCGTTGCCGATAGTAGCCCTGCCGGAGCAAAAATTAAAGTGTTGTTAATAATCGCCGGTTTCAGAGAAGAAACCGCGGAACATCAAGGACTTAGAGGTCCTGCTCGTACCGGATGTAGGGCACGGTGCCTTCGTCGTCGCGGGCGCTGGTGCCCGGGGCGAAGGGATTTCGGCCCTTGGTGACGAGGTTGTCGGCGCCCACGGTGAGCTGTCCGCTCCACGGGGTGCGCCAGGTCAGGCCCAAGCCCAGGCCTTCCCACTTGGGCTGCCCGGGGGTCTCGACCACGTGGCCGACGATGTTGGCGCTGAAGCGGCCGTAGCCGCCGCCCACGCTCACGCTGCGCGACGTCCAGGCGTCGCCGATGCCGAGGTTGCTGGCCTCGGCCGGGGTGACCAGGGTGGCCTTGGCCATCGTGCCGGCGATCGACACCATGCCCTCGCGCCCGATGTTGTGCTGGGCGAACACGGTCAGGTCGTTGACGTCGACGGTGGCGGCGGGGCCGCGATTGCCCGGCGTCAGCCAGCTGGGCAGGCTGCCGCTGCCGCTGCCCGCATTGACGCCGACGCGCGTCTGCGGCCCGGCCCGGAAGGCCGCGGTGCCGCCGGTCCGCTTGCCGGCGCCGTCCTGGAAGCTGGCCAGCATGCAGTTGTTGGCGAGGTTACCCAGCGCGCTGGCCAGGCCCGTCTTGCGGTCGCAGAACACGCCCAGCGACTTGCCGGCATCGATGCCGAAGGCGGCGTCCAGCGCGCGCCCGTCGAACCCGGTGGCCGAACCGGGACCCGTGGGTTCCAGCAGCAGCAGCGCCTCGACCTTGCCGCTGGACTGGTTCCAGACCGGCAGCACGGCCTGTTCCCGCTTGCCCGGCGCCTGCGCATGGACACCCGCCGCCACGCCGAAGGCGAGGAGCAGGGTCAGTGCGAGCTTGGCGGGACGCGGCTTCATGGCCTGCTGATGGACCTGTCTTGCAGGCGGGAGTTCCGCCCGGTCGTGGGCACGACTCTAGTGCGTTTATGTTTCTTTAACAATCCCCGCCCTCCCTCACTGCAGGCCGGGAGGGGCCTCCATTGGGCGCCTGTCCGCCGTGAAGAGTGCGTTGATGCCGGCGGCGTCGAACTGGTAGGCCTGGCCGCAGAATTCGCAGCGAACGGTGGCCACACCCCCGACCAACGCGGCCTCGGCCTCGCTGCGGCCGAGCGACTCGAGCATCGCCTCCACCCGGCCCTGCGAGCACGAGCAGCCGAACGCCAGCGGCCGGCCTCCCACCAGCTCCGGGGACTCTTCGTGGAACAGGCGGTGCAGCAGCTCCGCCGCCGGCGTCGTGGCGAGTTCGGCCGCGCCCAGGGTCGAGAACAGGGCGCTCGCGCGATCCCAGCCGTCGCCGTCGCCGGCGTCGGCCGGAAGCTTCTGCAGCATCAGGCCGACGGCGTGGTCCGCGCCCGCGGTCAGCAGGATCCGCGTCGGGAGCTGCTCGGACCGGGTGAAATAGTCCTCGAACGCGCCGCCCAGGTCGGGCGCGTCCAGCGGCACCATGCCCTGGTAGCGGGTCGCCTCGCGGTTGCCGATGCCGGCGCCTTCGATGGTGATCGCCAGCAGCGCGTCCTCGCCGAGGCTTCCGAGGCCGTCGACGTCGTTGCTGCCCTCCGCCAGCCGCGCGATGCCGCGCAGCGTGCCTTCGGAGGTGCATTCGGCGAACAGCGTCCGCAGCCCATGCTGGCCCCGCAGCTGCACCGACAGGCGCCCGTCGACCTTGACGTGGCCGGTGAACAGCGCCGACGCGGCGGCCGCTTCGCCCAGCAGTGCGCGCACGCCCGGCGGGTAGTCGTCGCTCGAGGCGATCGCGCGCCAGGTTTCGCCCAGGTGGACGTGCACCCCGCGGACCCCGGCGCGCGGCAGCAGGAAGCGGGTGAGGTGGTCGCGGGCGTTGGCGGCGTCGGGCATGCGGGATCCGTGTGCGTTGTGGTGGTGCGCCGGGGCGGGATAATCGCGCATCGGCCGATCGGCGAACGTTGGAGATGGGGATGGCGGGCGGCAGGGACAAGGATGCAGGGGCGGCCGTGGCCGCCGCGTCACCGCCACGGCGCAGCCGCTGGCACTGGATGTGGAAGCTGCCGCTGCTGTTCCTGCTGGCGAGCATCGCCCAGGTGGTGGCCCTGCGTTTCGTCGATCCGCCGTTCACCACGTTCATGGCCATCCGCCAGTTCGAGGCGCTGCGCTCCGGCGATACCGCGTTCCGCATCGCCTACGACTGGCGCGACCTCGATGCGATCGCACCCTCGCTGCCGCTGGCGGCGGTTGCCGCCGAGGACCAGAACTTCGCCCGCCACCGCGGCTTCGACCTGGAGGCGATCGAGCGCGCGCTGGAGAGCAATGCACGCGGCGGCCGCGTGCGTGGCGGCAGCACGATCAGCCAGCAGCTGGCCAAGAACCTGTTCCTGTGGAGCGGGCGCAGCTGGGTGCGCAAGGGCCTGGAGGCCTGGTACACGCTGCTGATCGAGACCCTCTGGCCGAAGCAGCGGATCCTCGAGGTCTACGTCAACGTGGCCGAGTTCGGCGACGGCATCTACGGCGCGCAGGCGGCTGCGCGCAGCTACTGGGGCAAGGACGCGGCGGCGCTGTCCGGCGCCGAGAGCGCGCGCCTGGCCGCGGTCCTGCCGAGCCCGCGCCGCTACAGCGCCCATCGCCCGGGTCCCTACGTGCGGAAGCGGGCGCAGTGGATCCAGCGCAACATGCGCAACCTGGGGGGCGACGCCTGGCTGGAGCAGCTGGAGTGAGCCGCCGGCGCGCTAGGATGCCGGCATGACCCGCGATCGACTCACCGTGGTGGTGGCGGCCTTCAACGAGGCCCAGTCGCTGCCCCGGCTGCACCCCCGCCTGGCCGCCGTGCTGGATGCGCTCGCCGCGCGCGACGGCGTCGAGGGTGGCGTGCTCTACATCGACGACGGCAGCACCGACGCGACATGGGCGGTGCTGCAGGCGCTGGCGGCGGACGATCCGCGCGTGTCGCTGCTCCGCCTGTCGCGCAATTTCGGCAAGGAGGCGGCCCTGACCGCCGGCCTGGACCGGGTGCGCGAGGGCGCCGCACTCATCCTCGATGCCGACGGCCAGGACCCGCCGGAGCTGATCCCGCAATTCGTCGCGCGCTGGCGCGAGGGCTACGACGATGTCCACGGCACGCGCCTGGCGCGCGAGGGCGAGGGCTGGTTCAAGCGCGCTTCGGCGCATGGCTTCTACCGCGTCATGCAGCGCCTGTCGAAAACCCCCGTGCCCACGGACACCGGTGACTTCCGCCTGCTGTCGCCGCGCGCGCTGGACGCCCTGCGCGAGCTGCGCGAACGCCATCGCTTCATGAAGGGCCTGTTCGGCTGGATCGGCTTCAACCGCGTGGCGGTGCCCTATCGGCGGGAAGCGCGGATGGCGGGCCGCAGCAAGTTCAACGCCTGGCGGCTGTGGAACTTCGCGCTGGAGGGCATCACCAGCTTCTCGACCGCTCCGCTGCGCCTGGCGACGTATGCCGGCGTGGTCACCGCGCTGGTGGCCTTCGGCTACGGGCTGTGGATCATCCTCAAGGCGCTGTTCTGGGGGGACCCGGTGGCCGGCTGGCCGACGATGATGGCGGTGATCCTGTTCCTGGGCGGCGTGCAGCTGATGGCGCTCGGCCTGATCGGCGAATACCTCGGCCGCCTCTACGAGGAATCGAAGCAGCGCCCG
Organism: Luteimonas sp. MC1750; assembly: GCF_016615955.1. Classification (NCBI taxonomy): domain Bacteria; kingdom Pseudomonadati; phylum Pseudomonadota; class Gammaproteobacteria; order Lysobacterales; family Lysobacteraceae; genus Luteimonas; species Luteimonas sp. MC1750. Next base: position 598,459 of record NZ_CP067113.1, read on the forward strand.
CTCTACCTCGTCGACGCCTGGCGTCCGGCCGAAGGGGTATGCTCGACCGTGCCACCCACGAGCGAGCGAGGCTGCGATGCGTACGGTGAGGCAACTGCTGGAATCCAAGGGCGCTGAGGTCCACGCGATCGGTCCGGATGCGGCGGTGATCGATGCGATCCGGCTGATGGCCGAGCAGGGCATCGGCGCGCTGGTGGTGCTGGACCCCGGAGGGCGGCTCGCCGGCATCGTGTCCGAGCGCGACTACGCGCGGAAGATCGTGCTCGAAGGCCGGTCGTCGAAGGAAACCCCGGTGCGCGACATCATGACCGCCGACGTCGCCACCGTCCGCCTGGAGGACGGTGCCGAAGCCTGCATGCAGCTGGTGACCGAGCGCCGCGTCCGCCACCTGCCGGTGGTGAGCGCCGGGGAAGTGGTGGGATTGGTCTCGATCGGCGACCTGGTCAAAGCGGTGATCGAGGAGCAGCAGCGCGAGCTCGAGCACCTGCAGCGCTACATCAGCTCCTAGGCGTCAGCTCCTGATCGCGGCGAGGCGGCGCCGGGGCGCTATTTCGCGTACTGGCCGCCGCAGGTGCTGTCCTCGCCCGGACCCAGTTCCAGGGTCGCCAGCAGCGCGGCCGGTGGCGCGATGCTGCCCAGGGCGAGCGCGATTGCGCCGCGCAGGCCGAGGCGCGCCATGTCGGGGCGGAAGCCCGGGTCGCGGAAGCTGCCGTCGATCACCAGCGGCGAGCGCAGCGCCAGGATGCTGCGGTCCTTGGGCCGCGGCTTGAGCAGCAGGTCGAGCTGCTCTTCGCCGAGGTCGATCGTGCCTTCGCCGATGATGATCGTGTCCTCGGTGTCGAAGGCCAGGGCGCGCGTGGTCATCACCCCGTCCTGGACCGCGAAGTCGCCGAAGGCGCAGCGCACCGCGACCTGGCGGTCCTTGCCAATCAGGAACTTGAGCGCCTCGTAGATGTCGAGGCCGGCAAGTTCCAGCAGCAGGTTGCTGACCTGTCCGCGGCCCATGCCGAGGGTGGCATCGCCGTCGGCCGTGGCCAGCATGCGCGCGACCGAGTTGCCGGTCCCGGAAAGGTCGATGTCGCCGCTCACGCGGCCGACGGCGCCCTGCGCCAGCTCGTTGTCGGGCAGCAGCCGGCCCAGCTCCAGTCCGCGCGCACGGATTGCGGCGTCGGTCTGGATCGCGTCCTGCCGGGCATCCATGCGCACCGTGGAGCGGATGCGTCCGCCGGCCGCGCCGAACTCGAGCGGGTCCAGGCGCAGCAGTCCGGCTTCGAGCAGGATGCGCACGTCCATGTCGTCCAGCGGCCAGCCCGGCGCCTCGATGCGGGCGGCCTTCCAGCGCACGTCGGCATCCATATTGCGCAGCTTGTGCAGGTCGTAGGGTGTGTCGGGCAGCAGCCGGCCGGCGGCGGCGCGCTTGGCGGCTTCGGCCTCGAGCTCGGCGTTGCCGGTTTCGCCGGCGCCGCTGTCCGGCGCACCGCCGACGAAACCGGCCAGGTCGTCGAAGTCCAGCAGCTTCGAATGCAGGTCGCCTTCGAACAGCAGGCGCTCGCGCCCGGTGGTGATCTTCGCGGTGCCGCCGAGGTCGCTGTCGCCGACCTTGCCGCTGAAGCCTTCATAGCGCCACACCGCATCGTCGCGGACCAGGCGGCCGTCGAGCTCGTAGGGCGGGGTGTGCGGCATCGCGATGCCGAGCAGCGGGTAGAGGTCTTCGAGGTCCTTGCCCGACAGCGCCATCTGCAGGTCGAAGGCGGACAGGCCGAGCAGGCGGGTGATGGCGCCGCGTGCGTGGGCGCGGGTGGCCCCGGCCGAGGCGCGCAGGTCGATCGCATACGGCGTCTCGGTCTCGCGCAGCGCCAGCGGCGAGGCCACGGCGCCGGTGAGCTCGAACGGGGCGCCGCGCCAGTGGCCGTCGCCGCTCAGGGCCAGCGGGCGCACCGACGGATCCTCCGTATCCTCACTGGCGACGCCGAGGTCGACGTCGGTCTCCCTGGCCGCGTCGACATAGCGCAGCCGGCCCGATTCGACGTGGAGGAGGTCGATGCGCGGCCCCTCGCCTTCGCCCGACATGCCGTCGAAGCGCCAGTTGCCGCCGTCCTCGCCGGCCTCGAGCAGGATGTCCGGCTGGCGCAGGCGCAGCTCGGGGATATGCACCTGGCCTGCCAGCAGCGGCCACAGGCGGACGTGGAGCTCGAGCCTGTCCGTCGTGGCCATGTCCGGGCTGTCCGACCAGTCGGCGTTGCCCAGCGTCAGGCGGTCGGCGCGGATCACCGCGGTACGCCCGACATCGACGTCCAGGTCGCCGCCGATGTCGAAGCTGCGCCCGGTCCGCGCCGAGACGATGCGCTCCACCGGACCCCTGAACCAGTTCCAGTCCCAGAGCAGCAGCAGTGCCAGCAGGCCGGCCGCCACGACCACCGCCACCGTGCGCCACGGATGCGCGAGGACGGCCTCGACCGGCCTGCTGTGGGTGGCGCCCTGGGACGTGGACTCCGTCGGCATGCGCCGGCTCCGTGGGATGCAGCGGCCAGCCTCCCGCGCCGGCGGTCAAACAACGGTGAACGCGATGGAAGCCGTTCAGCCGGGACCGGTGACCTGGGCCATCACCGAGACGTAGTGGCACACGCTGCCGGCGATGCAGAACAGGTGCCAGATCGCGTGCGCGTAGGGGATCGATTCGCGGTGGTAGAACACGGTGCCCAGGGTGTAGAAGACGCCGCCGGCGACCAGCCAGCCGAGCGTCCAGGCATCGAGCGCGGCCAGCACGGGCTTGATCGCCACCAGGACCAGCCAGCCCATCGCGACATAGATCAGCGTGGACAGGCGCCGGTAGCGCCCGGTGTGGAACAGCTTGAACACTACGCCGGCGATCGCCAGCGTCCAGATCGCGGCAAACAGGCCCCAGCCCCAGGGCCCGCGCAGCCCGATCAGGGTGAACGGCGTATAGGTGCCGGCGATCAGCAGGTAGATCGCGCAGTGGTCGAGGACCTTCAGCCGTCCCTTGAGCACCGGGTGCTGGAACGCGTGGTAGAGCGTCGAGGCCAGGTACAGCAGCAGGAGGGTGACGCCGAACACGATCGCCGCGCCCAGCTGCCAGCCATTGCCGAAGATCGCCGCCAGCGTGATGAGCACCGCACCGCCCGCGAGCGCGGCGGTGGCGCCAAGGCCGTGCGTCAGCGCACTGGCCAACTCCTCGCGCTTCTGGCGCAGGCTCATCGTCGACACGCAGGAACCCCGGGGAAAGAACGGGAACGATCATGCCATGCGTGGGTGTGTCCAGGAGCCAAGGCCTTGCCACGGATGGACGCGGATCAAAGCCGGTCTACGCGGATGGAGCAAAGCCAACATCAGCTGTAGGAGCAGCTATAGCTGCGATCCCGGCGCGCGGTCTTGGCGAGGCGGGCCTGGTCAACACGCTGGTGCTGCGATCGCAGCTGTAGCTGCTCCTACAGTTGAGTTCATCAACCCGCGGCCCGCGTATGCGCCGCCTCGCGGGTGGCATCGAAGCGCACGTCGGGCCAGCGTTCCTGGGCGAGCTGCAGGTTGACGCGGCTCGGGGCGAGGTAGACGAGTTCGCCGGCGGCGTCGATGCCGAGGTTGCCGGCGTTCTTCTCGCGGAATTCCTCGAGCTTCTTCTCGCTGTCGCAGCGGATCCAGCGCGTGGTCGCCACGCCGACGGGTTCGAAGATCGCGTCAACGCCGTACTCGGCCTTGAGCCGGTAGGCCGCGACGTCGAACTGCAGCACGCCGACTGCGCCCAGGATCAGGTCGTTGGACATCAGCGGGCGGAAGAACTGGGTCGCGCCTTCTTCCGACAGCTGCTCCAGGCCCTTCTGCAGCTGCTTGAGCTTGAGCGGATCGCGCAGGCGCGCGCGGCGGAACAGCTCCGGCGCGAAGTTCGGGATCCCGGTGAAGGTGAACTGCTCGCCCTCGGTGAACGTGTCGCCGATCGAGATGGTGCCGTGGTTGTGGATGCCGATCACGTCGCCGGGGTACGCCTCGGCGGCGATCTCGCGATCGCTGGCCATAAAGGTCAGCGCGTTGGCGAGCTTCATCTCCTTGCCCGCGCGCACGTGGAAGGCCTTCATCCCGGCTTCGAAGCGGCCCGAGCACACGCGCATGAAGGCCACCCGGTCGCGGTGCTGCGGATCCATGTTGGCCTGGATCTTGAAGACGAAGCCGGTGAGCCTGGCCTCGTCCGCCGCCACGTCGCGCACCGTGGTCTCGCGCGGCTGCGGCGGGGGCGCGTGCCGGACGAAGAAGTCGAGCAGCGGCTGCACGCCGAAATTGTTCACCGCCGAGCCGAAGAACACCGGCGTCTGGCGCCCGGCGCGGTAGGCATCGAGGTCGAACGCATGGCTCGCGCCCTGCACCAGTTCGAGCTCCTCGCGCAGGCCGGCCAGCATGTCGGTACCGATGCGCGCCTCGAGCTGCGGGTCGTCGATGGAGGCGAAGATCGTCGAGTCCTGGCGGGTGAAGTTGCGGCCCTGCTCGTACAGGTGCACCTCGCCGGTGACCAGGTGCACGACGCCCTTGAGGCGCTTGCCCATGCCGATCGGCCAGGTGACCGGGGCGCACTGGATGCCGAGCACGGTCTCGACCTCGTCGAGCAGTTCGATCGGGTCGCGGCCTTCGCGGTCGAGCTTGTTGATGAAGGTCATGATCGGCGTGTCGCGCATGCGGCACACCTCCATCAGCTTGATCGTGCGCTCCTCGACGCCCTTCGCCACGTCGATCACCATCAGCGCGCTGTCGACCGCGGTGAGCACGCGGTAGGTGTCCTCGCCGAAGTCGGCGTGGCCGGGCGTGTCCAGCAGGTTGACCACGCAGCCCTCGTACGGGAACTGCATCACCGAGCTGGTGACCGAGATGCCGCGCTCCTGCTCGAGCTTCATCCAGTCGGACGTCGCATGGCGCGCGGCCTTGCGGCCCTTGACCGAGCCGGCCATCTGGATCGCCCCGCCGAACAGCAGCAGCTTCTCGGTGAGCGTGGTCTTGCCGGCGTCGGGATGCGAAATGATCGCGAACGTACGGCGGCGGCGGGCTTCGGCGGCAACGTCGGGCATGGTGATACGCGCCTTGCTGGCGCCGGGGCTCCGGGGAAAACCCGGAATTATACGGGGAGGATGGGAGAGGCGAGGAAGCGCCTACTCGACCCCGTTCGCCGCCTCGCTGAAGCGCAGCAGCCCGCCCGGGCCGAACATCCGGAAGGGAATCGACGCCAGGCGCAGGCCGCGGTTGGCCTGGATCGCGAAGTGCAGGTGGGGGCCGCCGCTGTAGCCGGTGTTGCCCGAGGTGGCGATGCGCTGGCCGCGGCGGACGCGTTCGCCGGCACGTACCCGGGCGCCGGCGGGGGCCAGGTGCGCGTAGAGGGCCATCGTGCCGTCGTCGTGGAGGATGCGCACGAAGTTGGCGCGGCCGGTGTCATCGGTGGAGCCCAGGCCGCCGCCGGCGAAGCGGTCCTCGACCTGCATCACCACGCCCTCGCGCGCGGCGAGCACGGGCGTGCCCTCGGGCGTGGCGAAATCCACGGCGTGGCGGTTCTCGTCATCGCGGTGGCTGAAGGCGCCGCCCCAGCCCTGGCTCACGCGCAGCGCGTGCGACCCGAGCGGCCAGGCATATTCGACGTCCAGCGGTCGCGCGCCCGGATGGCCGGGAACGACTTCGAGGACCAGTTGCGCGTCGGCGCGTCCGATCCGGCTCACCAGCACCCGGGCGCGCGCCGGCACCGTGGCGCGCGCGGGCAGCGCCGGCGCCGCCGGAGGCGCCGCACCGATCGCGCGCAACAGCACTTCGACCGGGCCCGCCAGCAGGTTTTCCGCCCAGGCCTCGGGTCCGGCGCCACGATCGAGGATCTCCAGGCGCGCCAGTGGGGCGGGGTCGCCCTCCCCGGCGCCGGCACCCGTGGCGGCGGCTCCGGCTCCAGCCGGCAGGGCGGCAATGACCATGGCCAGCAGCAGGCGGCCCAGCCACGCGGGAGGTGCGGAGGGAGCCGGCCGGGCAGGCATCGGTCAGCCCAGGCAGGCGGGGTCCAGGCCCAGCAGGCCGGCGATCTGGCGCAGGTCGAAGGCGGAGATCGCGCGGTCGTCGTGGACCGCGTACAGCACGCCAGCGGGGAAGCGCGGTGTCGCCGCCGCCTGCAGGGCGATGCCGTCGGTGTTGGCGGTCACCTGGCCGTGGAAGCTGCCGACCGCCGCGAGGGTCTCGCGGTCGAAGAGGTGGAACCAGGTCAGCGGTGCCTGCTGGTCCACGGCCAGCCAGTAGCCGCTGCGCGCGCCGCAGGCCCAGAGCACCACGCCTTCGGCCTCGCCGGCGAAGGTGCCCTCGGGCAGGCTGCGCCCGCTCCAGCGGCCGTCGAAACCGTAGACGTGCAGGTTCGAGGGGCTCGTGCGGTCCTCCTCGGCGACCAGCAGGCGGCCGTGCACCGGATCGCCGGCGATCGACTCGACCATGTTGAGCCGCGCCGGACCCTCGGGCTCGCCGAACGAGCCGAGGTAGGCCGCATCCAGGTGTCCCTGTTCGTCGAAGCGCAGCCGGTAACGCCGCACCCGCTGGGTCAGTTCGGCCGCGGGCGGCACCACGTCGTGGCGCTCGCCGTACATGAAGCTGTCGGTCACGAAGGCCTCCAGCTCCCGCGGCGCGGACGGGCGCAGCCAGATGCCGTAGGGCGCGCGGAGCTCGTCGCCGCCGAAGGACGCCTGGGGCTTCAGCTCGGGCAGCGACAGCAGCTGCACGCGCGGCGTGTCGCGCTCGACCACGAACAGCAGGTCACCGGAAACCGCCAGGCCATTGGGCCGGGTGAACTCGCCCGGCGCCTTGCCCCGGCCGCCGACCGTGCGCAGCGCCTCGCCGCTGTCGCCGTCGAACAGCGCCAGGCGATGGGTCGATTTGCCGGTGGCGATCAGCAGGGTGCGGCCGTCGCGGTCGACCCAGGTGGCGATCGAATCGAGCTCTTCGCCGGGCAGGTCCGCCGAGACCCAGGCTTCCGCCACGAGGCCCGAACCGGGGACGCCGTCGGACGCGGATGACCGCCGCGAATCGGGTGGCGCGGGCGCAGTGGCGCAGGCGGCGACGGACAGCGCGATCGCCGCGGCAAGGAGGAATTTCGACATGCGGGGATTATGGGGCCGCGGCGCACGCCGCGGGAGTGGGCCGCGGCTCAGCACTCGATGACGTTGACCGCCAGGCCGCCGCGCGAGGTTTCCTTGTACTTGTCCTGCATGTCGCGGCCGGTGTCGCGCATGGTCTTGATGACCTCGTCCAGCGTGACCTTGTGCTTGCCGTCGCCGCGCAGCGCCATGCGCGAGGCGTTGATCGCCTTGACCGCGCCCATCGCGTTGCGCTCGATGCAGGGGATCTGCACCAGGCCGCCGATCGGATCGCAGGTCAGGCCCAGGTTGTGCTCCATGCCGATCTCGGCCGCGTTCTCGACCTGGCTGGGCGTGCCGCCGAGCGCGGCGGTCAGGCCGGCCGCGGCCATCGAGCAGGCCACGCCGACCTCGCCCTGGCAGCCGACCTCGGCACCGGAAATCGAAGCGTTTTCCTTGTAGAGGATGCCGACCGCGGAGGCGGTGAGCAGGTAGTCGAACATGCCCTGTTCGTTTGCACCCTGGCAGAAGCGCTCGTAATAACGCATCACCGCGGGCAGGATGCCGGCCGCGCCGTTGGTTGGCGCGGTGACGACCCGGCCACCCGCGGCGTTCTCCTCGTTCACCGCCAGCGCGTACAGGTTGACCCAGTCGAGCGTGGTCAGCGGATCGCGCATGCCGGCTTCCGGACGCCCGGTCAGTTCGGCGTACAGCGCGGGCGCGCGGCGCGACACGCGCAGGCCGCCGGGAAGGGTGCCGCCATTGGCGATGCCGCGCTGGATGCAGGCCTGCATCGCGTCATGGATCTCGCGCAGGCCGGCGCGCACCTCGTCCTCGCTGCGCCAGGACTTCTCGTTGGCCATCATCAGCTGGGCGATCGTCAGCCCGTGCTCGGCGCACTGCGCCAGCAGTTCGCGGCCGCTGTTGAACGGATACGGCACCGGCGTGGTATCGGCGACGATGCGGTCTTCGGCCGCTTCGTCCTGGTTGACCACGAAGCCGCCGCCGACCGAGTAGTAGTCACGCGTGGCGATCACCTCGTCGCTGGCGTCATAGGCGGTGAAGCGCATGCCGTTGGTGTGGTGCGGAAGCTTCTGGCGCTTGTTCATGACCAGGTCGCGCTTCTCGTCGAAGGCGACCGGATGCTGCCCGAGCAGCATCACCTGCCGGCCGCCGCGGATCCGCTCCAGCGCGGACGGGATGATGTCCGGATCGATCGCGTTCGGATGATGGCCTTCCAGTCCCATCAGCACCGCCTTGTCGGTGCCATGGCCGCGCCCGGTCAGCGCCAGCGAACCGAACACCTCGGCGCGCACGCGCGCCACGTCCTGCAGCCGCCCGGGCTCGTCCAGCCAGTGCTCGACGAAACGCGCGGCCGCGCGCATGGGCCCCACGGTGTGCGAGGAGCTCGGCCCGATGCCGATCTTGTAGAGGTCGAACGTGCTGACGGCCATGGCGTCCCGGAGGGGCGGGTGGATTGCCTATGATAGCCGCCGCCCCGCGCCCGGCCTGGTCCGGCCCCACCGACGGAGAGTTCCATCCGCATGCCCCTGGTCCTGTTCCAGCGCGACGATTGCCACCTCTGCGACCTCGCCCTGGAGGTGCTGGCCGCGGCGCGCGCGCCCGAGTTCGAGAGCGTATTCATCGACGGCGACGCGGCGCTCGAGGCCCGCTACGGCCACCGCGTGCCGGTGCTGCGCGACGCGGCAGGTCGCGAGCTGGACTGGCCCTTCGGCGCCGCCGGGCTGGCGCGCTTCCTCGGCTGACGCCGCCCTCAGCGGCTGGCTTCGAGCTCGATCCGCACGTCCACGGCGTCGCCGATCATCGAGTTCCAGGCCGTGCTGCCGAAATCGGCACGGCTCAGCGTGGTGGTCGCCGAGAAGCCCGCGGTCTGCCGGAACGGCGGCAGCGGATAGCGGCGCTCGCCGTTGCGCACCACGTCGAGCACGACCTCGCGTGTGATGCCACGCAGGGTCAGCTCGCCGTGCAGGCGCGCGCGCGCCGCATCCACCGGCTCCACGCGCAGCGAACGGAACTGCGCCCGGGGATGCCGGTTGCTGTCGAGCAGGCCGCCGGCGGCCACCGCCCGGTTCCAGGGGGCGTCGCCGAAATCCAGCCGGTCGAGCGGGATCGCCACGGCCACCTGGGCGCCGTCCCACGTTCCCGGAGCGAGGTGCAGCGTGCCGGTGGTCCCCGATACGGTCCCGATCGCCCTGGAGAAGCCCGCGTGGTCGACCGCGATCGCGATCCGCGTGTGCACCGGATCCACGGCGTAGACCGCGGTGCCCGGCTGGGGCGCCGGCAGGGTGGGCGCGGCCATGCCGTCGGCGGGCCTGCCGTCCGCGACCGCGCCGTCCGGCGCCGGCGCGCGCGGCGCTGCCGTGCCGCAGGCCGCGGCGAGCATGCAGACGATGCCGGTACAGAGGATCCGTGCGAAGCAACCGTGACGCGGGGCGTTCATGGCAGTGCCTGCGGCGCCCGTGGGGGCATCCGGGCCGATTCTAGGCCTGTGGCCGGCGCTGGTGAAACTTGCGCCAGCACGGCGGCGTTGCGACGATGTCGGCGGGGGCGCGGGATGCCGCACGGCATCGCGGGCGAAAGGGGAATCGGATGCGGCGCTGGACGGTGTGTTTGCTGCTGTGCCTGCTCTGGCTGCTGGCGGGTGCGGCCGGCGCCGCCGTGCCGCAGATGCCGCAGCCGCGGCAGATCAGCGTCATCGACGGGCTGCCTTCCAATCGCGTCAACGCGCTCGCGGAAGACCGCCGCGGCTACCTGTGGATCGCCACCCGCGACGGCCTGGCGCGCTACGACGGCGTCGGCTTCCGCACCTGGCGCGTGGGCGACGGGCTGCGCGACAACTTCGTCTGGTCGGTGCACGTGGATGCGGCGGACCGGGTCTGGATCGGCACGTCGACGTCGGGCCTGGCGATGCTCGACGTCACCCGCGAGCACTTCACCTGGCACGACCGCGCCACCCATCCGGAAATGGCCAGCAACGATGTCTGGTCGGTGGCCAGCACGCCGGATGGCGACGTCTGGTTCGGCACCGCCGACGGCGGCCTGCATCGGCTGTCGCCGGACGGGCGGATGCGTCGCTACCGGCACGATCCCGATGACGCCACCAGCCTGCCGGCCGATGGCGTGTCCCACCTGGTGGTGGACGACCGCGACGGCACGCTCTGGGTCGGCACCAAGGGTGGCGTCGCGCGCTGGACCGGGGATGGCTTCGCGCGCCTGCCGCCGGAGCGGCTGGGCACGCGGATGGTCGATGGACTGGCGCTGGACGCGGCCGGCAGCCTCTGGATGGGCATCCATGGCGCCGGCAGGGTCCGCCATGCCGATGGACGCATCGAATCCCTGCCCTGGCTCGACCCGGTGCTCGGCGAGCCCGCGCTCAACATGCTGCTCGAGGACGGGCAGGGCGCGCGCTGGCTCGACACCCGCAGCGGCCTGGCCTGGGTGCGTGGCGACCGCGTCGACAACGTCCCGCTGTACAGCACCACCAGCCGCGGCCTGGTGCGTCCGGCCTGGTCCACCGCCTACGAGGACCGCGAGGGCGGCCTGTGGTTCGCGAGCACCGATGCCGGCCTGTGGCACCTGCCGGCGAACTGGCGGAACTTCAGCGTGCTGCAGCGGCGGCTCGGCGACCCGGCATCGCTGGCCAACGCCTTCGTCTACAGCGCGGCGCCCGCGTCCCAGGGCCAGGGGCGCGGCCTGTGGCTGGTCGGCACGGGCGGTGCGCTCGATCATCTCGAGCCCGAAACCGGCGAGATCGGGCACCGGCTGGGCCCGGTGTGCGGCACGCTGTTCATCACCGGGGTCATCGAGGTGCGCGACGGCCACGTCTGGCTGGGCTGCCAGGACCACCTGGTGCGCTTCGATCCGCGCAGCGGCGCGCTGCGACGCTGGCTGGCCGACGGCACGCGCGACGCCGCGCCCGCGGGGCGCATCGCGCAGTTCGTGGAGCAGCGCGACGGCACGGTCTGGCTGGCCAGCCACCAGAGCGTCCAGGCACGTGCGCCGGACGGACCCGTGCTCGACACCATCGACCGTGGCAGCGGCCGCGGCCTGGACGACACCGACGCCGTCGAGCAGCTGATGCTGGCGCCCGATGGCGGACTGTGGGTGGCCACCTCCGGCGGCCTGCTGGCCTGGGACGCCGGCGCCCGTCGCTTCGCGCCGGTTCCCGGTGCCCCGGAAGCCGCGGTCTACAGCGTGGCGATCGCCGGCGACGGGACGGTATGGCTGGCCGGCTACGGCGAGCTGTCGTCCTGGGCCTGGGACGGGGCTTCGCTGCGGCCGCTGCGCGTGGTCGGCAGCGCCGAGGGGCTGCCGATGGTCGCGCCCGGCGGCGTCATGGTCGACGCCGATGGCGTGGTCTGGCTGACCACGGTGCGCGGCCTGGTGCGCTTCGACCCCGAGGACGCCCGGCTGCGCGTCTACGGCGTGCGCGACGGACTGCCGAGCCACGAGTTCAGCGAATTCCCGATGGCCATGTCGGCGCAGGGCTATATCGCCGCCGGCACGGCCGACGGGCTGCTGCTGTTCCACCCGCGCCAGGTGGTCTGGAGCCAGCGCATGCCGACGCTTGCGATCGAGTCGGTCGACCTGCGGCGCGGCGACGCACGCATCGCGCTGTCGCCGCAGTCGCGGCTGTCGCTGCGCCATGACGACCGCGACCTGCGCGTGGTCGCCCGCCTGCTGTCGTTCACCGACGCGCACGCGCACCGCTACCGGTTCCGGCTGGAGGGCTACGACCCCGGCTGGGTCGACACCGGCGCGGCCGGTGAGCGCGTCTTCGCCCGCCTCGAGCCTGGCGCCTACCGCCTGCACGTGCAGGCGCGCACCGCAGACGACGAGTGGACGCCGGTGCAACTGCTGCAGCTGCACGTGCAGCCGCCGTGGTGGCAGGCACCCTGGGCGCTGGCCCTGTTCGCGGTGGCCGCGGCGCTGCTCTTGCTGTGGAGCGCCCATGCCTACCGCCTGCGGCTCAAGCGCCGCCACGGCTGGCAGCTCAACGAGGAGAAGCGCGTGCTGGCCGAGCAGGCCTCGCTGGCGAAGACCCGCTTCCTCGCCACCCTCGGACACGAAGTGCGCACGCCCATGACCGGGGTGCTGGGCATGAGCGAGCTGCTCCTGGGCACGACGCTCGACGCCCGCCAGCGCGGCTATGCCGATGCCATCCGCCACGCCGGCGAGCACCTGATGCGCCTGGTCAACGATGCGCTCGACCTGGCACGCATCGAGGCCGGCAAGCTGGAGCTGGTCGTCCAGCCCTTCGACCTGGTCGCGCTGCTGGACGAGGTCGCCGGCCTGGTCGAGCCGCTGGCACGCCGGCGCGGTCTCGCGTTCCGGCGCCACGTGGATGCACGGACGCCGCGCTGGCTGATGGGTGACGCCGGCCGCGTGCGCCAGGTCCTGCTCAACCTGCTGGGCAACGCGGTGAAGTTCACCGAGACCGGCAGCGTGTCGCTGCAGGCCGCGCCGATCGCGACCGGCGGCGTGCGCCTGGTGGTGTCCGACACCGGTCCGGGACTGAACGAGGAGCAGCAGGCACACCTGTTCCGCCGCTTCGAGCAGGCCGATGGCGCGCACACCGCGGCGCGCTATGGCGGCAGCGGGCTTGGGCTTGCGATCTGCCAGGAGCTGGCCATGGCCATGGGTGGCCGCGTGGAGCTGGACAGCACGCCTGGCCAGGGCACCGATTTCACCGTCGACCTGCCGCTTCCCGAAGCCCGCCCGCCCGAAGGTGCGGCGGTCACCGACGGCGGGCCGGCCCGCGATGCCACGCGCCCGGGCCTTTCGCTGCTGCTGGTCGAGGACGATCCCACGGTGGCGGCGGTCATCGCCGGCCTGCTGCGCGCGCACCACCATGAGGTGGTGCATGTCCCGCACGGCCTTGCCGCGCTGTCCGAGGTCGCCTCGGAGCGTTTCGACATGGCCCTGCTCGACCTCGACCTGCCAGGCATCACCGGCCTGGCGCTGGCCAGCCAGCTGCGCGCCCAGGGTTTCCTGGCGCCGCTGCTCGCGATCACGGCGCGTGCCGACGCCGAAGCCGAAGTGGTCGCGCGCGAAGCGGGCTTCGACGGCTTCCTGCGCAAGCCCGTGACCGGCGCGATGCTGGGGTCGGCGATCGACACCCTGCGCACCGGGAACGGCACATGAAGGCTGCATCCATCGCGCGCGCACCTGAGGCCACCCCGGGCGGCGGCCTGGGCTGACCTGCGGGGACGTCGTACCGGAGCGTCAGCGCCGGCTGTAGGCGTGCACTTCGTCGACCAGCACGCGCACGTGTTCCGGATCCATGCCCGGCGACATGCCGTGGCCGAGGTTGAAGACGTGGCCCTCGCGCGAGCCGCCATTGCCCTCGCGGTAGCTGTCGAGCGCCCGGCGCACTTCGCCACGGATCGCATCGGGGGTGCCGTACAGCGTGGTCGGGTCGAGGTTGCCCTGCAGTGCGACCTTGCCACCGGTGCGCCGTGCGGCGTCGCCGAGGTCGATGAGCCAGTCCACGCCCACGCCCTCGGCGCCCGAGTCGGCCAGCTCGCCGAGGTAGGCGGCATTGCCCTTGCCGAAGACGATCAGCGGGGTGCGTGCCTCGCCTTCGCCGCGCTCCAGCTCGCGCGCGATGCGCTCGAGGTAGGGCAGCGAGAATTCGCGGTACATCGACGGCGACAGCACGCCGCCCCAGGTGTCGAACACCTGCAGCGCCTGCGCGCCGGCCGCGCGCTGGGCCGCCAGGTAGGCGATCACCGCGTCGGTGTTGACCGCCAGCAGCGCGTGCAGCGCCTGTGGATCGGTATGCGCCATCGCCTTGATGCGGGCGAAGTCCTTGCTGCCGCCGCCTTCCACCATGTAGCAGGCCAGCGTCCACGGGCTGCCGGAGAACCCGATCAGCGGCACGCGCCCGTCGAGCTCGCGGCGGATCACGCGCACCGCGTCCATCACGTAGCCCAGCTCGCCTTCCATGTCCGGGACGCCGAGTTTCGCGATCGACGCCGCATCGCGCAGCGGGCGCTCGAACTTCGGGCCCTCGCCGTCGACGAAGTACAGGCCCAGGCCCATCGCGTCGGGGATGGTGAGGATGTCGGAGAACAGGATCGCGGCGTCCAGCTCGAAGCGCGCCAGCGGCTGCAGGGTGACCTCGCAGGCCAGCTCGGGGTTCTTGGCCATCGCCAGGAAGCTGCCCGCCTTCGCGCGGCTGGCGCGGTATTCCGGCAGGTAGCGTCCGGCCTGGCGCATCAGCCACACCGGCGTGCAGTCCACGGGCTCGCGGCGGAGGGCGCGAAGGAAGCGGTCGTTGCGAAGGGTCTGGGACACGTCTCTGGTCCTGTATGGGGGTGTGTGGCGGCGCGGCCTCAGCGGCGCGCGCCGTCGGCGCCCTGCGCGAACATGAGCTGGAAGCCGCGCTTGAGCTGCTGGTCGCGCGCCTGTTCCAGCGCGGCGATCGCGGAATCCTGGTCGAGGAACTGCTCGCGACGGACGCTGCTGCGCCCGCCGATGTGGCCGGTTTCGCGGAGCAGCGTCCACCCCCCGAGGAGGTCTTGCTGCAGCATCAGCTGCACGAAGCGCGGGGCTTCGTGGCCGTCGGGGCGTTGTTGCAGGAGCAGGCGCATGGACCGGCCATTCTACGCCACGGCCCGCGACCCGGCTCAGGCGGCCCGCAGCACCGCCAGCACCTCGGCTTCGGGCACCTCCGCCACCACCCGCGCGCGGCCGATGCCGGTCCACAGCACGAAGCGCAGGCCGCCGGCCTGGGCCTTCTTGTCCAGGCGCATGCGTGCCAGCAGGGCGTCCGGGGCGAGGCCGCGGGGCAGCGCCACCGGCAGGCCGAAGCGTTCCAGCACCGCCTGCAGCCGGTCGGCGTCGGCCTCGGTGGCGTGGCCGAGCCTGGCCGACAGCCGGGCCGCCAGGACCATGCCGACGGCCACGGCCTCGCCGTGGTTGAGCCCGTCGAAGGCCTGCCCGGCCTCGATCGCGTGGCCGAAGGTGTGGCCGAAATTGAGCAGCGCGCGCTCGCCGTGCTCGAAGGGATCGCGCTCGACGATCGCCGCCTTGTGCGCGCAGCTGCGCGCAATGGCCTCGGCGAGCGCCGCATCCTCGCGCTCGAGCAGGCCGCCGGCGTGCGCGGCCAGCCAGTCGAGGAAGCCGGCGTCGACGATCGCCCCGTATTTGGCCACTTCGGCCAGCCCGGCGCGCAGCTCGCGGTCGGGCAGGGTGCGGAGCGTGGAGGTGTCGGCCAGCACCGCGCGCGGCGGGTGGAAGGCCCCGACCAGGTTCTTGCCCTGCGGCAGGTCGACCGCGGTCTTGCCGCCGACCGAGGAATCCACCATGGCCAGCAGGCTGGTCGGCAGCTGCACGCAGTCGATGCCGCGCATCCAGCAGGCCGCGGCGAAGCCGGCCAGGTCGCCGACCACGCCGCCGCCGAGCGCGTAGACGCAGGCGTCGCGGGTCGCGCCGAGCGCGGCGAGGGCCTCGATCGCCTTGCCGAAGCCGGCCAGCGTCTTGCCGGCCTCGCCCGCGGGAAGCACGAAGCTGTCGACGCGCAGGCCGGGGCGGGCTGCAAGCAGGGCGTCGCGGACGTCGCCCGCGTACAGCGGCGCGACATGGCTGTCGCTGGCCAGCAGGACGTGGCGCCCGCGCAGGGGCGCGGCCAGGACCTCGCTGTCGGCGAGCAGGCCGGGACCGATGGTGATGGCATAGGGGGCGGGGCCACCCACTTCGATGCGGCGCCGTGCGCTCATGCCGTGGGCTCCGTCGGCCGCAGGGGCCCTGTGCCTCGCTGCCAGCGCGCGTCCAGCTGCTGCGCCAGCCGGCGCGCGGCATCGGCGGCCGGCAGGTGGCGGGTATCGAAGACCAGGTCGGCGACCTCGGCGTACAGCGGGTCGCGCTCGCCCGCCAGCCGGTGCAGGGTCGCCTCGCGATCGCCGCCGGCCAGCAGCGGCCGGCTGCGGTCGCGGGCCAGGCGTTCGAGCTGGGTCGGCACGTCGGCGCGCAGGTGGACGACGAATCCGTTCGCGGCCATCAGCCGGCGGCTGCCGGCATCGAGCACCGCGCCGCCGCCGGTGGCCAGCACCGAGCCCGGTCCGGCCAGCAGCCCGGCCAGCGTGTCGCGCTCGCGCGCGCGGAACCCGGCCTCGCCGGTGCAGTCGAAAATGGTCGTGACGCTGGTCCCGGTGCGTTGCTCGATCTCGTGGTCGCTGTCGACGAAGGCGAGCCCGAAGTGCCGTGCCAGGCAGCGGCCGATCGAGGTCTTGCCGGCGCCCATGGGGCCGACGAGCACGAGGTGGCGGGCTGGATTCATCGAGCGCGGCTTCGACCGGGGGATCGCCACGATGCTAGCAGCCGGCGCGGCGGGCGATGGCATCGCGTTAACAGGACAGGGCCGAGGATCGGGCGTTCCACCGTCCGCCCGGACGGGGCCAGTAGGAGCGTGCCATGTCCGTCGTCAAGGTCATCGAAATCAATGCCGCCTCGCCCACCAGCGTCGAGGACGCCGTTCGCAAGGGTCTCGCCAAGTGCGCCGAGAGCGTGAAGAACATCAAGGGCGCATGGATCAACGAAACCAAGGTCGTCACCGACGGCGGCGGCGAGATCACCGAGTGGCGGGTGAACCTGCGGGTCAGCTTCGTGGTCGAGTGAGGCCGTCGCGAAGCACCGGCGCGCGCTGCGTATCCAGCGGGATGACACGGTCGGCGATGCGGGGAAGCGTGCGCAGGGCTTGGCGACTGGTGCGTTCGTAGTGCTGGACGAACCGGTCGATGGCTGCCGCATCCATGATCCTGGCACCGGCGGGGGCGCCGCCCAGCGCCCTGCGCTCGGCTTCCAGGCGCCAGCCCGGCACCACCTCGAATGAAGGCGCCTGCAGCAGGAGCAGGCGGTCGATCTGCCGCCACAGCGCGGGATAGGCCTCGCGCAGCGCCGCATTGCACCAGCGCCGCCAGTCGCCGTCGGCATCCTCTTCGCGTTCCAGCGCATTGAGGGGCAGCGCGAGGGCCGCGTCCTCCTCGGCCGGCGTGCCCAGGCACCAGCCCTCGAACAACACCAGGTCGGTGCGCCGCGCACGTGGCCAGTCGGCGCGCGGGCGGCGGTCGTCGTCCAGCTTGTCGAAGCGCGGCAGCGCGGTGCCGGTTCCGCTGCGCAGCGCCGCCAGCACCTCGATGGCCAAACCGACCTCGTGCGTGCCGGGCGGGCCGCGGGTGGCCAGCAGCGGGTGCACGTCGTGCGCCAGGCGCAGGCGCTGCGCGCGAGGAAGGTAGACGTCGTCGAGCGACAGCACGACGCAGCGCAGGCCGCGCCGCCCGGCGGCCGCCGCCACCTGTGCGGCCAGCGTCGACTTGCCGCTGCCCTGCAGGCCGCTGATGCCGTACACGCGGGCGCCGGACGCGAGCGCATCGTCGAGCACGGCCGACACCAGCCGCGCGTCGAAGCCCTGCCTGTGCAAGCCCGCCGCCATCCGGGCACGATAGCCCAGGCGCGGGCGCCGTCCGCGCGCCGGAACCCAGCGGAGCACACCTGCCGATGCACGACCTGTACGCCGAAGCCCTGCAGACCTTCGACACCCTGTTCGACGAGGCGCTGGCCGCGGGCGAGCCCGACCGCACCGCGATGCAGCTCGCCACCGCCACGCCCGATGGCCGCCCTTCGCTGCGCACCGTCCTGCTGAAGGCGCACGACGCCCGCGGCTTCGTCTTCTACACCCACCTCGACGGCCGCAAGGGGCGCGAGCTCAAGTCCAACCCGCGAGCGGCGCTGCTGTTCCACTGGCCGCGGGTGCGCCTGGGCGTGCAGGTGCGCGTTGAAGGCGGGGTCGTGATCGTCGACGAGGCCGAGGCCGACGCCTACTTCGCCAGCCGGCCGCGCGGCAGCCAGCTCGGGGCCTGGGCGTCGCGGCAGTCGGAGGTCCTGGAGTCGCGCGGCGAGTTCGACCAGCGCCTGGCCGAGGTCGAGCAGGAGTTCGCCGGCCGTGACGTCCCGCGCCCGCCGCGCTGGACCGGGCTGCGGGTGGATCCCGAGCGGATCGAGTTCTGGTATGCCGCCGAATACCGCTGGCACGAGCGCTGGCTGTACGAACGCGACCTGGCCGGCGACTGCAGCAAGCGGATGCTGTACCCGTGAGCGCGCCGTCGGCGACCGCCTTGCGCGGGCCGCGCCGCATCGTCTGCCTGACCGAGGAGCCGACCGAAACGCTGTACGCCCTGGGCGAGGACCACCGCATCGTCGGCATCAGCGGCTTCACCGTGCGCCCGCCGCGCGCGCGCAGGGAAAAGCCCAAGGTCAGCGCGTTCACCAGCGCGAAGATCGGCGAGATCATGACGCTGGCGCCGGACCTCGCGATCGGCTTCTCCGACATCCAGGCCGACATCGCCGCGGAGCTGGTGCGCCGCGGCGTCGAGGTGTGGATCAGCAACCATCGCAGCGTCGACGGCATCCTCGACTACGTGCGCCGGCTGGGCGCGCTGGTCGGCGCGTCGACGCGCGCCGAGGCCTATGCCGACGGGCTGGAGCGTGGCCTGGCCGCCGTCGCGGCCCGCGCGGCGACGCTGCCGGTGCGCCCGCGCGTGTACTTCGAGGAATGGGACGATCCACCGATCACCGGCATCCGCTGGGTGTCGGAGCTGGTCGGCATGGCCGGCGGCGACGACGTCTTCCCGGAGCGCGCCGCCGAGCCGCTGGCGAAGCAGCGGATCCTGGCCGACCCGGGCGAGGTCGTGCGACGCGCGCCGGACATCATCATCGGGTCGTGGTGCGGCAAGAAGTTCCGCGCCGACCGGGTCGCCGCGCGGCCCGGCTGGGATGCGATCCCCGCCGTGCGCGACGGCGAGCTGCACGAAGTGAAGTCGCCGCTGATCCTGCAGCCGGGACCGGCCGCGCTGACCGATGGCCTGGGCGCGCTCGCCGACATCGTCCATGGCTGGTCGGCCCGCCGGGCTGCGCGCGCCGGCTAGGCGGGCGTACGCGGGGCGGCGGCCGCCCGGGCGGGGCTGACGCGCGGCCGGCGGCTCTGCCATGATCCGGCGATTCCAACACCGGGATTGCGTCATGAACCAGGCTGCGATGCACGACCTCGGCCGGCTGCTGCTGCGCCTCACGCTGGGCGTGCTGGTGCTGCTGCACGGCGTGGCCAAGCTGCGCGGCGGGATGTCCGGCATCGAAGGCATGGTCGAGGCCGCCGGGCTGCCCGGCGTCCTCGCCTACGGCGTGCTGGTCGGCGAGGTGCTGGCGCCGCTGATGCTCGTCTTCGGTTTCCACGCGCGCATCGGCGCGATGCTGGTGGCGGTCAACATGGTGGTGGCCATCGCGCTTGCACACATGGGCCAGCTCGGCCAGCTCAACGGCGAAGGCGGCTGGGCGCTGGAACTGCAGGGCATGTTCCTCGGCACCGCGGTCGCCATCGCCCTGCTCGGCCCGGGGCGCTACGGCATCAACCAGAGCTGAGGCGGGGCTCAGTCGTTGGTGGCTGACAGCTCGCGTCCGCGCACCGTCGCCGCCGCCACGGCCTCCGCGACCAGCCGGCGCAGTCCGCCGGCCTCGAAGGCCTCGATCGCCGCCTGGGTGGTGCCGCCGGGCGAGGTCACGCGCCTGCGCAGCTCCGCCGGCGCTTCGCCGGATTCGGTCAGCATGCGCGCCGCGCCCAGCAGGGTCTGCAGCACGAGCCTGCGCGCCGCGTCCGCCGGCAGGCCCTGGGCGCGCGCCGCGTCCTCCATGGCCTCGGCGAGCAGGAAGGCATAGGCCGGTCCGCTCCCGGACACCGCGGTCACCGCGTCCATCAGCGCTTCGTCCGTGATCCAGACGGTCTCGCCGGCCGTTGCCAACAGGGCTTCGGCCCGCGCCCGCCCGGCCGCGTCGACCGCCGCGTTGGCGTAAAGGCCGGTCACGCCGGCGCCAAGCAGGGCGGGCGTGTTGGGCATGCTGCGGACCACCGCGGTGCTGCCGCCAAGCCAGGCCGACAGCTGGGCGGTGGTGATGCCGGCGGCAATCGAGACCGCGAGCGGGTGTGCGTCGCGCGCGTGCGCGGCAAGCCCCTCGCAGACCGTGCGCATCACCTGCGGCTTGACCGCGAACACCCAGGTGGCCGCGCCGACGACCGCATCGATGGCGTCCGCGTGGACCCGGACGCCGAAGTCGCGGGACAGGGCGTCGCGCAGCGCTTCGACCGGTTCGGCGACCTGGATGCAAGCGGGGTCGGTGCCGCGCGCCACCATGCCGCCAACCAGGCTGCGGGCCATGTTGCCGCCGCCGATGAAGGCGATCGTGTCTTCGTCGCTGGAGATGGGTCCGGACATGGTGGGCTTCCTGGAACGGCGGGCCCGGCATTGTCGCCGAGGCGCCCGTGAGCCGCGACCAGGCCCGCGGCCGCGACGCCCCGCGCCACTGCGTCACGCCCCCGGTCGTGCCCCGAACAGCGCGGTGCCGATGCGCACCATGGTCGCGCCCTCGGCGATCGCCAGCGCGTGGTCCTCGCTCATGCCCATCGACAGCGTGTCGGCGCCCGGGTGCTGCCGACGCAGCGCGGCATGCAGCGCGTGCATGGCCGCGAAGGCCGCGCGACGGCGCTCCAGGTCCGGGTGGGGCTCGGGGATCGCCATCAGCCCGCGCAGCGCCAGGCCGGGCTGCGCCGCGATGTCCGCCGCCAGTGCCGGCACGTCGCCGGGTGCGCAGCCGTGCTTGCCGGCCTCGCCGTCGACGTTGACCTGGATGAGCACGTTGAGCGGCGGACGGCCGGCGTCGCGCGCCGCGGCCAACGCGGCGACCAGCTTGGGCCGGTCGACCGACTGCACCCAGTCGAACATCGCGGCGGCCTGCGCGGCCTTGTTCGACTGCAGGTGGCCGATCAGGTGCCATTCGATGCCACGGCCATCCAGCGCGGCGATCTTGGCCGCGGCTTCCTGGACATAGTTCTCGCCGAACGCCAGGGTCGCGTCGGGGCGCAGGGCAGACCAGTCGGCCGCGAGCGCGGCGATCTCGCCGGCGCTCCGGGTCTTGCCCACCGCCACCAGGCGCGGGGCCGGCCGCGAGGCGGCCGCGGCGGCGTTTTCCATCGAATCGAGGACGCGTGCGAGGGGTCCTGTCGGCATCTGCCGGCTCCTCCAGCGGGGCTGGATATGTGACGCGGATACGGGGCTATACTGCCCGCGGGGAGTACTCTGGCGCCAGCCGCGACCCGGTCCGGCGCTCCAACACCAACTTGCACTGCCGCTGGGGAGCATGCATGGATATCGCCGAACTTCTGGCGTTTTCGGTCAAGAACAAGGCGTCGGACCTGCATCTGTCGGCAGGCCTGCCGCCGATGATCCGCGTCGATGGCGACGTTCGCCGGATCAACATCCCGGCGCTCGACCACAAGCAGGTCCACGCGCTGGTCTACGACATCATGTCGGACAAGCAGCGCCGCGACTACGAGGAGTTCCTCGAGGTCGACTTCTCGTTCGAGATCGCCGGCCTGGCGCGCTTCCGCGTCAACGCCTTCAACCAGAACCGCGGCGCGGGCGCGGTGTTCCGCACCATTCCGTCCGAGGTGCTGACCCTCGAGGACCTCGGCACGCCGCGGATCTTCAAGGAGCTGATCGACCAGCCGCAGGGCCTGATCCTGGTCACCGGCCCGACCGGCTCGGGCAAGTCGACCACGCTGGCGGCGATGGTCGACCACATCAACAAGACCGAGTACGGGCACATCCTCACCATCGAGGACCCGATCGAGTTCGTGCATACCGCGCAGAAGTGCCTGATCAACCAGCGCGAAGTGCACCGCGACACCCACGGCTTCAACGAAGCGCTGCGCTCGGCGCTGCGCGAGGACCCCGACTACATCCTGGTCGGCGAGCTGCGCGACCTGGAGACCATCCGCCTGGCGCTGACCGCCGCGGAAACCGGCCACCTGGTGTTCGGCACGCTGCATACCTCGTCGGCGGCCAAGACCATCGACCGCATCATCGACGTGTTCCCCGCCGGCGAGAAGCCGATGGTGCGCTCGATGCTGTCGGAGTCGCTGCGCGCGGTGATCTCGCAGGCGCTGCTGAAGAAGGTCGGCGGCGGGCGCACCGCGGCCTGGGAAATCATGGTCGGCGTGCCGGCCATCCGCAACCTGATCCGCGAGGACAAGGTGGCGCAGATGTACTCGGCGATCCAGACCGGCCAGCAGCACGGCATGATGACGCTCGACCAGCACCTGCAGGACCTGGTGAAGCGCGCCATGATCACGCGCGCCCAGGCCAAGGACTATGCCAAGGACAAGCGGCTGTTCGAGTAACCGGAGCACCACATGAGCGCCATCGACTTCACCTCGTACCTCAAGCTGATGGCCCACCAGAAGGCCTCGGACCTGTTCATCACCGCCGGCATGCCGCCGTCGATGAAGGTCCACGGCAAGATCTCGCCGATCACCCAGAACCCGCTGACGCCGCAGCAGGCGCGCGACCTGGTGCTCAACGTGATGACGCCGCCGCAGCGCGAGGAGTTCGAGCGCACGCACGAGTGCAACTTCGCGATCGGCGTGTCCGGCGTGGGCCGCTTCCGCGTGTCGTGCTTCTACCAGCGCAACCAGGTCGGCATGGTGCTGCGCCGGATCGAGACCCGCATCCCGACGATCGAGGAGCTCAACCTCCCGCCGATCATCAAGACGCTGGCGATGACCAAGCGCGGCATCATCATCTTCGTGGGCGCCACCGGCACCGGCAAGTCGACCTCGCTGGCGTCGATGATCGGCTACCGCAACGCCAACTCGACCGGGCACATCATCACCATCGAGGATCCGATCGAGTTCGTGCACAAGCACGACGGCTGCATCATCACCCAGCGCGAGGTCGGCATCGACACCGACAGCTGGGAGAACGCGCTGAAGAACACCCTGCGCCAGGCGCCGGACGTGATCATGATCGGCGAGGTCCGCACCCGCGAGGGCATGGACCACGCCATCGCCTTCGCCGAGACCGGCCACCTGGTGCTGTGCACCCTGCATGCCAACAACGCCAACCAGGCGATGGACCGCATCATCAACTTCTTCCCCGAGGACCGGCGCGGCCAGCTGCTGATGGACCTGTCGCTCAACCTCAAGGGCGTGGTCGCGCAGCAGCTGATCCCGACCCCGGACGGCAAGGGCCGCCGCGTGGCGATGGAGATCATGCTCGGCACGCCGCTGGTGCAGGACTACATCCGCGACGGCGAGATCCACAAGCTCAAGGAAATCATGAAGGAGTCGACCAACCTCGGCATGAAGACCTTCGACCAGAGCCTGTTCGAGCTGTACCAGGCCGGCGAGATCTCCTACGAGGACGCGCTGCGCTATGCCGACTCGGCCAACGAGGTGCGCCTGCGCATCAAGCTGGCGCAGGGCGGCGACGCGCGCACGCTGTCGCAGGGCCTGGACGGCGTCGAGGTGGCCGAGGTCACCTGAGACGCTGCGTTCCGAGTCTCCTGGAGGGGCGCCCGTCGGGCGCCCTTTCCATTTGCGTACTTTTTACCTGTCGCGGGAGACAATGGCCGGCCAATACACCACTGGAGAACCGCCATGGCGTTCACCCTGCCCAAGCTCCCCTACGCATACGACGCGCTCGAGCCGCACATCGACGCGCAGACGATGGAGATCCACCACACCAAGCACCACCAGGCCTACATCAACAACGCCAACGCCGCGCTGGAGGGCACGGAGTGGGCGGACAAGTCCGCCGAGGAGATCATCGCCAACCTCGACGCGCTGCCCGAAGACAAGCGCGGTCCGCTGCGCAACAACGCCGGCGGCCACGCCAACCACTCGCTGTTCTGGACGGTGATGTCGCCCAAGGGCGGCGGCAACCCGGTGGGCGAGGTCGCCAAGCGCATCGACAGCGAGCTCGGCGGCTTCGAGGCGTTCAAGGAAGCCTTCACCAAGGCCGCGCTGACCCGCTTCGGCAGCGGCTGGGCCTGGCTCTCGGTCGACAGGTCGGGCGCGCTCAAGGTCGAGTCCAGCGCCAACCAGGACAATCCGCTCATGAAGGGCATCGGCTCGGGCAACACCCCGATCCTGGGCCTGGACGTCTGGGAGCACGCGTACTACCTGAAGTACCAGAACCGCCGCCCGGACTATATCGGCGCGTTCTACAACGTCGTCGACTGGAACGAGGTGGAGCGCCGCTACCAGGAGGCCCTCTCGGGCTGATCCGCGCGACGCACCCGGTACATGCACGAAGCCCCGCACCTGCGGGGCTTCCTGCTTTCCGCCGGCGCGCGGCCCTTCGGGACCATGCATGGCCCGGTGGGCCGCTCGCGCGGGTGGGCACCCGGTCACGCCAACGGGCCGACGGGCTTGCGCGCGCGCGGCGCGATGGCGAGGATGCGGCGATCACCGCCAAGGATCCGCCGACGATGGACATCGCAGACCGCCGCATCGCCACCGTGCACTTCACGCTGACCGACGCCGACAGCGGCGCGCCCATCACCAGCACCCGCGGGCACGAACCGCTGACCTACATGCACGGGACCGGGGGCATCGCGCGCGGGCTGGAGCAGGCGCTCGAGGGCCGCAGGGCAGGCGACCGGATCGACGTCGTGGTCGCGCCCGCGGACGGCTTCGGCCCGCGGCACGAAGCCCTGGTGCAGACCCTGCCGCGCACGATGTGGCGCGCGCCCGCCCAGCCGAAGGTGGGCGACCGGCTGGAAACCACGACCGCCAAGGGACCGCTCGACGTGGTGGTGACGGCGGTCGAAGCCGACACGATCACCGTCGACGGCAACCATCCGCTGGCCGGGCGTCGCGTCCGGGCGGAGCTCGAGGTGCTCGCGGTGCGCGTCCCGACGCCGGACGAGGTCCAGTTCGGCCTGGGCTGAGCGGGCTCAGGGCTGGCCGGGGAGTTCGAGCCGGCGTGGCTCACCGTCGCCGATCCTGAGGTCGGGCCAGCTCCGCGGAACGGCCTGCACGCGGCCATCGAGCAGGTCGCGGCGCAGCGTCCGTCGCCACGCCTGCTCGGAGGTGCCCTGCGGCCACAGGTCCAGGGTCGCGACCGCCGCCCAGGCGCCGTCCGCGTCCCGCGCGTGGATCACGCAGTGCGCGCCATGGCCGTTGCCGAGTGTGCACAGCAGCGGATCGCGCGCGCCGTCGCCGTCGAGGTCGGGCGTGAGCAGGATGCAGTCGTCGGAGACGCGCCTGCAGTTGCGGTCGCCCAGTCCATCGGCCAGGGCGACCCACCAGTCCTCGTCGGGCGACGCCGCGCCTTCCGCCAGCTGGACCTGCGCGCGGAGCGCCGCGGCATCGCGCGCGGTGGGCTTGCCGCCCTCGACGGCCGCCGGGTCGCCCCAGCGGCTCTCCCTTGCGATGACGCGTTCGAGTTCGGCCAGCCGCTCCCGGTCGCCTGCCCAGGCCGGGTGCCCGCGCAGGGCCAGCGTCGCCTCCCAGCCGGCGCGGCCGCTGTCATGGCGCAGCCACTCGAGATCGAAATCCTCGGGGCTGGTGCGTCCGTCGGCCAGCCGCTGCAGCTGGCTGGACACGCCGATCCGGTGCGGATCCAGCACGGGGGTGTTGGCCAGCACCGCAAGCGCCACCACCACCAGCGACATCACCCGGTTCACCGGCCGGATGGGTCCCAGCCAGCCGTCGCGCCTGCGCAGCACCGCCCAGGCGTAGCCGGATGCATAGCCGGCCACGACGACGGCGAGCAGCACCGCCCAGACGCGGTCGGCCGTCCACCCGTGCTGGTCGATGCGCAGCCAGAGCGCATACAGCGCCAGCAGCGCGTACACCGGCAGCAGGGCCAGCCCGGCATCGACCAGGCGGCACAGCCAGGCGGGGTAGGGCCGCGCGCCGGTGCCGTCCTGCAGCACGGAGTTGGCGAACGCGACCAGCAGCGCCACCACGGTCACCAGGGTGGCGGCCGCGGACCGCATGTCCCACAGCGGTTCGAGGCCGGTGAACGGCAGGCTGGCCACGAACAGCGCGGCGATGAAGGCCAGCAGCGGCAGCAGGCCGGTGAAGATCGCGAACAGCACCTGGCGGGCGACCATCACCGCGCGGTCCTGGGTCCGGCCGATCAGCACGCCCAGCCCGGCCATCGCGCCCGTGGCGAGGTAGACGAAGGCGTCCTCGCGGAACAGCTCGCGGAAGAAGTCGATCTTCACCAGCGCGAACAGCGCGCCCCACAGCCACAGCACCAGCCAGCAGATGCCGGTGAACAGCGCCGCCAGCGCCAGCGTCAGCGTGTTCTGCCAGGCATGTCCGAACAGGCAGGCATAGGGCGCGCGCCAGTGGCCGTGCGCGAGGCGGCACTGCAGCCAGGGCAGGGCGACGAACAGGCCGACCGCGACCGATGCGCCGAAAGGGGCGAGCACGCTGCCGGCCTGCACGCCCGGGCCGCCCGTGGCCTGCCGCGCGGCCCATGCGGCCAGCGCGCCGACCACCACGGTGGCTCCGGCGGCCTGCTGCCAGAAGCGCGCATCGCGCAGGCGCACCACGCTCAGCGCCATCATCGTCGGCACCGCCAGCACCAGGGTGTACCAGCAGACCCGGCCCGAGAGCGCGGCGAAGGGCCACCAGCCGCCGGCGTGGCCCTTCTGCGCCAGGTACATCAGGCCGCCCTGCAGCACGGCCAGCAGCACGATGAAGGCGCGTTCGTCGCGCGGAAGCGGAGCGGCTGTCGGCATGGTGGATCCGCGGCGGTGGCGTGGCGGCCATGGTAGCCGCGGCCGGGCGCGAGGCCGCGGCACTGGCTAGAATGACCCCATGTCCACCCAGCCCACCCCGCTCGCCAACCAGCTGCTGGTCGCGCTGCCGTCGCTGGCCGATCCGAACTTCGAGCGCACGGTGTCGCTGCTGTGCCAGCACGACGCCGACGGCGCGATGGGCGTGGTCGTCAACCGTCGCTCCGACTACACCCTGGGCGAGGTCTTCTCGCAGATGGGCATTCCCTGCGGCGACGCGGCGCTGTGCGCCACGCCGGTGCTTGCCGGCGGCCCCGTGCATCCCGAGCGCGGTTTCGTCATCCATGACGGTGCGCAGGGCTGGGACTCGAGCCTGAGCGTGGCCGACGACCTGCGCGTGACCACCTCGCGCGACGTGCTCGAGGCGATGGCGCGCGGCGAAGGTCCCGCGCGTGCCGTGGTCGCGCTGGGCTGCGCCGGCTGGGGCGCGGGCCAGCTCGAGGCCGAACTGGGCGAGAACAGCTGGCTGACCGTGCCGTCCGACGGGGAGATCCTGTTCGCACTGCCGCTGGAGGCACGCTGGCAGGCGGCCGCCGGCCGCATCGGCGTCGACATGGCGCACATGCCGGACTACGCCGGGCACGCCTGATGGCCACGATCCGCGCCGACGGCACCGTGCTCGGGTTCGACGTCGGCGCGCGCCGCATCGGCGTGGCCGTGGGCAGCGCCTTCGGCCACGGTGCGCGTGCGCTGGCCGTGGTCGACGTGCACGCCGACCACGTCGACTGGCCGGCGGTCGAGCGCCTGCTGAAGGAATGGGGGCCGGATGGCTGCGTGGTCGGTGATCCAATGACGCTCGACGGTGGCGACCAGCCGATCCGCGCGCGCGCCCGGGCCTTCGCACGCGAGCTGGGCCGGCGTTACCGCCTGCCGGTGGTGATGGTGGACGAGCGCTCCAGCTCGATCGAAGCGGCCCAGCGCTTCGCCGTCGACCGTGCCGAAGGCCGGCGCCGTCGCCGCGACGCCGCCGCGCTCGACGCCGTGGCGGCCGCGATCATCGTCGAACGCTGGCTGGCCTCGCCCGGCGACGCGGTCGCCATCGATCCCGATTCCACGTCCCCGGACGCCCCGGCATGACCCTGCAGACCACCGACGACGGGCGCCTGCGCCACCTGCTCACCCTCGAAGGCCTGCCGCGCGCGACGCTGGTGGCCCTGCTCGACCGCGCCCAGGCCTTCCTCGACGGCCAGGGCGCCGCCGATCCGCGCGGGGCGCTCGCGGGCATCGCCACCTGCACCCTGTTCTTCGAGCCGTCGACGCGCACGCGGCTGTCGTTCCAGCGCGCCGCGCAGCGCCTCGGCGCCGACGTGCTGGCCTTCGACGCGTCCACCTCGTCGACCAGCAAGGGCGAGACCCCGCTCGACACGCTGCGCAACATCGAGGCGATGGGCGTGCGCGGCTTCATCGTCCGCCACCGCGAGGACGGCGCCGCGGCCATGCTGGCCGCGTCCGCGCAGCCGGGCACGGCGGTCATCAACGCCGGCGACGGCCGCAGCGCGCACCCCACGCAGGGCCTGCTCGACGTGCTGAGCCTGCGCCAGGCCAAAGGCGGGGATTTTTCGCGGCTGAAGGTCGCGGTGGTCGGCGACATCCGCCATTCGCGGGTGGCGCGGTCCGAGCTGCATGCGCTGCGTACCCTGGGCATCGGCGAGGTCCGCGCCTGCGGTCCGGCGAGCCTGCTGCCCGATGACGCCATGCTGTCCGGCTGCCGCGTCGGCAGCGACCTGGACGCCGCGCTCGACGGCGTGGATGCGGTGTTCATGCTGCGCCTGCAGCGCGAACGCATGGAGGAAGGCCTGGTGCCGTCGCTCGAGGCCTACCACCGCGACTACGGGCTGACCGCGGCCCGCCTGCGCCGCGCCGCGCCGGACGCCGTGGTGCTGCATCCGGGTCCGATGAACCGCGGCGTCGAGATCAGCGACGAGGTGGCCGACGGCCCGCAGTCGCTGGTGCTGCGGCAGGTCGCCAACGGCGTCGCCGTGCGCATGGCGGTGCTCGAAGCCCTTCTGGCCTGACCCGGCCGCCCGCCGCCTGCAGGCTCGCGGCTCCTGTAGGAGCAGCTATAGCTGCGATTGCCGCGGATCACCGGGAACGGACCGCAGGAACGGATTGCGGGAACGGATTGCGCGAACGCACCGCGGCCCCGGATCGCGGCTATAGCCGCTCCTACAGTCCCGAGCGTTGCCGGAGTTGCCGCGGTTGCCGCAGTCGCTGCAGTCGCTGCAGTCGCCGCAGTTGCCGCGGGGAAGGTGCGGCCTCAGTGCAGCAGGATGACGGTGGCCAGGCCGAGGAAGCTGAAGAAGCCGACCACGTCGGTCACCGCGGTCACCACCACGCCGCCGGCCACCGCGGGATCGACGTCGGCGCGCTTCATCGCCAGCGGCACCAGCACGCCGGCGAGCGCGGCCGAGGCGAAGTTGATCACCAGCGCCGCGGTGATCACAAGACCCAGCATCCAGTCGCGGAACCAGGCGAAGGCGACCAGCCCGACGAAGCCGCCGATCAGCAGGCCGTTGATCAGCGCCACGCGCACTTCCTTCCACAGCAGCAGGCGCGCGTTGCTCGCGCCCACCTGGCCCAGCGCCAGGCCGCGCACCATCAGGGTCAGCACCTGCATGCCGGCATTGCCGCCGATGCCGGCGACGATCGGCATCAGCACCGCCAGCGCCACGATCTGCTCGATCGTCGCCTCGAAGCGCCCGATCACCGCGGCGGCGAGGAAGGCCGTGGCCAGGTTCACGCCCAGCCAGACGATGCGGCCGCGCACGGCGCGCTTCACCGGCGAGAACAGGTCCTCGTCCTCGTCCAGGCCGGCGGCGCCCAGCGCCTGGTGCTCGGCCTGCTCGCGGATGATGTCGACCACGTCGTCGATGGTGATGCGGCCGAGCAGCACGTTGCCCTCGTCGACCACGGGCGCGGACACCCAGTCGTGGTCGGAGAACTGGCGCGCGACGGACTCCGCCGACTCGCCGGCGTGGATCGCGGTGAGTTCGTCGTCGATCAGCTTGTTGACCGGGGCGCCCGGTTCGCTGGTGACCAGCTTCTGCAGCGCGACCCAGCCCAGCAGCTGGTGGCGGCGGTTGACCACGTACAGGTGGTCGGTGTTCTCCGGCAGCTCGCCGCGCAGGCGCAGGAAGCGCAGCACCACGTCGACCGTGGTGTCCGCGCGCACGGTCACCACGTCGGGGTTCATCAGGCGGCCGGCGGTGTCTTCCTCGTAGGACAGCGCCTGCTCCAGGCGTTCGCGGTTCTCGCGGTCCATCGAGCGCAGGATCTGCCCGGTGACGGCCTCGGGCAGGTCCTCGACCAGGTCGGCGAGGTCGTCGATGTCGAGGTCTTCGACCGCGGCGACGATCTCGTCGGGATCCATGTCGGCGATCAGGCTTTCGCGCACCTCGTCGCCGACGTGCACCAGCACCTCGCCGTCGTCCTCGGCATCGACCAGGCCCCAGACCACCATCCGGCGGTCGGGCGGCAGCGATTCCAGGAGGTTGCCGATCTCGGCCGGCGCCAGCGTGTTGATCAGCCGGCGGACGGGGCCCAGGCGGCCGCTGTCGAGCGCATCCGACAGCAGTCGCAGCTGGCGCGCGGTCTTGTCGTGGCGGACGGCTTCGGCCATGGATCTTCCGGTGGGCGCGTCGCGCGACGGATGCGCGACAGGGTCAGGCGTTCATGCGCGCATTATCGCCCGCGCGCCCGGCGCTGCCCAGCCCGTGCGCTCGTTCAGCGGCGCAGTCGCGCGAGCATGCGGCGTGCCGCGCCGAGCACGCGGCTGGCGGGCGTCGCGTCGAGCTGCGCCTGCAGCGCGTGCAGTTCGCCATACAGCCGGCGCACGTGGCCGTCGCGGCGCGCGAGCAGCTCGTGCAGCGTGGCCATGTCGGACGCGTCCAGCACGTGTCCGGCCGCGAGGTGGGACGGCAGCGGGCGGTCGACGTAGACCGTCGAATGCGCGGGTGCGGCTTCGTCGGCGGGCCGCTCGCGCGTGTAGAAGTACAGGGCCACCGACCGGCGGCTGAGCGACTCCCTGCCCGCGGGCAGCCGGATCGGCGGGAACCCGTGCCAGCTGTGCTCGGTGGTCTCGAAGATCACGCAGCGGTTGTACGCTGGCGCGATCGCGACCACCTCGTCGTTCTCCGGATCATGCGGGTCGCGCCGCAGTTCCAGCGCTCCGCCCCAGGCCGCGTCCCACTCCGGGTTGAGGTAGACGATCAGGTTCAGCCGTCGATGCCAGCCGGTGGCAGGGTGGTGGTTGAAGTCGATGTGGGTGTCGAGCGCCTGGCCATCGCGGTTGTCGTGCGTGCCGCCGCCGAAGTAGTCGGGGTCGTAGAGCAGCCCGTCGATGCCGGTCAGCCGTTCGATCAGGCCGAGGAAGGCCGGCGTCTGGATGCAGGCGTCGAGCGCCGCGTACGCGCCGCCAAGGCCGCGGATGCGCTCCACCGTCGACTTCCCGCCGGCGACGCCGTCCTCGTTGAGGGCGTTGCCGCGATCGAAACCCGGGAAGCGCGCGAGCAGGTCGTGCACGAACGCGGGCGCGAAGAAGTCCTCGACCACGCAGTGGCGGAACGGGCGCGCGCCGATGAATCCGGCGCGGATCGAGTCCGCGTCGGCCACCACGTGCGGGGCGACCACGTCGCGCAGGGCGTCTGTGCGGCTCATGGTTCTCCGGTGCTCCGGGCAAGCCAGCGGGCGATGCCGGCGTGGTCGCGTGCGCGCAGCAGCTCGGGCAGGTGTGCGCGCAGGCCGGCCAGGTCCTGCGCCCGCACCGCCTGGCGCACTTCGAGCAGCGTGCCCGGATGCAGGCTGAACTCCTCGAGCCCGAGCGCGAGCAGCAGCGGGGTGAACACGGCGTCGCCGGCCATCTCGCCGCAGACCGCCACCGGCTTGCCGTGCGCGCGGGCGGTGCCGATGACCTGGTGCAGCAGCAGCACGACCGCCGGATGCAGGGGGCTGTGCAGGTCGACCAGGGCATCGTTGCCGCGGTCCGCGGCCAGCAGGTACTGCACGAGGTCGTTGGTGCCGATCGACATGAAGTCGAGCAGGTCGATCATCGCCGGCAATGCGATCGCCGCGGCCGGGACCTCGATCATCGCGCCGAGCGGGATGCCCTCGGCGACCGCATGGCCTTCCCGGCGCAGGCGCGCGGCGACCGTGCGCAGCAGGCGGCGCGCCGCCAGCACCTCCTCGCGCCGCGCCACCATCGGCAGCAGGATGCGGATCGGCCCGTAGCCGGACGCGCGCAGGATCGCGCGCAGCTGGGTGGTGAACACGTCGCGCCGGCGCAGCGCCAGGCGCACGCCGCGCACGCCGAGCGCGGGATTGGGCTCGTAGGGCAGGGCCAGGCCGCTGCCGTCGGCCTTGTCGGCGCCGACGTCGAGCGTGCGGATGGTCGCGGTGCGCCCGGTCATGCCCAGCACCAGGTCGCGGTAGGCGACGAACTGCTCCTCCTCCGACGGCAGCTCGTTGCGCTGCAGGAACAGGAACTCGGTGCGGTACAGCCCGACGCCCGCGGCGCCGAGCGCGTGCGCCTCGGCGACGTCCTCGCGCGTCTCGGCGTTCGCGTACAGGCGGATGTCGACGCCGTCGAGGGTGCGCGAGGGTTCGCGCCGCAGGCGGTGCAGCTGGCGGCGCTCGCGCTTGCCCTCGCGCACGCGCTCGCGGTGCGCGCGCAGGTCGTCGGCGTCCGGATCGACGATCACCAGGCCGGTGGCGCCGTCGATCATCACCACGTCGCCGTCGTTGACCAGCGACAGCGCCTGCGGCGAACCGACCACCAGCGGCAGGTGCAGGCTGCGCGCCAGGATCGCGGTATGCGAAAGCATGCTGCCGCCCGCGGTCACGATGCCGAGCACGCCGCGCGCGTGCAGGCGTGCGACCTCGGACGGCGCCAGGCTGTCCGAGACCAGGATCTCGCCGGCCACGCCGCTGACCTGCGCGTCGTGGCGGTGCAGCGCCGAATGGATGCGGCCGATGACGTGGTCGATGTCCTCCACGCGGCTGCGGAAGTAGGGGTCGTCCATGCTTTCGAATACCGCCGCCAGGCGGTCGCGCTGCACGCGCAGCGCGAAGTCGGCGCCGTGCAGCTCGTTCGCGATCAGGCCGTCCAGGCCCTGCAGAAGCTCGGGGTCGTCGAGCAGCAACGCGTGCAGGTCGAGGAACTCGCCGACCTCGTGCGCCAGCGCGCCGTGCAGGCGCGAGCGCAGGTCGCGCAGTTCCTCGCGCACCATGTCGATCGCCTCGTGCAGGCGCGCGACCTCGGCCGCGGCCTGCCCGGGCGCGATGCGTTCCTCGGCCACCTCCAGCGCATGCGGCTGGCGCACGCGCGCGCGCCCGAGCGCGTTGCCCCGCGAGGCACCGTGGCCGGGGAACTGCCGGCGCATCAGCTGTCCTCGTCGAATCGCCGCTCGAACAGCGCGCTGACGGCCTCGGCGGCCGCGGCCTCGTCGGCGCCCTCGACACGCAGGGTCACCGCGGTGCCGGCGCCGGCGGCGAGCAGCATCACGCCCATGATGCTCTTGGCGTTGACCTCGCGTCCCTTGGCGGTCAGGGTCGCGTTGACGTCATGGCCCGAGAGCAGCTGCACCAGCTTCGCGGTGGCGCGCGCGTGCAGGCCCAGCCGGTTGGAGACGACGAGTTCGCGTTCGATCATGGCCGGCGTGCCTCATGCGTCATCGTGCAGGACTCCGTTGCGCGCGCCAGCGGCAGCCACCGCCGGCAGCGCCTCGAGCGGAAGCTCGGGATAGTTCAGGACCCTCAGCAGCATCGGCAGGCTGAGCGCGGACACGCGCCGGACCGGAGTGCCGAGCTGCGCCAGGCGCGCGGCGAGGTTCGCCGGCGTGGCGCCGTAGAGGTCGGTCAGTACCAGCACGCCCTCGCCGCCGTCGGCGCGGCGCAGCGCGGCACTGGCGGCGGGCAGGGCGGCGGCGGGGTCGGCGTCGTAGGACATCTCGAACACTTCCACCTTCAAGGGCAGCGTGCCCAGCAAGCGGCCCGCCACCGCGGCGAGCGCGGTGCCGATACCCAGGTGCGTGACGAGCAGGATTCCGACGGCCATCGGGACAAATTACCAGAGCCGCATGACGGTCCGGAAGCGCCGCGTGCGCGCGCGGCATCGTTTCCGGACTTCAGTCGAGTTCTCAGTCGAGTTCGCGGTGGTGCGTGGCGACCTCGTTCCAGCCCTGCCGGCGCGCGTGGGCGGCCGCGGCTTCGGCGAGGTAGACCGAGCGGTGGCGGCCGCCGGTGCAGCCGAAGGCGACGGTCACGTAGCTGCGCGTGGACGAGTCCATGCGCGGCAGCCAGGCATCGAGGAATGCGTTCACCTGGCGCAGGAACTCGCCGACGTCGGCCTGTTCGGGCGCTTCGAAGTAGTCGCGCACGGGGCCGTCGCGGCCCGACAGCGGGCGCAGCCGTGGGTCCCAGTGCGGATTGGGCAGGGCGCGCGCATCGAACACGAAGTCCGCGTCCGGCGGCAGTCCGCGCCGGTAGGCGAAGGATTCGAACAGCAGCGACAGCGACGAGTCCATCGCCAGGCCCAGTTCGGTCAGCACCCGGTGGCGCAGCTGGTGGACGTTGAGCTCGCTGGTGTCGATGGTGACGTCGGCCAGCTGGCGCAGCGGACGCAGCACCTGGCGCTCCAGCGCGATGGCGTCCGAGAGCGCCAGGCCCAGCCGCGTCAGCGGATGGCGGCGGCGGGTGTCGGCATAGCGCTTGAGCAGGACGTTGTCGGCGGTGTCGAAGAAGACCAGCTTCGGGTCGAAGCCCAGGGCGCCCACCGCCGACAGCCACTCGGGCAGGTTGGCGAGGTCGCCGCGGCTGCGCACGTCGATGCCCACGGCGAGCTTCTGCGAGGCGCGCTCGGGATGGGTGGCGCTGCGCACGAAGTCGGGCAGCAGCTCCGCCGGCAGGTTGTCGACGCAGTAGAAGTCGAGGTCCTCGAAGGTGTTGAGCGCGACGGTCTTGCCACTGCCCGACATGCCGCTGACGATGACCAGCGCATTGCTGGCGGCGGTCGCGGTCGCGGTCGCGTCCGCGGGCGCGTCCGTGTTCGCGGGCGTGCTCATGCCGTGCCCCGTTCGAGGAAGTGCGAGTGGCGCGCGAGAAAGGCCGCGGCGGGATCGACGCCCTTGGCGCGCAGCATGTGCACGCGGGTGGCGGCTTCGGTCAGGACCGCCAGGTTGCGGCCGGGCATCACCGGCAAGGTGATCATCGGCACGTCGAGTTCGAGCACGCGCCGCGAGCCGAGGTCGCCGGTCAGCCGCACCATGCCGCTGGCATCGCTCGATTCGCGGCTGTCCTCGGGGCGCGCCAGGTGCACGATCAGGCGCAGGTACTTGTTCCGCTTCACCGCGGTGTCACCGAACATCTCGCGGATGTTGAGCACGCCGAGGCCGCGCAGTTCGAGCAGGTCCTGCAGCAGCTCGGGACAGGTGCCATCGAGCACGTCCGGCGCGATCTGCGCGAACTCCGGCGCATCGTCGGCGACCAGCCGGTGTCCGCGGGTCACCAGCTCCAACGCGAGCTCGCTCTTGCCGGTGCCGGATTCGCCGGTGATCAGCACGCCGATGGAGTAGATCTCCATGAACACCCCGTGCAGGGTGGTGCGACGTGCGAGGGCGCCGGCCAGGTGGTACTGCAGCACGCTGTAGAGCTCGTGGCCGCGGCGCGGCGAGGACCACAGCGCGATGCCCGATTCCTCGGCCATCTCGATCAGGTCCTCGGGGCAGGACTGGCCTTTGCTCACCACCAGCGCCAGCGGCCCGAACTGCAGGATCTTCTCCAGCGTCTCCCAGCGCTGCCGCGGCTCCAGGCCGTCCAGCCAGGCCAGCTCCTCGGTCCCGAGGATCTGCACCTTGTTGGGATAGATGATGTTGAGGTAGCCGGCCAGCGAGGGCCGGCGGGCCACGGTATCGACCGCCTCGAGCTGGCGGGCGGCACCGGACTGGCCGGCGACCCAGCGCAGCGCGAGGCGCTCGCGCAGCTGTTCGTAGAGTTCGCGGGCGGTGATCGCGGCGTTCATGCGCTCACGTCGAGGCGCAGCAGCAGCGCACGCAGCGCGGTGATGTCGCGGGCGGCGCGGACCGCGTCGCGGAAGCCGGGGTCGGCGAACTGGCCGGCGAGCTCGGACAGCGTGTCCAGGTGCTGCTGCGCATGGCCCTGCGGCACCGCCATCGCGAACACCAGGTCGACCGGCTGGCCGTCGTGGGCGCGGAAGTCGACCGGCGCGGCCAGCCGCAGGAAGGCCGCCACCGGAACGCGGCAGGCGGCGGTATGGCAGTGCGGGATGGCCACCCCACGGCCGATGGAGGTGCTGCCGATGGCCTCGCGTGCGCGCAGGCCGTCGGCGATCGCCTGGGTCCAGTCCGGCGAGCCGCCGCTGAGCAGGCGGGCGGCCGCGTCCAGCACCTGGTCGCGCCCGCCCGGCTCCACGACCTGCACGATGCGCGCGGCCGTGAGCAGGTCGGTATACGGCATGACGTCGTGCTTCCGTCGCGGCCGCGGGTCAGCCGAACTCGCCGTCGCGCACCGGGTTCCCGCCGCGGCGGTGCTGGTCGATCATCTTCTTCTTCTCCTTCACCAGCATCCGGTCGAGCTTGTCGGCCAGGAGATCGATCGCCGCGTACATGTCGACCGCGCGCGCATCGGCGTGCAGGGTCTTGCCGCCCACGCTGAGCGTGGCCTCGGCGACATGGTCGGGCTTGTCCAGGCTCAGCTGGGTGCGGACCTGCAGCGGCGGATCGTAGAGCCGCGAAAGCCGGCCAAGCTTGGTCTCGACGTAGTCGCGCAGCGCGGGCGTGACATCCATCTGCTGGCCGTGGGTCTCGATGAGCATCGCAAACCTCCTCTCTCGTGGGGTCCACAGCATCGCCCATGGCGATGTCGCGGTTGTCACGGACAGGTTAACCCAGCCCCCGGAGGCCGGGAAGCGGCGGGGCGGTGCTCAGGCGATGCGCACGCGGTCGTGCGATGAAGGGATGTTCAGGGCTTCGCGGTATTTCGCCACGGTGCGCCTCGCGACCGGCACGCCGCCGTCCTTGAGGCGTTCGGCCAGGCGCGCGTCGGACAGCGGCTTGCGCGGGTCCTCGGCCTCGACCAGGCGGCGGATCATGTCCTGGATCGCGGTGCTCGAGGCCTCGCCGCCGCCGCCGGTGTCGATGCCCGAGGCGAAGAACGCGCGCAGCGGCATCGTGCCGCGCGGCGTGTGCACGTACTTGCGCGCCACCGCGCGCGAGACGGTGGACTCGTGCATGCCGATCTGCGCAGCCACCTCGCGCAGGGTCAGCGGGCGCAGCGCCTTGTCGCCGAACTCGAGGAAGCCCGACTGCTCGCGCACCAGGCAGTGCACCACCTTGAGCAGGGTCTCGCCGCGCGCCTCGATGTTCTTCAGCAGCCAGCGCGCCTCCTGCAGCCGTCCGCGCAGGTAGCCGGCGTCGGCCCCGGCCGCGTGCTGCAGCATCTGCTCGTAGCCGCGGTGGATGGTCAGGCTGGAATGGCGGCCGCCGGCCAGCGCCACCTTCCACATGCCGCCCTGGCGGGTGATGACGCAGTCGGGCACGACGTAGGTGTCCTGCGGCATGCCGCCGATGCGTGCGCCGGGGCGCGGGTCGAGTCCGCGGATCAGGTGCAGGGCGGTGACCGCGTCTTCCAGGCTGCAGCCAAGCGCGTCGGCCATTCCGGCTTCGCCCAGCCGCGCAAGCCGTTCGATCAGCGTCGACACCGCGCGCCGCGCGATGCCGCGCCCGGGCGTGTCGCCGGGCAGCGCGTCGAGCTGCAGCAGCAGGCACTCGCCGAGGTCGCGCGCGCCGACGCCGGTCGGGTCCAGGCCCTGGACGCGGCGCAGGACCAGCGCGATCTCGGCCTCGCTGCAGTCCAGTTCCGGCGCCAGCGCTTCGGCGATGGCCGCCAGCGGCTCGCGCAGGTAGCCGTCGTCGTCGATGGCATCGACCAGCGTTTCGCCGATGGCAAGTTCGCGCGGGGAAAGATGGCTGAGGTTGAGCTGCCAGGTGAGGTGGTCGCGCAGGGTTTCCGACTGGGCGATGCGTTCGGACGCGTCGCCATCGGGATCCTCGCCGCCGCCGCGCCCGCTCTCGGCCCAGGCCACGTCGCGGTGGTCGTCCCACGGGTCCTCGTGGGCCCCGGTGCGTTCCTCGTGTCGCGTCTCCGCGGATTCGCCATCCGTGCCCGGCGCATCGCCAGGCGTCGGAACCGGCGCCGAGTCGTCCCACTCCAGCAGGGGGTTGCTCTCGACCGCGTCGCTGATCTCGGCCTCGAGCTCGGGCATCGACAGCTGGAGCATGTGCAGGGCCTGGCGCAGCTGTGGCGTCAGTACCAGTTGCTGTCCCAGCGATGTCTGAAGGCGAGGCTTCACGACGTTCCCCTGTCGACGGGGACGTGCCCCCGGCTCACAGCCGGAAGGAATCCCCGAGGTAGACCCGGCGCACGTCCGGATTGGCCAGCAGCGCGTCCGGAGCCCCCTGCGCGAGCACGCCACCATCACTGAGGATATACGCGCGGTCGCAAATGCCCAAGGTCTCGCGCACGTTGTGGTCGGTGATCAGCACGCCGATGCCGCGGTTCTTGAGGTGGCGCACGATGCGCTGGATCTCGCCGACCGAGATCGGATCGACGCCGGCGAAGGGTTCGTCGAGCAGGATCAGCCGCGGGCGCGCGGCCAGCGCGCGCGCGATCTCGACCCGGCGGCGCTCGCCGCCGGAGAGGCTGGCACCGGCCTGGCCGGCGACGTGCGCCACCTGCAGCTCGTCCATCAGCGACGCGAGTTCGGTCTCGCGCCCCTTGCGGTCCAGGTCCTCGCGCAGCTCGAGCACCAGCATGATGTTGTCGGCCACGCTCAGCTTGCGGAACACCGACGGTTCCTGCGGCAGGTAGCCGACGCCGAGGCGCGCGCGGCGGTACATCGGCTCGCCGGTGATGTCGCGGCCGTCGAGCACGATGCGGCCGGCGTCGGCCGGCACCAGGCCGACGATCATGTAGAAGCAGGTGGTCTTGCCGGCGCCGTTGGGGCCGAGCAGGCCGACGACCTCGCCGGCGTCGAGGGTCAGCCCGAACTCGCGCACCACCTCGCGCTGCCGGTAGCTCTTGCGCAGGCCCTCGGCGACCAGCATCAGTTGCCGCCCTGGCCGCCGGTGCTGGCCCCCTTGGGCAGGATGCGGGTGCGGATCTGCTGGCCGTCCTGGCCGCCGCCCTGCACGCGGCCGGTGGCCATGTTGTAGACGATGCGGCCGCCGGCCATGGTGCCGCGGCCGGGCTGGTTGAGCTCGGCATTGCCGGTGAAGACCACGGTCTCGGTCTGCAGGTCGTAGTCGACGTTGCTGGCGCTGGCGTCGATCGAGCCGCCGTCGTCGAGCTCCTGGGTCAGGCGCACGGGCGCGCCGGTGAGGATCACGCGCTGGATGTCGCCGCCGCCGCGGCGGACGTCGGCCTTGGCCGCGCGCACGTCGAGCGTGCCCTGGACGATGCGCACGTTGCCGGCGAACACGCAGGGGCCGCCGTCGTCGGCGAGCATGCAGTCCTGGGTGTTGGACGTCAGGTCCATCGGCTGGTTGCGGTCGCTCGACTTCGCCCACGCGGACGGGGCGGCCAGGGCCGCGGCCAGGGCGAGGAGCGTCGTGAGGCTAGCGGCGCGTGGGGACATAGCGGGTCTGGACCTTGGAAGTGAGCTGGAAGCGCTTGCCGGCCAGGTCGGCTTCCATGCCCGTGCCCTGCATTGTAGTGCCGGGCTGGGTGATGGTCACGGCGGCATCGGTGCGTGCGCGACGCTGCTCCGGGAAGACCTGCAGGGCGTCGGTTTCCATGCGCATGGCCCGGCCGCCGGCCGGGTCGGAGACGGCGACGACGCTGCCGTCGAGCCGCATCTCGCTGCTGTCGGCGCTGATCCAGCCGGCGTCGCCGCGCAGGTCCCAGTAGTACTCGCCGCCTTCCTCGGGCAGCAGGAACACGGGTTCGCGCAGCGACAGGGTTTCATCGGCGGGGTCGCGCTGCAGCCAGGGCGCGCGGAGGGTGAAGGCTTCCTGCCCGCGGCTGTCGAGCGACACCAGTTCGAAGTCCTCGAGCACGTAGTCGGAGCGGTCGCTGGTGGCCAGGGCGTCCGGCTCGTCGGCGCCCTGGCGCCAGGCCGACCAGCCGCTGGCGATGGCGGCCACCAGCAACACCAGGATCAGCGCACCGCGCCAGTTCACTGGCCTGCTCCGGCCGCGTCGGCAGCGATGCCGGCGTCGCCGCGTGCCGCCAGCACGAGGTCGCAGAATTCGCGCGCCGCGCCCGCGCCGCCGCCAAGCGACGACTGCCAGTGGACGCTGGCCAGGATCGCAGGATGCGCATCGGCAGGCGCCGCGGCCAGGCCGGCGGCGGCAAGCACCGCGAGGTCGGTCAGGTCGTCGCCCATGAACGACACCGCGTCGGCGTCCAGGCCCAGGCGCGTGCGCAGCCCTTCGACGCAGGCGAGCTTGTCCTTGACGCCGGTATGCACCTCGACGCCGAGGTCGCGCGCGCGGATCTCGGCCGCCGCGCTGCTGCGCGCGGTGATGAAGGCCACCGCGATGCCGGCGCGGCGCAGCAGCGAGATGCCGAGGCCGTCGTGGACATGGAAGGACTTGCTCTCGGTGCCGTCGCTGGCGATATGCAGGCGCCCGTCGGTCAGGGTGCCGTCGACGTCGAAGCAGGCCAGGCGGATGCGCGCGGCGCGCGCGCGCAGTTCGGGAGGCGGGGAGGGCGGGTAGGCGGGGCGCATGAACGCGGGATCACACCACGCGTGCGCGCAACAGGTCGTGAATGTTCAGGGCGCCAACCACGCGGCCCCCGTCGTCCACGACCACGAGGCCGCCGATCTTGTGCGCCTCCATCAGCTGCGCCGCCTCGACCGCAAGCGCGTCGGCGCCGATGGTGCGCGGGCTGCGCGTCATCACGTCGGCGATCGGCGCGGTGCGCACGTCGATGCCCGCGTCCAGGCTGCGGCGCAGGTCGCCGTCGGTGTAGAGGCCCAGCAGGCGGCCGTCGTCGTCGACGACGGCGGTCATGCCGAGCATCTTGCGGCTGATCTCGGCCAGGGCCTCGCTCACGGTCGCGCTGGCCGGCACGCGCGGCACGGCATCGCCGGTGTGCATGACGTCGGCGATGTGCAGCAGCAGGCGGCGTCCGAGCGCGCCGGCCGGGTGCGAGCGCGCGAAGTCGTCGGCGGTGAAGCCGCGCGCCTCGAGCAGGGCCACCGCCAGCGCGTCGCCCATGGCGAGCGAGGCCGTGGTGCTCGCGGTCGGTGCCAGGTGCAGCGGGCAGGCCTCCGCCGGCACGCTGACGTCGAGGTGCACGGCGGCCGCGCGCGCCAGCGTGGAGCCGGGGCGGCCGGTCATCGACACCAGCGCGTTGCCCTGGCGCTTGAGCACCGGGAGCAGCTGCAGCACCTCGTCGGATTCGCCCGAGTAGGAGAGCGCGAGGACCACGTCGGCGTCGGTGACCATGCCCAGGTCGCCGTGCCCGGCCTCGCCCGGATGGACGTAGAACGCCGGCGTGCCGGTGGAGGCGAGGGTGGCGGCGATCTTGCGCGCGACATGGCCGGACTTGCCCATGCCGGTGCAGACCACCCGGCCGCCGCAGGCCAGGAGCAGGGCGCAGGCGCGCGAGAAGTCGCCGTCGATGCGGGCCGCGACGGCGGCCAGGCCCTGGCATTCGATCTCGAAGACCCGCTGGCCGCTGGCCGCGAAGTCGTGCGCGACGGGCGCGCTGGCGGGGTGGTCGTTGCTTCCGGGCATACCGGGCCGGACCCTTTTCCGTTAGGCTAACCGGTTCATCTTACGCGGATTTCTCCCCGCTCCCCCGGTTTTCCAGGGCGGCCGGGAGGCCGCCTCATGTGCCCTTCATGACCTGGACGAGCCGCCTTGGACGCAGACACCATCCGTAAACTCATCGAGCAGGGGCTGCCTGGCGCCGAGGTCGACGTGCGTGGCGACGACGGCGTGCACTTCGAGGCCGTCGTGGTCCACCCGGACTTCGCCGGCCGGCTGCCGCTGGCGCGCCACCGCATGGTTTACGCCACCCTGGGCGCGCTGATGGGCAACGAGATCCACGCGCTCGCGCTGCGCACCCTGACCCCCGACGAGCACCGGCCCGCCTGATGCAGAAGATCGCGGTGGTTGGCGGCGTGGCCCTCGAGGGCGACGTCCGCGTCTCCGGCGCCAAGAACGCCGTCCTGCCCATCCTGTGCGCGACCCTGCTGGCCGACGAGCCGGTGGAGATCGGCAACGTCCCGCACCTGCATGACGTGGTGACCACGGCGCGGGTGCTGGACGGCCTCGGTGCCGCGGTCACGCATGACGCGGACGGGAGCCACGTGCTCGTCGATCCGCGCGGCGTCGACAGCCACGTCGCCCCCTACGAACTGGTGCGCACGATGCGCGCGTCGGTGCTGGTGCTCGGTCCGCTGGTCGCCAGGCACGGTGCGGCCGAGGTCGCGCTGCCGGGTGGCTGTGCGATCGGGTCGCGCCCGGTCGACCTGCACATCCGCGCGCTCGAGGCGCTGGGCGCGCGCATCACCGTCGAGCACGGCTTCATCAACGCCCGCGCGGGTCGCCTGCGCGGCGGCCATGTCGTCTTCGACATGGTGAGCGTGGGCGCGACCGAGAACGTGCTGATGGCCGCGACCCTGGCCCAGGGCACCACGGTGATCGACAACGCCGCGCGCGAGCCGGAAATCGTCGACCTCGCCGACTGCCTGCTGGCGATGGGCGCCGACATCGAGGGCGCGGGCAGTTCGCGCATCGTCGTGCACGGCGTCGACCGGCTGCATGGCGCGCGCCACGAGGTGGTGGCCGATCGCATCGAGGCCGGGACCTTTCTGGTGGCCGGCGCCATCACCGGTGGCCGCGTGACCATCACCCACGCGCGTCCGGACACCATGGACGCGGTGCTCGAGCGGCTGACCGCGGCTGGCGCCGACATCGGCATCGAAGGCGACCGCATCACCGTCGACATGCGTGGCCGCCGTCCGCGCGCGGTGGACATCAGCACCGCACCGCATCCGGCGTTCCCCACCGACATGCAGGCGCAGTTCATGGCGATGAACTGCATCGCCGAGGGCGTGGCGACCATTGACGAGACGATCTTCGAAAACCGCTTCATGCACGTCAACGAGCTGATGCGGCTGGGTGCGGACATCCACATCGAGGGACACCGCGCAACGGTCACCGGCGTCGAGCGCCTGAGCGGCGCGCCGGTCATGGCCACCGACCTGCGGGCCTCGGCCTCGCTGATCCTGGCCGGGCTGGTGGCCGAGGGCGAGACGGTCATCGACCGCATCTACCACCTCGACCGCGGCTACGAGCACATCGAGCGCAAGCTGTCCGGGCTCGGCGCCAGGATCAGCCGGATCGACTGACCGCGGGCCGGTCGCCCGCGGTCGACCGCGGTCAGTTGACCGCGGTGAGCTTCAGGTCGATGTGGTCCTTGCCGTCGCGGCGCTGCAGCACGCGCGCCGGCACCGGCAGGCCATCCACCACCCAGGCGATGATTTCGCGCTTGCCGTCGCGACGCACCACGCGGGTGGCGGCATGCGACTTGTCGCCGACCTGGATCTGTTCGGTCCCCTCGACCTGGAAGCGCTGGCGCTTGACGCGCCCGTCTTCCACGAGGCGGTAGTCGAGCGGCTTGCCGGCGGCGACGTCGCGCACCAGCACGAGGTTCATCAGCATGCCGTCCAGGTCGCCGGTGCGCAGCTTGACCGGACCCGCGCGATCTTCCTTCACGTCACCGGTCCAGCGCGCTTCGCCCTGCTGCCAGTCGTAGTCGGCGGTGACGCTCTTGCGCTTGACCAGCATCGCGGCCAGCCCGCTCGTGCCGCGCTGGCTGTCCACGCTCTTCAGCGGGCGCCACTGG
Source organism: Luteimonas sp. MC1750 (assembly GCF_016615955.1). NCBI lineage: Bacteria > Pseudomonadati > Pseudomonadota > Gammaproteobacteria > Lysobacterales > Lysobacteraceae > Luteimonas > Luteimonas sp. MC1750. Next base: position 642,087 of record NZ_CP067113.1, read on the forward strand.
TCGCCTTCGACCTCGAACACCGTGCTCTGGGCCAGCTCCGCGCCCATGCCGCCGATGTCGATGCGGTATTCCCAGCGGTCCTTGCCGGCGCTGGCCAGGCTCATCTTCGCCGTCGCCTGCATGCCCATGTAGTTCGCCTGGTAGTCGGCGCTGAAGGGCTTGATCGCAAGCGCCGGCGCGGAGGCCAGCGCGAGCAGGGCGATCGCGGCGGTCGCCGCGACGCGGCTTCGGAACAACGTGGTGTCCAACATCTAGTGAGCTCCTTCGTATGCGACCAGGCGCAGGTCGATGGCGTCTTCGCCGTTCTCGCGCTGCAGGATCCGGATGGGCGTGGGCACGCCGCGCGCCACCCAGAAGATGGTTTCATCATTGCCGCCATTGGTCCGTGAAACACGCATGGCGTCGTACGAGAGGCCGTCGACCTCGACGTACTCGGTGGCGTCGGCCACGGCGTACTGGTGGTCGCGCACGCGGCCACCATCGACGAAGCGATAGCGGAGCGCGCGTCCCGGCGCGGCGTCGCGCACGATGGCGAGGTTGATCAGCAGTCCGCTCTTGTCGCCTGCGCGCAGCGCGACCGGCTGGCGGCGTGCGTCCTTGAGGTCGCCGCTCCACTGCGCGACGCCGGACGTCCAGTCGTACACGCCCTCGATGTGCCGGCCCATGAACAGCGCCTTGCGGCGCGTGTCCTGGCGCAGCGGCCGGTAGTCGCCGCCGGCCTCGTCGAAAACGGTGCCCTGGTCGATGTCCAGCCGGACCCAGCGCGCCAGGCCCCGGTTGCCGGTGACGTCGAGGTCGATCCGCCACAGCCTGCCTTCGCGCGCCAGCCGCATGGTCGCGGTGCCTGCCTGCTTTCCACCGTTCCATGCGTCGTAGGTGGCGACGAAAGGTGTCAGCACGGGCTGCGGATCCGCGGCCTCGCTGGCAGCCGCCGCCGGGGCGCCGGGCACGCTACCGCCCGCTTGCGCCGGCTGCTGCACGGCCGACATCGTCCCGCCGGCGGCCAGCGCGGGCAGGACGGTGAGCGCGGCAACGAGCGCAATGGACAGGAGGCGGGGGGCGGTGTTCATACCGCCGGGATCATGACAACAGGCGGTTGGCTGCCAGCTGAAGAGGTGCGCCCAGTGGCTGGCCGTCGAGTTCGACGGCATCGTCGCGCAGGGTGATGCGACCGGCGCAGAGCAGCTGCAGGCTGCCCACGAGCAGCGGATGTTCGGTGTCGAGCACGCGCGCTGCCAGCGCCTCGGCGTCATCGCCGTCGTGCACCGGCACCCGCGCCTGGGCGATGACCGGCCCGCCATCGAGGTCGGCGGTGACGTAATGGACGCTGGCCCCGTGTTCCCCGACGCCGGCGGCCAGCGCGCGCGCATGCGTGTCCAGGCCCTTGAAGTCGGGCAGCAGGGACGGGTGGATGTTGATGATGCGGCCCGCCCAGGGCGTGAGCGCCGCCGCGCCGAGCAGGCGCATATAGCCCGCGCAGACCACGAGGTCCGGCTGTACCGCCGCCACCCGTGCGAACAGCGCGGCGTCGAACTCGTCGCGGCCCGCGTAGTCGCGCGGACGCAGCGCCGCGGCCTCGATGCCGGCATCGCGCGCACGCTGCAGCGCGTGCGCTTTCGCACGATCGCTGAACACGCCAGCCACGCGTGCGTCCAGGCGGCCGTCGGCGATCGCGTCGAGGATCGCCTGCAGGTTGCTGCCGCGGCCGGAGGCCAGCACGGCCAGCCGCGGCGTGCGCTCCGCCACGGCGATCAGCCGATGCGCACGCGGGCGGCGGCGCCGCGCGCGGGCACCACGGTGCCGATCGTCCGGTGTGCGAGCGAAAGCGCGTCCAGTGCGGCGGCCACAGCGCCGGCGCGCGCCGGGTCGACCACCAGCACGAAGCCGAGGCCGCAGTTGAAGGTGCGCCACATTTCCTCGCGGGCCACCGCGCCTTCGCGCTGCAGCCAGTCGAACACCGCGGGCAGCACCCACGCCGAGGCGTCGATCTCGAGGGCGAGGCCATCGGGCACCACGCGGATGATGTTCTCGGTCAGGCCACCGCCGGTGATGTGCGCCATGGCGTGGATCGAGCCGCCCTCGGCACCGCGCAGCAGTTCCAGCACCGGCTTCACGTACAGCGCGGTGGGCGCCATCAGCGCGTCCTCGAGGCGAACGCCGTCGAGGTCGGTGTCGCCGGGGCGGCCGGCGCGGTCGTAGATGCGACGGATCAGCGAGTAGCCGTTGGAATGCGGTCCGCTCGAGGCGATGCCGATCAGCACGTCGCCGGCGGCGACGCGGCCACCGTCGCGCAACTCGGACTTCTCCACCGCGCCCACGGTGAAGCCGGCCAGGTCGTACTCGCCGGGGCCGTACATGTCGGGCATCTCGGCGGTCTCGCCGCCGATCAGCGCGCAGCCCGCCAGCTCGCAGCCGCGGGCGATGCCGCCGACCACGGCCACCGTGGTGTCGATGTCGAGCTTGCCGGTGGCGAAGTAGTCGAGGAAGAACAGCGGCTCGGCGCCCTGCACCAGCACGTCGTTCACGCACATGCCGACCAGGTCGATGCCGATGGTGTCGTGGCGGCCCAGCTGCTGCGCGAGCTTCAGCTTGGTGCCCACGCCATCCGTGCCCGAGACGAGCACGGGCTCGCGGTACTTGCCCGACAGGTCGAACAGCGCGCCGAAGCCGCCCAGGCCGCCCATCACTTCGGGGCGGAAGGTGCGCTTCACCAGCGGCTTGATGCGTTCGACGACTTCATTGCCCGCGTCGATGTCGACGCCGGCGTCACGGTAGGTCAGCGGAGTGGGGCTGGTCACGATGGCTCGCCGGCGCATGGAAACGTTCATTTTAGCAGTCCCGCGCCCGTCTTCATGGACGCGGCGCGGCCCGTGCGGCACCATTCCACGTTGTCATGCTCCAGGGAACGACGATGCCCAAGGCGTTGCTGCTCACGCTGATCCTCGCGCTGCTGCCTGCCGGCTGGGCCCAGGCCCAGCGCGTCGAAGGCGACCGCGCGGGCGCCAGCGGCCTGTACGAGGCCGAGGTGGCGGTCGGCAGCCAGACCGAATCGGCCCGGCAGTCGGGCTACCAGCGCGCGCTGGCGCAGGTGCTGGGCAAGCTGTCCGGCGATGCCGGCGTGTCGCGGCGCCCGGGCGTGGCCCGCGAGCTCCGCCGCGCGGGCGATTTCGTCGAGCACTCCGACTACCGCCAGGACGAGGGGCGCTCCGCCGCCGGTTCGCCGACCTACACCACGACCCTGGTGGTGCGCTTCCGCAAGGACGATGTCGACGGCATCGCCGGCGCGCTCGGCCTGCCGGTGTGGCCGGAGCCCAGGCCCAAGCCGGTGCTGTGGCTGGCGATCGACGACGGCACCGGGCCGCGCCTGGTCGCCGTGGGGCAGAACAACGTCGCCAGGCCGGTGCTCGACCGGGCGCAGGAGCGCGGCTTCCGCCTGGGCCTGCCGGGTGGCAGCGCCGCCGAGCGTGCCGCCGTCGGCGCGATCTGGCGCGGTGATTCGGCCGCGGTCGCGCGCCTGTCGGCACGCTACAACCCGCCGATGCAGCTGATCGGCAAGCTGTACCGTGCCGGCGGCGGCTGGAAGGCGGACTGGACCTTCGTCGACAACGGCCGGGTGCTGGCCACATGGTCCGAGGAGGACACGCAGGCCCGACGGGTCATCGCCTCCGGCGCCGACGGCGCGGCCAACGCCCTGGTGCGCCGCTATGCGAAGGCGAGCCCCGTGGGCCAGCCGGGCGTCGAGCACATCGTCGTCACCGGGATCAACAGCGCCGACGACTACGTGCGCCTGGCGGCCTGGCTGCAGTCGACTTCGGTGGTGCGCGGGGTGCGGCCGCTGCGGGCCACGCCCAACAGCATCGAACTCGAACTGGACCTGCTGACCGGCCTGGCCGGCTTCCGCCGCGTGCTCGACGGCTCGGTGCTGGTGGAGTCGGGTGCCAACCTCGACGGCCTGCCGCCCGAGTTCCAGCTGCGCTGAGGTCCGTGATGGAGCGTCCACCGGTGGCGGCGCCCCGCCGCGGCGGCGCGTGAGCCGGCAGCTGCCGCTGGCGCTGCGCTATCCGCCGGACCAGCGTTTCGACACCTTCGTGGGCGCGCCCGCTGGCGCGCTCGCGCAGCTGCGGGCGCTGGCTGCCGGCGACGGGGACTGGCTGTACCTCGACGGCGGTCCGGGGACCGGCAAGACCCATCTGCTGCTGGCGGCCTGCGCCGAGGCCGAATCCCGGGGCGCCAGCGCCGTCTACCTGCCGATGGCCGCGGCCGTGGGCCGCCTGGCCCTGGCTCTGGATGGACTGCAGGCGATGCACCTGGTCGCGCTGGACGGACTCGAGGCGATCGCCGGCGACCGCGGCGACGAAGTCGCGCTGTTCGATTTCCACAACCGCGCGCGCGCCGCCGGCGTCGCCGTGCTCTATGCCGCTGACGCAGCTCCGGCCGCGCTGCCGCTGGGGCTGGCGGACCTGCGCTCGCGCCTCGCGCAGTGCGCCCGCATCACGCTGCAGCCGCTCGACGACGCCGGGCGCGCCGAGGTGCTGCGGTTGCGCGCGCGCCGGCGCGGCCTGCAGTTCGACGAGGCCGCGATCGGGTGGTTGCTGAAGCGTGCGGGGCGCGACCTGGCCGGGCTCACCGCCCAGCTCGACGCCCTGGACCGGGCTTCGCTGGCGGCACAGCGCCGGGTGACGGTGCCGTTCCTGCGTGAAGTCCTGGGAAGCGCGGGCGGCTGAGGCGGCCCGCGCGGACGTCGTCCTGGCTCAGCGGTGGAGTTCGCCGGCGCGCTCGGGCTGGTAGGTCACTTCCTCGATCAGCACCTTGACGCTGCCGCCGCCCGGCTTGGGCCATTCCATCTCGTCGCCCTGCGACAGGCCGAGCAGGGCGCTGCCCACCGGGGCGAGCACGGAGATGCGGTCGGGGCTGCCATCGGCGTCGCGGGGATAGACCAGGGTCAGCTTGAAGGTCTCGTCCGGGCCGACGCGGAAGCGCACGGTCGAATTCATGGTCACCGTGGTCGGCGGGATCTCCTTCGGCGTGACCACGTCGGCGCGCAGCAGCTCGGCTTCGAGCGCCTGCCGGCCGGGGAAGGTGGCGTCGGGGAGGGACTCGAGCAGGCTCTCCAGCCGCTCGGCATCCAGCGTCGAGATGGTGATGTTGGGTCGGGTGTTCACGCGTGCGTCTCCTGCAATGCGTTTGCCGCCAGCAACGCGCCCCGGGCGACGTCTCGCGTCGGCCGGGGCGCGGGTGGGCTGGCGGCGATGGTGTTCGTTGCGGTCAATGTAGCCGCAGCGCGCCGCGATCTCAATCGGTCCGCGCGGTCCCGTCGTAGCGCCAGTGCCAGGGTTCGTGGACGATTCCGTGCGGATTGTCGCGCGGGTAGCTCATCGTGAACCCGAGCCCGCCGGCATTGGCCTGGAGCCAGGCGAACGCCGGCGTGGCCTCGAAGGACTCCTCGGCGGCCGGCTCGCCGGGCGCGCTGATGTCCACCGCCCGTCCCGAATGATGCTCGGACCAGCCGGGGGCGGCGTTGACCGCCAGGATCTCCGCGATCTCCAGGCCCCGGGCCAGCTTCCGCTCGACGATCCCGGCCTGGTAGTCGTGGCTGCGGTAGCCGGACACCGCCTCCAGCACGATGCCGTCGCCGGCGGCCGCATCGACCAGGCGCCGCCAGCCCAGGGCGGCGTCGGCGCGCAGCCAGAGCGCGCGGCCGTAGCGGTCGCGCCCGGCCAGGGCCAGCCACGCGGGCTCGGACTGCAGGGCCAGCTCCGTGCGTCCGGCATAGGCCTCGCCGTCGATGCCGAGCGCGTCCAGGCACAGCGCCAGCCGGGTCGGTGGAAGCGTCGGCACCGCATCGATTCCAGCGCGCCGTGCCCGCCGCGGCGGATGGGCCAGGGCGCGGAGCGCGGCGTCGAGGCCGGGTTCGCGTGCCAGCCTCGGCACCAGAGGCTGCAGGCCTTCGGCCAGGTCGGCCGCCAGCAGGGTGCCATCGCGCTTGCGCCGCAGCACGCTGCGGGCCCGCGCCAGCAGGCGCGCGTCGCGGTTGCCGCGCGCGCGCAGCAGGCCGCCGGGCCAGATCTCGATGTCCGGCGTGTTGACGAGGATGGCGTCGCGGTGGCGCATGGACACAGGCTAGCCGCTGGCGCGCGGGCCCGCCATCGCACGGGCCGCCGACGGCAGGTCTGCCAAGATGCCTGCCCCCCTTCCTGGAGCCGCCCGCCAATGACAGGTCGCAACGGCTATGCCGTGTTCTTCTTCCCGCAGGCGCTGGAGGCGCTCGGGGATGCCATCAAGCCCTATATCCAGGACAGCCCGGTGGTCGGGCCTCACGTCGCGTGCGACGAGGTCGATACCGCCGGCGCACTGATCGAGATGACGCTGAAGGGCCGCCTGCCCACCGGCGAGGAGGTGGACCTGGAACTGATGGTGCCCGCGTCGATGGTGCGCATGATCGTCTCGCGGCAGAGCGGCGGGATGTTCGGCTTCGGGCCGCGCAGCTACGAGGCCGCCGCGCCGCTGCCGATGCTGCCGATGGTCGGCCCGTCCGCTCCGCCGGCGGAGGCGCCGGCGCAGGCGGTGCCGGAGAGTGCGGACGCGGGATCGCCCGGCGTGGAGGACGTCCCGGCCGGGGACGCCGGCGGCAAGCCTGCGCCCTGAGAGGCGCCGCAACCGGCCGACGCGCGCCACCGGGTGCGCGCCCGCGCGGGCTCACGGGTTGGCGAGGTCGACCCAGATCAGGCGATGGTCGGTGCCGTCGATGATCCCGGCGCCATCCGTGCCCGGGGCCGGCCAGAACACCCCGGCATTTCGCAGGCGGAATCCGCTCGAGGGCAGCGCGTAGTCCAGCCGCAGCGGGCCGACGCGTGGCCCGAAATCGCCGGTGGCATGCCCGGCGTCACCGCGGCGGTCGGGCCGGTCGGCGCCCTGGGCATGCCGCGCGCCGGCACTGGCCGGCGGGTCGGCGCGCAGCACGCGCGGATGCGACAGCAGGCCGGTGATCGCCTCGTGGCGGCCGTCGCCGTCGACGGGGTCGTTGTTGAGGTCGCCGAGGATCACGAATCGCGCGCCTGGATCGAGGCCGCCGCAGCGGCCGGCGTCATCGCACAGCCAGCCGGCGCGGCCGCCGCCGAGGTATTCGGTCCACAGCCTGATCTCGTCGTGGTTGCGGGCGCCGTTGCGGTCCTCCGGGCCGTCGAAGACCGGCGGCGTGGGGTGCGAGGCCAGCATGTGCACCGTGCCCAGCGGCGTGCGCACCGGCACGTCCCAGTGCGATTTCGACGACAGGCGCAGCTGCGACCAGATGGCATCGTCATGCCAGGGTCCGCCGGTCGCGGGATCTACGGGGCGCGCGGCGCCCGGCATGGCACTCCAGCGCAGCCGCTGGAAGGTGCGGATGGCCGCGGTGTCGATGGGATGCATCGACAGCAGCAGCATGCCGTACTGGCCGGGATGCAGGCCGTAGCCCCAGGCGTCGTTGCCGCGCCCGCGCGCCGCGGCGGCGTCCTCGCCGTCCACCGGTCCGGCTGCGCCGACGTCGCCGCTGCGGTCGAGGTCCAGCCCGCTGGGAACGCCGGTGTTCACCGGCGCGAAATAGCGGTAGCGATAGCGCAGCGCATCGCCGCCGCCGGCCTGCGGTACTTCGAGGTAGTCGCGCTGGAAGGCATCGGCGGCGCGGCCGGACGGGTCGAAGTCGAATTCGTTGACCAGCACCACGTCGGGGCGGACGCGCTGCAGCACCGCGGCCACCTTGCGCGCGTCGCCGTCGCCGGCCTCGAGCCGGCGCAGCAGGCCGCCGGACGCGTCGGAATACAGCGAGGCGTTGTAGGTGGCCACGCGCAGCGTCGCCGGCTGCATCGCCTGGCCCGGATCACCGTGCACGTTCACGCGCACGCAGCCGGCGAGCAGCACGCACGCGGCAAGCGCCCAGGCTGCACGCCTGCCGGCGGACGCCATGCGGGGCGATTCCGGCGCGGCCGGCCGCATCCGGTGCAGGCGCGCACTCACGCCTCGCCACCGCGCGACAGCGGCTGCCAGGCGCGGCCGTCGAACTGTTCGAGGGGTTGGAACCTGCGCTTGTAGTCCATCTTCCGGTGTCCCGATATCCAGTAGCCAAGGTAGAGGTGGCGGCGGCCGTCGCGGCGCGCCCATTCGATCTGGTGGAGGATCGCCAGGGTGCCGAGGCCGCGTGCGGCGTCCGCCGGATCGTAGAAGGTGTAGACGGCGGACAGCGCGTCCTCCACCAGGTCGGTGACCGCCACCGCCAGCAGGCGTCCACCGGCACGCAGTTCGAGGAAGCGGCCCTGCGACCAGCTGCCGACCAGGAACTGGGCGAATTCCGGCTTGCCGTGGTCGTCCATGCCACCGCCGGGGTGCCGTCCGGTGAGGTAGCGGCGATACAGCTCGAAGCGCTCGCTGTTCTCGCCCGCCGGCAGGATGCGCGCCTGCACGTCGGCATTGCGCGCGAGGCAGCGGCGCTGGCTGCGGTCGGGTACGAAGCTGTCCACGGGGATGCGGACCGGCACGCAGGCGCGGCAGCCGTGGCAGTGCGGGCGGTAGACCAGGTCCCCCGAGCGGCGGAAGCCCCAGGACAGCGCGCGCGCATAGCTCTCGGCCAGGCGCGGGTCGCCGGGATCGAGGACCAGGTCGCGCGCGGCGCGCTCGGGCCAGTAGCCGCAGGGGTGTTCCGCGGTATGGAACAGGCGCAGCGCCGCCGGCTCGGTCATGGCCGGCATGCTGCGCAGGAGGCGGAAGCGACGCGATGCATGCGGGCAGGATACTGCGCCCGGTCGCAGCGGCCGCGACCCGGCTGGGAGCTGAACCCCGTTGCCGGCCGGTCAACGGTCGCGCGGTGCCGTGCGTTGAACGGGGCACTGCAGCACTGTCGCTGCCGCAAAGAGGAGTCACGCATGAAGCGTCATGCCCTGTTCTTCGCCACCGCCCTCGCGCTGGCTTCCGTGGGTGTCGCCGGCATGGCGGCCGCCCAGTCCCCGTCCGTCGCGCCCGCCAAGGCCGCCGCAGGCGACGCCACCCGCGACGCCAAATCGGAGCGCCCGATGCGCGATGGCCGGCATGGCGCCGGCCACCACGGCCGCCGCGGCCCGGGCGGACATGCCATGTGGGGCGGCGTCGAGCGCATGGACGCCGACGGCGACGGCCGCGTCAGCCGCGCCGAGTTCGACGCCGCGAAGGCGGCACGCGACGAAGCCCGCCAGGCCCACGCCGCCCGCATGGCCGAGCGCCGCGCGGCGCCTGGAACGGCCGCCGCCGACGCCCCGCCCCGCATGCGCGACGGATACCCGGACGGCCCGCGCATGGGCCGCCGTGCAGCGGTCGATTTCGACGCGATCGACGCCAATCGCGACGGCTTCATCGTCCGCACCGAGGTCGCCGCGCACCAGGAGCGCACGCGCGCGCAGCGTCGCGCCGAAGGCGGGAAGCGCCTTGCCGAGGCGTTTGCCGCCGCCGACCTCAACCGCGACGGCAAGCTGAGCCGCGTCGAGGTCGACGAGAAGATGCCGCGCCTGTCGAAGCGCTTCGCGTGGATGGACGACAACCGCGACGGCGTCCTCAGCCGCGCGGAGCTCGAGGCGGGCAAGCGCCGCTGAGCCTTTGCTCCCGTCGGACAGGGGTGGCCTCGGCCATCCCCTCCAGGCCCGCACCGCCAGGTGCGGGCTTTTTCGTGCCGCGAGGGCGCAGCGTTGAGCGGCCTCAGCCCTTGAAATACAGCAGCAGCAGCCCGCCGATGATGGCGAGGTTGCTGATCGCCACGCCGCTCGGGCCGAAGGTCAGCCGGTACAGCAGCTGCCGCATGCGCGCGCCGTCCGGATTGCGCATGGCGTCGCGGCGCAGCAGCGGCTTCATCACCCGGGCCAGCGGACCCAGCAGCTGCCAGTTGAGGATGGCGATCGCCGCCAGCGCCAGGGCGTAGGTCGCGACCAGGCTGTCGAAGCTGAAGGCCGCGGCGAGGGTCAGGCCCACGGCCACCAGCGAGGTCCAGATGTAGGTGTGGTAGACCCGCAGGATCCCGGCGCGCTCGGCGTCGTCGTCGGCATAGGCGGTGAGCATCTTCCGGCACAGCCACGCGGTCACCAGGCCGGCGAGCAGCCCGCCGCCCAGCGCGCCGGCCGTGCCCAGCACGCCCTTGCCCAGCACGCCGCCGATGACGCTGCCGCCGACCTTGGCGAACCCGGCGGCGGCGGCCGGCCGGCTGAAGCCGAGCATCGCGGTCACGCCGACGGCGAACGCGGTGCCCGGCGCCGTGGCCCGCGCGAAGTCGCCGAAGCGCGACAGCAGGTCGCCGCGCAGGCTCTTGCGCGCACGTGACAGGCGCTTGCGCACGGCCGCGTCGGACATGCCGAGCAGTTCCGCCACCTGGCGCGAGTTCTGGCCTTCGCGGTAATAGAGCAGCAGCACTTCGCGGCTGTCCTCGGGAAGTTCGGAGATGAGCTCCGCCGCCATGCGCTCGCGCTCGGCGTCGATCAGCTGCTCCTCGGGCAGGAGCGAGGGGTCGGCCGCGTGGCTGATCGCGATCTCCGCCGCTTCGCCGCCGATCGCGCGGTTGCGGTGCCGGCGCAGATGGTCGAAGGCCAGGTTGCGGGTGATCTGGCGCAGCCAGGGCAGGAAGCTCGACGGATTCTGCAGCCGCCTGAGGTTCTGCCAGGCCGACAGGAAGGCCTCCTGCGCGATGTCCTCGCTGGCGGTCGGATCGCGCGTGATCGCCAGGGCCACCGCGGTCACGGTGTTCTGGCTGGCGACGATGATGCGCGTATAGGCCTGTTCGCAGCCGCCGGCGGCGGCCGGCAGCTCGCGGTGGATGAGGGCGTCGATGGCGCAGGCGGTCATGTGCGGCTCGCGTGGCGGTGCCGGGCTGGCACCCGATCGTATCCAGACGGCGCCGGCCGCGGAACGTGACCGGCGGTCAGGGCGCCGCGTCGTCCAGCAGCCAGTCCCGGCCCTCGCGCCGCACCGCCAGCGTCCGCGGCGGCGCGGTGCCGACCGCCAGCTGCACCGTGCCGCGGCCCGATCCGTCGGTGGTGTAGCCGGAAACGGCCACCGCGACCCGATCGTCCCCGCAGGCGGAGGCGGAGAGCACGTCGAGGCCGGCGGCGGCCAGCTCACGCAGCAGCTCCGGCGCCGGGTCCGCGCCGTCGATGGACAGGCAGGCGCGCGGGTCGCCGGCAGCGGACAGCTCCGAACGGACCAGGGTCGCGGCCAGGGCGGGCGGCGTCGCCACAACGAAGGCGGTGTCCGGCAGCGCGGTGATGTCGGGAACGCCGGAGAGCGGCGATGCGGCCGGGGCCGCAGGCGCGTCCGGCGATGGCCCGGCGGTCGGCGTTGCCAGGCCCGCGGGCGCGGTGTCGTCGCGCCCGGCGCGCCAGGCGAGCATCGCCAGCGCCGCCATCACCGCCACCGCGAGCAGCAGACCGTAGCGGAAGCGGCCCCCGCCGCGCGCCGGTTGGGCGGCGGCAGCGCCGGCACCGGCACCGGCCGCCTGGCCGCTTGGCAGGAAGCCCTGGCCGCGCGCCGGGGACTGCAGCAGTCCGGCTTCGCGCAGCATGCGCCGCGCCTCGGGCTGCTGGTCCGAGCGGATCACCCAGACCGACGGACGCGGCGCACCGCCGCCGCCGTCGCGATAGCTGAAGTTGCCGCGGATCGCGCCGCGATAGGAGCGTCCGTTGCTGACCCGGGCCTCGATGCCGGCGTCGGTGAGCATCCGCGCGACCGCCTCGACGTTTTCGATGCGCGGGCTGGAGAAGACCTGGCGCACGTCCTCAGCCCGCCGCCGCCGGCGCCGCGGGGTCGCCGCCCACCACGCGGATCATGCCTTCCTGCGCGGTGCTGGCCACCAGCCGGCCCTGGCGGTCATAGATCAGGCCGCGCGCCAGCCCGCGCGAGCCCTGCGCGCTGGGGCTGTCGATCGAATACAGCAGCCAGTCGTCGGCGCGGAACGGGCGGTGGAACCACAGCGCATGGTCGAGCGAGGCCATCTGCACGTTCGGCGTGTAGTAGCTGATGCCGTGCGGGAAGGTGGCGGTGCCCAGCAGCTGGAAGTCCGAGGCATAGGCCAGCAGGGCCCGGTGCAGTTCGGGCGCGTCGCCGACCTTCTCGGCCAGGCGGAACCACACCTGCTGGTAGGGCGGGCGCTTGGGCGGATTGAGCTCGTCGCGCGGATAGACGTGGCGGAATTCGAACGGGCCGCTGCGGTCGAGCCAGCGCTGCACCTTGGTCGGCAGGGTTTCCAGCACCGAGTCCGGGACCGCATGCGCGGGCTCGATGTCCTCGGGTCGCGGCACTTCCGGCATCGACAGCTGGTGCTCGGCGCTGCGCTCCGCGTCCTGGAACGAGGCCGCGCAGAAGAAGATCACCTTGCCGTGCTGGATCGCGGTGACCCGGCGCACGGAGAAGCTGCCGCCGTCGCGGGTCCGGTCGACGTCGTAGACGATCGGATGGTCGATGTCGCCGGCGCGCAGGAAGTAGGCGTGCAGCGAATGCGCGCCGCGTGGCTGGGTCAGCGTCGCCTGCGCCGCGGACAACGCCTGTCCCAGCACCTGCCCGCCGAATACATACTTGGTGCCGATGTCGCGGCTCTGGCCGCGGAACAGGTTGTCCTCCAGGCGCTCGAGGGTGAGCAGGTCGAGGAGTTCGGAGGCCGGGGCAGGGGTGGTCTGGGGCATCCGGCGATTATAGGCGGCGGTCCATGACCGGCGGCCTGCGCGCCCCTGCAGGAGCGGCTGTAGCCGCTCCTACAGGAGGGGCTGCAGGGTGGTGGCGGCGAGGATGCGGTCCCAGGGGAACAGCGGGCCGGGGTCGCGCTTGCGGCGCACCTGCAGGCCGGGGTCGTCGCTTGCGGGAACCTGCTGCGCGTCGAGGTCCTCGTGGCCGGCGATCCAGCGCAGCGCGGGCAGCTCCGCGCACAGCGCCTGCAGGAGTGTCGACAGCGCATCGAGCTGCGGCCCGGGATAGGGCTCGTGCATCGCCTGGCGCCGCGAATCCAGCCAGTCGGGCCATCGGCCGCTGTTGACCAGTTCGATCCCGACGGAGCGGGGATTGAACCCGCGCACATGGTGGGCGATGCGCGCTGGCTCGACCCAGCGCTCGACCTGGCCGTCGCGGTCGATGTACCAGTGGCCGCTGTTGCCGGTGCCGCTGGCCGGGTAGAGCACGCGCGCGCCGTATTCGCGGGCGGTGGCGAGGTCCGGAAGCTCGGTGCAGTGGATCACCACCAGGTCCACCTGCGACAGCGGCCGCGCGTCCAGCAGGCGTTCGTAGGGCAGGGGGTCGATGCGCACGTGGCGGCCCGGGCTGGAGACGGCGGCGATGCTAGCATTCACGGTTCCCCCGGTACCGGCGACACCATGAGCCTTCGCGGCCACTGCATCCTGTCCCATGGCTTCGAAAGCGGCCCCGACGCGACCAAGGTCACCGCGCTCGCGGACGTGGCCGAACGCCTCGGATGGAGCCATGAGCGCCCCGACTACACGGCGTTCGACGCGCAGCGCGAGCTCGGCCGCCACGGTGACGTGGCCGCGCGCCTGGCCCACCTCCGGGCGCTGGTGGCGGCGCGCGCCGCCGACGGCCCGCTGGTGCTGGCCGGCTCGAGCCTCGGCGCGTGGATCTCCGGGGCGGTCTCGCTGCAGGCACCGGTGCGCGCGCTGTTCCTGATGGCGCCGCCGGTGAACCTGGCCTCGGCGCATCCGCTGCAGGCGGCACCGGTGCCGACCGCGATCATCCACGGGTGGGGCGACGAGCTGATCCCCGCCGCCGACGTGGTGGCCTGGGCCGCGCCGCGCGGCGACCGGCTGCTGCTGGTCGACGACGGCCATCGCCTGTCCGGCCACGTGGAGGCCTCGGCCGCGCTGTTCGCGGAACTGCTCGGGTCGCTCGCGCCGTGAGGTTCTTCGCAAGCTGCGGCAAGGGCCTGGAATACCTGCTGGCCGACGAGCTGATGGCGCTCGGCTGCGAGCGCGCCACGGCCACGGTCTCCGGCGTCAACGTCGAGGGCGAACTGGCCGACGCCCAGCGCGCGGTGATGTGGTCGCGCCTGGCCAGCCGCGTGCTGTGGCCGCTCGCGGAATTTCCCTGCGACAGCGAGGACGTGCTCTACCGCAAGGTCGCCGAGCTGCCCTGGGCCACCCACCTCGCGCCCGGGCGCACCCTGGCCGTCGATGCCCGCGTGTCCGGCGAGGGAATCACCCACGCGCGCTACGCCGCGCAGCGGGTCAAGGACGCGGTGGTCGACAGCCTGCGCGCCGAAACCGGCGAGCGGCCCGACGTCGACCTCGAGTCGCCCGACCTGCTGCTCAACCTGGTGGTGCGCAAGGGCCGCGCGATCCTCTCGGTCGACCTGGCCGGCGGGGCGATGCACCGGCGCGGCTGGCGCCGCTCGCAGGGCGACGCACCGCTGAAGGAGACCCTGGCCGCGGCGGTCCTGCTGCGTGGCCACTGGCCGCAGGTGTACGCCGAAGGCGGCGCGCTGCTCGACCCGATGTGCGGCAGCGGCACTTTGCTGGTGGAAGGGGCGTCGATGGCCGCCGACGTCGCGCCCGGACTGCTGCGCCACGGCGGCACGGCGCCGTCGCGCTGGAGCGGCTTCGACCTCGCCGCCTGGGACGCGCTGCGCGCCGAAGCCCTGGGGCGCGAGCAGGCCGGCCGCGAAGCGCTGCGCCCGGTGTTCTTCGGCAGTGACGTCGACCCGGCCGCGCTGCGCGCCGCGCGCGCGAACGCCGAGGTGGCGGGTTTCGCCGCGGCGATCCAGTTCGACGAGCGCCAGGTCGCCGCGCTGCAGCCGATGGCGCAGCTGCGCGGCCTGGTCGCGAGCAATCCGCCCTACGACGCGCGCCTGGCCGCCGATGCCCAGCTGTATCGCGGCCTGGGCGATGCGCTCCGGCGCATCGCGCCGTACTGGCGGGCCAGCCTGCTGTGCGGCGACCCGGAGCTCGCGCGCGCGACCGGGCTGCGCCCGCAGAAGGTCTACCAGCTGTTCAACGGCGCGCTGGAGTGCTCGCTGCTGGTGGCCGATCCGGTCCAGCCGCCGCTGCGCGAGGACAGCGCCCCGCGCCCGCTGAGCGCCGGCGCGCAGATGCTGGCCAACCGGCTGCGCAAGAACCTGCGGGCCTCGAAATCCTGGCGCGTGCGCGAGGACATCTCCTGCTACCGCGCGTACGATGCCGACCTGCCGGAATACGCGGTCGCGATCGACGTCTATACCGAGGCCGACGACCCCGACGCGACCTGGCTGCACGTGCAGGAGTACGCGGCGCCCGCCGACATTCCCGAGGCCGACGTGCGTCGCCGCTTCGGCGAAGTGCTGGCGGCGGCGCGCGAGGTCTTCGGCGTCCCGCGCGAGCGCATCGCCACCAAGGTCCGGGCGCGCGGCAAGGGCGGCAGCAAGTACGCCGGCGGCGCGGCCGAGCGCCGCGGCGAGTCCATCACCGTGCGCGAAGGCGCCGCGCGTCTGCGCGTGAACCTGTTCGACTACCTCGACACCGGGCTGTTCCTGGACCATCGCCCGCTGCGCGCGCGGCTGCAGCGCGAGGCGCGCGGAAGGCGCTTCCTCAACCTGTTCTGCTACACCGGCGCGGCCACCGTGCACGCCGGCGTGGGTGGCGCGGCCAGCACCACCAGCGTCGACCTGTCGGCGACCTACCTGCAGTGGGCGGCGGACAACCTGCGCGGCAACCGCGTCGACGGCCGCACGCTCGCCGGTCACGCGCACCGGATGGTGCAGGCGGATGCCGTCGCCTGGCTGGAGGCGGACACGGGCGAGTACGACCTGGTCTTCTGCGACCCGCCGACCTTCTCCAACTCCGCGCGCGCGGATGATTTCGACATGCAGCGCCAGCACGTGCGCCTGCTGCAGGCGGCGGTGGCGCGGCTGTCGCCCGACGGGGTGCTGTACTTCTCCAACAACTACCGGCGCTTCCGCCTGGACGAGGAGGCGGTGGCGGAGTTCGCGCACTGCGAGGACATCACCGGCGAGACGATCCCTCCCGATTTCGCGCGCAACCCGCGGATCCACCGCGCCTGGCGGCTGCGGCGCAGGTAGGTCGGGGGCCGCCTTCGCGCGCGGGACCGCAGCGTTGCAGGGGCGGGGCTTCCGCGCCGCCGTGGGGCCGCCATGATGGAGGGAGTCCCCTCCACAGGAGCCCGCCATGGCCCCCACCCGCTTCGATTCCACCCGCGTGGTGCGCAAGGTGCGCGGCCGCGCCGCGTCCGACGGCGCCGGCGTCAAGCTCACGCGCGTCATCGGCGGCCAGGAGCTGCCCGACCTCGATCCGTTCCTGCTGCTGGACGAGTTCGGCACCGATCGCCCGGAGGATTACCTGGCGGGCTTCCCCGACCACCCGCATCGCGGCTTCGAGACCGTGACCTACATGCTCGACGGCCGCATGCGCCATCGCGACAACCACGGCAACGAGGGCCTGCTGGTCCCCGGCGGCGTGCAGTGGATGACCGCCGGGCGTGGCCTGGTGCACTCCGAGATGCCCGAGCAGGAGGCCGGCCGCATGCGCGGCTTCCAGCTGTGGGTGAACCTGCCGGGGCGGGACAAGATGTCCGAGCCGCGCTACCAGGAGTTCGCGCCGGAGCGGATTCCGGTCGCGCATCCCGTGGACGGCGTCGAAGTGCGCGTGGTGGCGGGCGAACTCGCCGACCGCGACGGCCGCCAGGTGCACGGTCCGATCGACCAGCCCGCCACCTCGCCGCTGTACCTGGACGCGACGCTGGACGCGGGCGTGGCCTGGGAGCACCGGCTGCCCGAAGGCCACAACGCCTTCGCCTACGTGTTCGAGGGCGAGGCCATGCTGGGTACCGGTGACGAGGCGCGCGCCGTGGCCAGCCAGGAGTTGGCGATCCTCGGCGGCGGCGACCTGCTGCGCATCGAGGCCGGCGCGGCCGGGGCACGCGTGCTGCTGGTGGCCGGCCGGCCCCTGCGCGAACCGGTGGCGCGCCACGGCCCGTTCGTGATGAACACGCGGCAGGAACTCATGCAGGCCTTCGTGGACTTCCAGGAAGGCCGCTTCTGACGGAGCCGGTCATGGGCCGGCTGGTCATGACGCGGTCCGGGCCGTCGTGATCCGGCCCGTGCTGGCCGACCCCGGTCAGCGGTCGATCAGTTGATCGAAAGCCGGACGTCGTCGAAGCGCAGCGCCTCGGCCAGCGACATCGCGTGGGCGAGCTCTTCCTCGCTGCGGCCGCGCAGCGAGATGTGCGCCACGTGGCGGCGGTCGATTTCGACCTGCGTCTCGCGGACCTCGGTGCCGGTGCTGCCCGAGAGCTCGCCGCGGTACCACCAGGTCTCGCCGCCGTCGATGCGCGCTTCCTGCAGGCGGTTCGGGCGGCGCGGACGGAAGGTCGAATCGGTGGTGATCATCACCGCGAGCACCTGCTGGCCGTCGCTTGGGCGGATGGCCTTGCAGAAGGTATAGCCGCTGCCGTCGAGCGTGTCCCAGGCAAGGCCGCTGTTGGCGGGAAGCGTCGGGCAGGTGCCCACGGACTGGGCCTGGGCCGCTCCGGCCATCAGCAGGACGGCCGCGGCCAGCAGAGTCTTGGCGTACATGTGTTTTCCCCTTGGGGCGCGTGGAGATTGCGGCCCTTCCCCGATCCTGTCGGTGCGCGCCGTGCAAATCCGTGATGTGTGTCACGGATTGAGCGCAAGCGCATCATTCGCCAGCGGTTTTTCCCGCCGGATCGGGTTCCAGCAGTGCGCGTGCAAGCCGCAGCGGCTCGGGGAGCCAGTGCGCGCGCATGAAGCGCATCACCAGGTCGGCGGTCGATGCCAGCGCGACGCGGTGCGCCGGGGACACCACCAGCGGTGCGCGGTCGGTGCGACTGCGCAGCAGCCAGCCCACCTGGCGACGGGCCGCGTCGCGCAGCGGCGTATAGGCGCCGCGCGTGTCGTGGGTATCGGGCGCCGAACCCATCAGGATCTCGCGGGCCACGCCGATGCAGGGCACGCCGGTCGCGACGCCGGCATGCGCCGCCACGCCGAGTCCCTGCGGATGCGCGATGCCGTGGCCTTCGACGAAGGCGAGGTCGGGTGCATGCGGGAGTCCGGACAGGGCCGCGACCATGGCGGGCATCACCTGGAACGATCGCGGCGCATCGGCCCCGGGCCAGGGGTTCGCCACCTGCACCACCTGCCGGCCCAGGACGGCGAGGGTGTCGGCGTCCAGGAGCACCGCGGCGGCACCGGGCGTTCCGCCGTGCGCGGGCAGGTCGAACGCCAGCCCCGCGACCGTGCGCAGCGGAACCGCGAAGCCGTCGCGCCGCTGGACCCGTGAGGCCAGCCGCGCCTGGAGTTCGCGGGCATGCGCAAGCGTGCCATCCCATGCGTCGATGCCGGTGGCGGGCGTCGTGTCCATCGGCTCGAGGGGCCCGGCCATGGCGGTCAGGAGGTGCGCCCGGCGTCAGGCGGCTGTTTGAGTTCCCGCGCGAGCGCCTCCAGCCTGGCGGGCGTACCGACATCGGTCCAGCGGCCGCGGTGGTGCTGGCCGGTGACGGCGTTGCGGTCCATCGCCGCGCGCAGCAGCGGGGCCAGCTTGAAGCGTGGCGGATCGTCGCCGGCGCCGGGCATGTCGCCGATGGTGGCGCGCCAGTCCTGCAGCAGCGAAGGTCGATAGATGCCGATGCCGGCAAAGGTCAGGCGCGGGCCGCCGTGGCCGTGCACGCGGCCTTCGTCATCCAGGGAGAAGTCGCCCTGCGGGTGATGCGTCGGGTTGTCGACCAGGACGAGGTGCGCAGCGCCCTCCGGCTCGCGCGGCAGGGCGGCGAAATCCAGGTCGCACCAGATGTCGCCGTTGACCGCGAGGAAGGGCGCATCGCCCAGCAGCGGCAGCGCGTGCAGCATGCCGCCGCCGGTCTCGAGGGGAATGTCGCCCTCGAAGGCGTAGTGCAGGCGCAGCCCCCAGCGGCTGCCGTCGCCCAGGGTGGCGGGGAATTGCGGTGCAAGCCAGGAGGTGTTGAGGACCACGTCGCGCACGCCAGCGGCCGCGAGCTTCTCGAGGTGCCAGGCCACCAGCGTCCTGCCGCCCGCCTCGAGCAGCGGCTTGGGCGTGGTGTCGGTCAGCGGGCGCATGCGCTCGCCGAGTCCGGCGGCGAAGACGAGGGCCTTCACGGCGGCGCGCTCAGGCGGCCGTCATGGCGGCGAGTGCCGGCCGCACGTGGCGCTCGATCACCCCGGCGAGCGGGGCCAGCTCGGGATGGTGCGGCAGCGCCTCGTCCAGGTAGGCCAGGAAGCGCGGCGCGTCGGCGATGTACTTCGGCTTGCCGTCGCGGTGGTGCAGGCGGGCGAAGATCCCCAGCACCTTGAGGTGGCGCTGGATGCCGATCAGCCGCGCGTCGCGCAGGAAGCGCTCCGGCGCCGCCGGAACCGGCACGCCGGCGTCGATCGCGCGGGCGTGGTAGCGCAGCAGCCAGCCCTCCACGCGTTCCGGCGGCCAGCTGAGGAACGCGTCCTTGAACAGGCTGGTCGGGTCGTAGGCCACCGGGCCGAGCACCGCGTCCTGGAAGTCGAGCACCGCCAGGCCGCCTTCGACCGGCATCAGGTTGCGCGGCATGTAGTCGCGGTGCACCAGGACGCGCGGCTGGGCCAGGGCGGCATCGATCAGCACGCGGTAGGCCAGGTCGAGCGCTTCGAGGTCGCCGCAGCCGGGCTGCACGCCCAGGTGGCGGCCGAGGAACCACGCGTCGAACAGGCGCAGCTCGCGCGCCAGCAGGGCTTCGTCGTAGCGCGGCAGGTCATCCGGGGCCTGGATCGCCTGGATGCGCAACAGCTGGTCGATCGCGGCGTCGACGTACGCGTCGGCACTGGCGGGGTCGATGGCCTGCAGCAGGGTGTCGACGCCAAGGTCTTCGAGCAGCAGGAACCCGCGCTCGACATCGCGCGCCAGCACCCGCGGAACGCGCACGCCGCCGCCTTCGAGCAGCGCGTGCATGCGCAGCCACGGGCGTACGTCCTCCAGCTCCGGCGGGGAATCCATCACCACCCGGGTGGCGGCGCCCGCGTCGCGTGCGCGCCAGTAGCTGCGGAACCCGGCGTCGGTGGACGCGCGTTCGAGGGTCAGGGTGTCGCTGCCGGCGGCGGCGCGTGCCCAGTCGCCGCGCTCGGTCGCGCGACTGTCGTGGATGGCGGTGGTCATGCGGTCTCCGGGCCGGCGAGGCGGCGTCGGTGCACAGGGTAAACTCCGCGCTTGCCCCACGACAGCGCAGGCCCACCGCACCATGACCCAGCTGCAACCCGTGCTCCTGTCCGGAGGCTCCGGCACGCGGCTGTGGCCGTTGTCGCGCGAGGCCTATCCGAAGCAGTTCCTGGCCTTGGCGGGCGAGCGGACGATGCTGCAGGACACCTGGCTGCGGGTGGCGCCCCTGTCGACCCTGGCGCCGATCGTGGTCGCGAACGAGGAGCACCGCTTCCTGGCCGGCGAGCAGCTGCGCCAGGTCGGCGTCGACGGCGCCGCCATCGTGCTCGAACCGGTGGGCCGCAACACCGCGCCGGCGATTGCCGCGGCCGCGCTGCAGGCGATGGCCGGGGGCGCTGATCCGCTGCTGCTGGTGCTGCCCTCGGACCACGTGGTGCGTGACGCGGCCGCCTTCCAGGCCGCCGTGCGCGAAGCGATGCCGGCGGCGGAATCCGGCGCGCTGGTGACCTTCGGCATCGTGCCCGAAGCCCCGGAAACAGGGTTTGGATACATCCAGGCTGGTGCGGACCAGGCGCGAGCGAACGAACCCGGCGCGGCAGGGCCTGGCGGGGCGGTTGGCGTGCGCCCGGTGCTGCGCTTCGTCGAGAAGCCCGATGCCGCCACCGCCCAGGCGTACCTGGACGCCGGCGGCTACTACTGGAACAGCGGCATGTTCCTGTTCCGCGCATCGCGCTACCTCGAAGAGCTGGGCCAGTTCCGTCCCGACATGCTCGAGGCCGTGCGCCGCGCCTTCGACGGTGCCGGCCGCGACGGCGACTTCGTGCGCCTGGAGCGCGACGCCTTCGCCGCGTCGCCCTCGGACTCGATCGACTACGCGGTGATGGAGCGGACCTCGCGCGCCATGGTGCTTCCGGTCGACATCGGCTGGAACGACGTCGGCTCGTGGTCGGCGCTGTGGGCGGTCAGCCCGCAGGATGCCGACGGCAACGCCCACAACGGCGAGGTCATCGCCGTCGACAGCCACGGCAGCTACGTCTGGTCGCGGCGCATGGTCGCCCTGGTCGGCGTCGATGACCTGGTGGTGGTGGAGACCGACGATGCGGTGCTGGTCGCGCGCAAGGACCGGGTGCAACAGGTCAAGGAGGTGGTCGCGCAGCTCAAGGCCGGCGACCGCAGCCACGCCGTGCTGCACCGCGAAGTGCACCGGCCCTGGGGCAGCTACGACTCGATCGACCAGGACGAGGGCTTCCAGGTCAAGCGGATCAAGGTCAAGCCCGGCGGCCGGCTGTCGCTGCAGTCGCACACGTGCCGCGCCGAGCACTGGATCGTGGTCCGCGGCACCGCGCGCGTGACCCGCGACAACGACGTCTTCGAGCTGCACGCCAACCAGTCGACCTACATCCCGCTGGGTGCGAAGCACCGGCTGGAGAACCCCGGCACCGAAGTGCTGGAGCTGATCGAGGTGCAGTCGGGCGACTACCTGGGCGAAGACGACATCGTCCGCTACGAAGACGTCTACGGGCGCTCGTGAACGCAGGCGCGATCGGCCGGCAGCTGGACCGCCTCGAGGCGGAGAGCCTGCACATCCTGCGCGAGGTCGCGGGCCAGTGCCGCCGGCCGGTGATGCTGTATTCGATCGGCAAGGACAGCTCGGTGCTGCTGCACCTGCTGCTGAAGGCGTTCGCGCCGGCCAGGCCGCCGATCCCGCTGCTGCACGTCGACACCACGTGGAAGTTCCGCGAGATGATCGCCTTCCGCGACCGCCGCGCGGCCGAGACCGGCGTCGAGCTGCGCGTGCACATCAATCCCGACGGCGTGCGCGACGGCATCGGGCCGCAGAGCCACGGCGCCAGCCGCCACACCGAGGTGATGAAGACCCTGGCGCTGAAGCAGGCCCTGGCCGAAGGCGGCTACGACGCCGCGATCGGCGGCGCACGCCGCGACGAGGAGAAGTCGCGCGCCAAGGAGCGCGTGTTTTCCTTCCGCGACGGCAACCAGCGCTGGGATCCGCGCCGGCAGCGTCCGGAGCTCTGGAACCTGTACAACGCGCGCGTGAATCCCGGCGAAAGCACGCGCGTCTTCCCGCTGTCGAACTGGACCGAGCTGGACGTGTGGCGCTACATCCGCCGCGAACGCATCCCGGTGGTGCCGCTGTATTTCGCCGCCGAACGGCCGGTGGTCGAGCGTGACGGCACCCTGGTGATGGTCGACGACGATCGCTTCCAGCTGCGCGCCGGCGAGCAGCCGGTGCTGCGGCGCGTGCGATTCCGCACGCTGGGCTGTTATCCGCTCACCGGTGCCATCGACTCCGCGGCGAGCGACCTCGACGCGATCATCGCGGAGATGGAGGCGGGCACGCAGTCCGAGCGGGCAGGGCGCCTGATCGACCACGCCGAGGGCGACTCGATGG